>JBLHKW010000222.1:0-6301 GCA_047618565.1 Planctomycetota bacterium
GCTAGCAGCCCGTTGAAAAAGTCCCGTAGCGAGACGAAGCCATCTTCGTCGCAGCACGGCTCGACGAGCACGACGCAGCGGCGGCGGAGAGGGCGAAGTCGAGTAGGGAGTTTTTCAACGGGCTGCTAGCGGGCGTCCACGGGCTCGGTTCCCAGGGTTCGGTTCATCTCGATGATGCGCTTCAGGGTGCCCTCGCTCAGGGCGTCGGGCGCCATGTGAGGCACACCCTGCCAGCGAACGACGCCGTCGCTACTGACGACGATCACGTGCGGGATCGCCTTGGCGCCCACCGCCCGCTTCAGCTTGCCTCCGTCGACGGCCATGGGGTATGCGATCGTGTTCTTCTTCATGAACCCCCGGATCGCGCCCGCGTCCTCGTCGCTGACACCCACCACGACCAGATCGTCGCCAAACTTCTTCTGGTACTCGTTCAACTTCGGGATGCCCTGGCGGCACGGACCGCACCAGGTGGCCCAGAGGTCATACAGGACGACCTTGCCGGCGAGCTGTGGCTCGCTGCCGAGCCATTCCGCAGGTTCAAACGCCGGTGCTTGCTTGCCGCGCAGGTCGGTGGCGTAGAGGCGCTTCTCGATCGTCTCCGGCCAGCTCGGCTCGCCAGTGGCGGCGGGGCTCGGGGTGGAGTCGGACGCGGAACCCTCTTCCGAGAGCAGGCTCGCGACGATGGCGTCCAGCTGGGAGCGTTCGGCTCCCGCCACGCGCATGGTCCCGTTGCGGTCGACCACGAAGTAGGTCGGCAGGTACTGGACTCCGAGGGTCGACCCGAGCGCGCTATCCTTGTCCACGGCGAGTGGGTAGTCGATCTTCTCGCCTCTAGCGAGGGCCGCCATCTTGTCCCAGCCGCGCGCTGAGTGCACCCCGAGGATGACGAGTCCGTCGGAGGCGAGTTCCTTGTACATTTCCTTGAGGTGCGGGATGCCCTTCCGGCAGGGACCGCACCAGGTGGCCCAGTAGTCGATCACCACGACCTTGCCGTGCAGGTCCTTCCAGTCGAGCGACTCGACGTTGATCCAGTCGCTCAGCGGGCCGAGCGAGGGCGCCGGCTTGCCCTCCAGGAGGTCCCAGGCGCGGCGCAGTTCGGCGCGGCGCTGATCGCGCCATTCGACGGGATCGTCGGACGGCTGGCGGGCTTCCGTCGCCACGAGGCCGGCGCCGGGCGCAGCGGTTCGGACCGTAGCGGGCGAGGTGAGCAGCGTGAGGCCTGCCAGGCCGATAGCTTGAGCGATCATCTTGGGTGACTTTCGTCGATGCTGTGGATGGACGGCCCGGCGGCATGTGCCCCGCGCGGCCCGTCTGGGATACTCCGAGGATACTCCCGACAGGTCGCCGCGGCCTATCCGCGAGCCATTTTCGGCCCTGAGGCCCACCTGAGCGTCCGCTTATGGGTGGCTCCTGGTGTACTCCTGGTCCCGGATTCCGGTCCAGCTGGCGCAGGATCCGAACTCGGTCCAACATGGGATTTTTGGCTGCGTAGGTGAGGGTGGCCGACGATCGCGCCGATATCCTATGTCGTGGCAGACGGGTAGGCGGCTCCCTCCGGAAGCCTCTCCGCCAATCGGATTGCACCCCAAAGTACGCTGGCCGGCAGGCTGGCCAACCCTCCGGACCTACGGTCATGATCTCAACGTATCTACGCATCCTGGGCCTCGTCATGGTGGGCATGCCCGCGCTTGCGGGCGACAGCCTCTTCAAGGACCTCACCGTCTACGACGCCCTTGCGGCGGCTCGCCGCTCGAACCAGGTGGTGCTCGTGTCCTGGACCCGGCCCGATGATCCTGCGTGCAAGCGCATGGAGGCCACCTGGGAGGATTCCGAGATGATCGATTGGGTCAACAAGAACGCGATCGCCGTGCAGATCGACGGGAGCAAGGAGCGCAGGCAAGCACAGAACTGGGAGATCAGGGCGTACCCCTCGGTGTTGTTGATCAAGCCTGACGGAACGGTCGTCGTGCGCGTAAATGGCGTCCAGCCGCTCAACGAGTTGCTGGTCGAGTTCAGCGTGGCCGCACGCGCTGCACGGTCTGGCAAACGCGCCGTCGTCGAGCAGCCGCGCGATGACGCTGCGAATGATCCCGAGGCATGGCTCGCCTACGCGAACGGTCTGTATGCCAGTGGCGAAACCGATGCGGTCGATTGCATGCATGCCTACCTGTGGTGCCTCGACAACGGGGACATCCAGACGCCAGGATTCATGGACCGCTACCTCGAGTTGATCCTGCGCCGGCTGGTCAGTCTCGACAAGACCACGACCTCGTCGGCCGAGTTGCGCCAGCGCAGCCACGAGTATGCGCGCGCCCTGAATACCGGGTACGGAACACCGAGTTCGTTGCGGGTCCTGATGAGCATCGGCGCAGCCCTGGGCGAGCCCAGTGAGGCGATTGGCGCATTCCAGTCGATCCGGACGTCCAGCGAACCCGACCCCGAGATGCTGGAGGTCGCCCTTCACGGAGTACTTGAGACCTTGATGGGACGTCGTCGCTACGAGGACGTTCTCGACGCCGCCGGCGATGTGTCCGCCAAGGCGCGCCTGGACGGCGCCACGATGAACGCGGGAGTCGCTGGGGCTGACCCGAAAGCTAATACGCCGGTCGCCAGTGAGGCCCGGCGGTTGTACATCGAGCGCAATGGAAGTTACTACGAGGCTCTGCTCTCTGTCGGCCGAGGGGCCGATGCCAAGGCGCTTGCGGACACTGTTCTGGAAATGGTCCCCACGGGCAATGCCTACGCGGTCTTCATCAGCCGCGCGAAGCGCGCAGGGGTGACTAAGGTCGCCGAGCAGCTGTGCGCCACCGGAATGGAGAAGGTCTCCACGGAACGCGGCAAGAAGATGATGCAGCGCGCGCTGGCCGCACAGCCGATGAAGATCAGGCGCGTTGGGGCTGACGCCGTGCAGGAACAGAAACCAGGTACCGCCCGCGAGAAGCCCACCGTAAAGGGGCGCAAGGCCCAATCGAAGGACGAGTAAGACCGACCGCCGATGGGTACACGGATTCAGCCCCGCGACACCCTCCTGGCCGGTCTCCCGGGACGAGCTGCTAGCCCGGAGTATTCATGACCACGCGGACGAAACACCACGAACGGCCGGCTTCGCCCGGCCTTTCGCCCCCTGGTGGCACTTTGCGAACATTGGCGTCCTCGGAGACCCAAGGAGGTCGCCTGCGGCGGCAATGCACGCAGGGCACGACCGGGAACCGAATCGAGGCGTTTCGCCTCGCGGCTCATGAGTAACCGGGGCTAGCGCGAGCTGGGCGTGATTCCCGGTAATCCTCAGGACGGGCCGGGGCGCGGCTCCCTTCGTCTGCTCGCGGTGCTCTGCATCCTGGGCGTCGGGATTCGTCTGGCTTTTCTGCTGCTGGCCGGTGAGCTTGAGCTGCAGTCCGACGAGGCCAACTACGTCTACCTCGCCCTGACCTGGGAATACTTCGGATTCTATTCGGACAGTTACCGCTACCTCTGGCCCCCCGGATATCCCTTCGTGCTGGGCCTGTTCCTGCGTGCGTTCGACGCGGACGGCATCTTCTACATCAAGCTGGCGCAGGTTCTGGCGTCGGCCTCGGTGGGCTGGTTCACCATGCTCTTTGCACGGCGCCTGTTCGGGCAAAGGGCCGCCGTGCTGGCCGGAATCATCTGGTGTGTCTACCTGCCGCTGATCGGGTTCACCCACTATCTGTGGACCGAGACCTTCTTCCTGGCGCTGTTCCTTCCGAGCATCTATCTGGTGCTCCTGACCATGCAGGATGATGGAGCGGATGCCGGCTCGCGTCGGGAGTCCCTGCGTCTCTTGTGCGCCGGGGTCTTGTTCGGGCTCTGCCTGTACCTGAAGGAGGTGCACCTCTACCTGGCGCCGGTGCTGGGCCTCTTGCTGTGGCTTCGCGCTCGCATGGGTGGACTGCGTCGTGGTTCGTTGTTCCTGCTCGCGATCACGGTCGTGGTGGCGCCCTGGACCTTGCGCAACTATGAGGTCTACGGCCGCTTCCTGCCGATCGGGGCAAGCCTGGGCGAGAACTGTTTTCTCGGTCTGAATGCGCCCTACAAGAACTTCGACACATCGCCCTTTGCCCGGCATCGTTTCGACCGCGAGCTACCCCGGCCGCGGGAGTGGTTCGTCGCCAACGATGGGGTCGGTGAGTGGCAGCGCGCGGAGACGATCACGAACACGGCCGACAAGCTGGCGATGGGTGTCGAGCTCGGGATGGGCTTCGTCCGCACGCACCCGGGCTGGTTCGTTCGCAGCCGCATCAAGAAGCTCGCAGATCTGGCGCTGCCCTCGTGCTTCTTCGTCCGTCACCAGGGCCTCGAACACTACGCGGACGGACGCCTGGGAACGCCCCTGGTGCGCAGGACCCTGACGCTGGCATCGATCGGCCTGTCGGCCCTCGTGATGCTCTTTGGCCTGGCGGGTCTGTGGAGCGCTGTCGAGGATCGGTCAGCGCGGTGGCTTCTGACCACCGTGACCCTGTACTTTGTGAGCACGGCCTCCATCGTCGCCATGTCGCGTTTCCGCATCCCCTTCATCCCGTTCCTGATCGCCCTGGGCGCAGGCCTGCTCACCGGGCACCTGCGGCAGGGGTCGCGCCGCCGGCGCACCCTGGCCTTGCTGGGCGTCGGTGGCCTGCTCTCGGTCCTGTGGTGGATCGACTGGCCGGAGCTGTCGGGAGTGATCGATATGGCCTGGGAGAGCTCGACCTGATGCGCGCCTGGTTCCCACACTGCGCGCTTGGGTTGCTCCTGGTGCTGGAACTGGTGGTCGCACGGGTTCAGCACCAGAGCACCGAACAGCTGGATGCCGCGCGCGCGAGCGGAAGCGTCCAGGAGAAGCTCGATGCCCTGCACATCCTCACGAACCGTGCGCCCGGGCGCGAGCCCGTGGCGAGGTTCGGCAGTGAGTACGGCGCGGCGCTCGCGCACGAGGTCTACGAGGTCTACGAGGTCTTCGAGACCAGGGACCAGCGCCTGCGCGAGTACGCCTTCTCGACCGACATCTGCAAGTTCGAGTACCCGGCCTGGCAGGAGATGCTCGTCGAGCAGCGCCTCCCCGCCAACGCCGTGAACTCCCATTGGTGGCGCAGCTTCGTGTTGTACAAGCGCAAGGTGGGTGGCCAGATCGTGGGCGCGAGCCTGCGCCTGCGAATGCAGGAGCTGCGCTGGTTCTGCGACGCTCTACAGGGCATCGCGCCCGACAAGGCGGCCCTGCGCGAACATATGCGCTCCTTGGACCTCGAGATCCGATCCAGATTGAAGCCCACGGCAACCCCGGAAGGACCGCAGTGAACGAACAGAGTTTCAGGAAGCGCGCCAGGACGACGCTCGTCGATCGGTCTCTGCCCGCCAGTGCCAGGGCGTCAGGCCTGGTGATGCTGCTCGCCCTGTCGGCGGCTGGCTGCGGCGACGCGGGTTCGGCAAGCGCGAAAGGGATGAACGTCCTGCTGGTAACCCTGGACACGACCCGTGCCGACCACCTTTCGTGTTACGGATACAAGACGGAGACCACCCCGAACATCGACGCGCTCGCGGCCGACGGCGTGCGCTTCGGTCGCGCGATCTCCACGGCGGGCATCACGCCCATGTCGCACTCGTCGATCCTGACCGGTCTCAACAACTACGAGCACGGTATGCGCGTGTTCTACAGCGACGAGGTCAGTCACCGGCTGAAGGAGTCCGTCGAGACCATGCCCGAGATCCTGGGCGCCGGCGGCTGGCAGACGGCCGCCATGGTCAGTTCGTATCCGGTCTCCGAGATCTACGGGCTCGATCAGGGCTTCGACACGTTCAGCACGGGGCTGGACCTCGAAGGCCACGACTTCAGCAAGCAGCAACAGCACGAGACCGCGTGGCTCGACGGTCAGGGCAACGCAACTCAGCGGCGCGGCGACTACACGGTCGACGAGGCCCTGCGCTGGCTGGATGACACCGGCGACGATCCGTGGTGCCTGTGGGTGCACATGTTCGATGTGCACGACTACTCGGTGGTCCCTCCCGCTGCGTTCATGAAGCCCTTTGGGCTCGAATACGACAAGGATGCGTCCCTGCAGGATCCCGAGTGGCGCGTCCGGATGTATGACCCCGAGCTCAGTTTCATGGACATGCAGGTCGGGCGTTTGCTCGGCTGGGTCAAGGAACATGGCCAGTGGGACGACACGATCGTCGTGGTCACCGCCGACCACGGGCAGGGTCTGATGGATGGCTTCAGGCGTCACCAGTGGCAGAAGCACAGACTGCTCTACGATTGGTGCATCCACGTGCCCCTGATCCTGCGCATCCCTGGCGAGGCGAGCGCCACGGT
>JBLHKW010000223.1:0-6293 GCA_047618565.1 Planctomycetota bacterium
CCTGGAACATCTCGCGCATGCGGCGGCGCCAGGGGCTCCAGCGCAGTTGGTGGTCGAGCAGCGCCAGGCGTCCGTGCGCCTCGTCGGCCAGCTCGCGCGCTTCGCCCGCGTTCAGGGTGAAGGGCTTCTCGCACAGGATCGCGGCGCGTGTTTCGAGTGCGGCGCGCACCATCGGGGCGTGCAGGTGCACCGGCGTCGTGAGGATGACGAGGTCGCAGTCGAGGGCGATGATGTCGCGCCAGTCGCCGGAGGCTTTCGGGATGCCCCACTCGCGCGCGGTGTCGCGCGCCTTGTCTTCATCGGCGCCGGCGATGCCGACCACGATGTTGCCGCCGATCTGGCGCAGGGCGGGCAGCTGGACCTTGGACGCGAATGAGTTGCCGATGAGGCCGATGCGGACGGGTGCAGGCATGGGCGGGATTATAGAGAGGCGCCGGCCCTCGGAAAGGGGGCCGGCGCCTCTAAATCAGCGCTTTCCCGCGCGTACTGGCAGGGGGCCTAGTAGCGGTAGTGGTCGGGCTTGTAGGGGCCCTCTTTCGGGATGCCGAGGTAGCTGGCCTGCCCGTCGGAGAGCTCGGTCAGCTCGACGCCGAGCTTTTCGAGGTGCAGGCGCGCGACGCGCTCGTCCAGGTGCTTGGGCAGCGTGTAGACCTTGTTCTCGTACAGGGACGAGTTCTGGAACAGCTCGATCTGGGCCATCACCTGGTTGGTGAATGAGTTCGACATCACGAAGCTCGGGTGGCCCGTGGCGCAGCCCAGGTTCAGGAGGCGTCCCTCGGCCAGCATGATGATGGCGTGGCCATCGGGGAAGACCCACTGGTCGACCTGGTTCTCGTGCTCGGCCGGGTTCTTGATGTTGATCTTCTCGATGCCGTCGATCTTGGTCAGGCCGGCGATGTCGATCTCGTTGTCGAAGTGGCCGATGTTGCCGACGATGGCGTTGTGCTTCATCCCCTGCATGTGCTCGGCGGTGATGATGTCCTTGTTGCCGGTCGTCGTGACGAAGATGTCAGCGAAGGCGAGGACGCTCTCGAGGCGCTTGACCTCGTAGCCCTCCATCGCGGCCTGCAGGGCGCAGATCGGGTCGATCTCGGTGACGATCACGCGCGCGCCTTGACCGCGCAGGGACTGGGCGCAGCCCTTGCCCACGTCGCCGTAGCCGCAGATGACGGCGACCTTGCCGGCGATCATGACGTCGGTGGCGCGGAAGATTCCGTCGATCAGCGAGTGGCGGCAACCGTACAGGTTGTCAAACTTGCTCTTGGTGACGGCGTCGTTGACGTTCATGGCCGGGAAGAGCAACTCGCCGCGCTCGACCATCTGGTACAGACGGTGCACGCCGGTGGTGGTCTCCTCGGAAACGCCGGTGATGGCGTCGGCGACCTTGGTCCACTTGTCCTTGGACTCGGCCAGGCTCGCCTTCAGGACGCCCAGGATGATCTGATACTCCTCGGCATCGGCATCGGTCGGCTCCGGGACGGCGCCCGCCAGCTCGAACTCGCGGCCCTTGTGGACCAGCAGGGTGGCGTCGCCACCATCGTCGAGGATCATGTTGGCGGCCTCACCGTTCCAGGTCAGCGCCTTGACCGTGCACCACCAGTACTCGTCGAGGGTCTCGCCCTTCCAGGCGAAGCACGGGATGCCGCTCGGGGCGTCCGGGGTGCCGTTCGGGCCCACGACGACGGCCGCGGCGGCGTGGTCCTGGGTCGAGAAGATGTTGCAGGAGGCCCAGCGCACGTCGGCGCCCAGGTCGACCAGGGTCTCGATCAGGACCGCGGTCTGGATCGTCATGTGCAGCGAGCCGGTGATGCGCGCGCCCTTCAAGGGGAACTTGCCCTTGTAGTCGGTGCGCATGCTCATCAGGCCGGGCATCTCGATCTCGGCCATCTGCATCTCCTTGCGGCCGAATGCGGCGAGGGAGAGGTCCTTGACCTTGTAGTCAGCTGCGGTCAGTTGGCTGGTGGGTGTCATCGTTTTCTTGTGGGTTCGACCGGCGAGGCCGGAGGTTCAGGTGCGTTCGGAGACGACGCGTCCCCGAACGATATAAAGAGGAAGGGCCACCGACCGTGCAGCGGCGTCGCCGTCACTCGGGGGGGGCTTTGGACAGTAATGGTCTTCTACAGACTCGATCTGGATCTCGTCGAAGCCGGCGCGCCCGAAGGCGGCGGCCACGTCGCTGGAATGGATGCCCAGGTGCCGGTCGCCAAGGGCGTCGTGCATCCAGGTTTCGCGGTGCGGGGCGAGCTCGAGCACGGCGGCCATACCACCGGGGCGCACGACGCGGTGCATCTCGCGCAGGGCGGGGTCCAGGTCGGCCAGGTGATGCAGCACCATGCCGGCCAGAGCGCCATCGAGCTCGTCGTCCTCGATGGGCAGGGCGTCGAGTTCGCCCTTGCGAAATTCGACCTGCACGCCGGGCGGGGCCTGGGCCAGCCGCTCGCGTGCTTGATCGAGCATGGCTTCCGAGCGGTCGACGCACACCAGGTGTCCGCTCAGACCGGTCAGCGCGCGCGCCATGTAGCCCGTTCCGCAACCCAGGTCGGCGATCTTCAGTCCGTGCGGGAGCAGGCTGGCCACGCAGCGCTGGCGCGCCTGACCGGACTGGAACTGGGCCCCGATCTTGTCCCATTCGCCGGCCATGCGGTCGAAGAAGTCGACACCGCTGTCGCTGCGGCTGGCGAGCACCTGCGTCAGGCGCGAGCGGTCGGCGGAATGTTCGGGCAGCGAGATCAGGCCCTCGCGCAGGGTGTCCCAGAGGCGTGCGGGGTAGCCGTTGCGGGCACCCTGCCCGGGCTCCACGTTCGCGCGCAGGTGGGTGCTGGTGCCCACGTGCCGCTCCCGCAGCAGTAGCTCCTCACGCAGGACGCGCAGGTGGTTGCTGACCCGGCTCTGGGTCATCCCGAGGGCACGCGAGAGCTCTCCCACCGAGAGCTCTTCGAGCTCGAGCAGGCCGAGGATGCGCAAACGGGTCGGGTCTGCGAGTACCTTGAGCAGGTTCTGGAAGCTGATGGGCTGGCTGATCACGGCTTTGAACACTATGTCATGATGTAGTGTTCGGCAAGCGTCTAGTGGGCGCTAGAGCAGATTTCTTGGATTTCCGGGCTTGCGGGATCGCTACAGGGTGGCCCGGGATGCAGCACGGGCCCGCATTGCGCCAGTGCGCAGCTGCGGGCCCGGGTTGGCTCCGATGGGCGTGCCGTGCTCGGGCGCCCTATTTATCGGTAGATCAGTCGATCGACGAAAGTCCGATCTCCAGCACCTCGACCTGGATCTCGCCGGCGGGAAGCTTGACCGTGCCCTTCTCGCCGGGCTGCATGCCGAGCATCCCGGCCGCCAGGGGCGCACGGTACGAGACGACCTCGGGGCCTTCGGACTGCTCGTCCCAGGGCCCGAGGATCTGGATGTGCTTCTCCTCTTTGGACCCGAGCTCGCGGTATCGGACCGTGGTCCCGGGGCAGGCCGTGTCCTCGCGCAGCACCGCGTTCTCGATCAGGTCCGCCAGGCGCAGCTCCTCCTCGATGCCCATGGCACGCGAGGTCAGGTTGCGCATCTCTTCCATCGCGGCTTCCCACTCGGCGTTCTCGGACAGGTCGCCGTAGGAGGCGGCGCGGCCGATCGCGTCCTGGTTCTCCGGGATCTTCACTTCGCGCAACTCGCGCAGCTCCTTGGAGCGGCGCTCGAGCCCGGCGCGGGTGGTCCAGATCGTTTCGCTCTCCCAGAACGGCTTGTCGTCGGAGGCGAAGAAGTGCCGGTCCAGATCGAGCGCGATGTCCGTGATCAGGTGGTCGATCGTGTCGTCGACTCCGCGCTGGATCTGCACCTGCAGACTGCGCATGCCGGCGATGTCGACGTCCTTCAGGAGCGTGCGCAGGAGCGGCTCCTTGCCAGCCAGAGCCTCGACCAGGCGCGTGTGTACCCGGGCGGTCTGGGTGTTGCCGCGGCGGTTCTGGAACAGGTGGTGCGCCAGGGTCAAGAGCGCCTGGGCGCGCTGGACCGGCGTCGGGAACTTGCTCTCGTCCAGCTTGCCATCTTCGAGCAGCTTGGCGAGGGTCACGAACAACGCCGGTGCGCGCAGGGGGCGGGCCAGCAGACCGGCGTAATGCTCGATCAGGTCGTCCTTGCGCTTGCCCTTGCGCAGCGCCTCGATCAGCGGGCGCACCATACCCGGCGGCGTGTGCTGCAGGTGACGCGAGGCTTCGTCGAGCCATCCTTCGCCGTAGATCTCGGGCAGGAGTCGCATGGCGCGCTCCTGGTCCTTGGCACCCGTGAGGTCCTGGGCGAGAGCCCAGAACGCGGGCGGCACCGAGGGGTCGCTCGGGATCTCCGCATCGCGCAGCTCGTCGTAGATCTTGGTGAGCGCTTCGGGGGGTGCATCGCGCCGCTCGAACAGGAAGAGCCAGGCTGCGAGCCGCTGGTGGATAGGCTCATCATCGAGCAGGGCGGCCTCCTCCAGGGTCTCCAGAGCGACCTGCTGGACGTTCTCCTCGACGTTTGCGGTGCTGACGAACAGGTCGCGCACGCGGCCGTGCATGTCGGCCAGATCATTGGACTGGCGCAGTTGCTTGCGCAGGGCCTCGATCGGGTCCTTGGCTTCAAGGAGCAGCCTGATGTTCGCCTTGGCGGGGCTTCCGGTGACGTCGAACCACTCGGAGTTCTCGGCCAGCTTGCGCGCCTTGCGCCACCAAGCTGTCCAGGCGCTACCTTCGATACCGACCTGCATCAATGCGGTACGGATGGCGACCGCGCCGGCACGCCCGTGATGGCGTTCGACGACCATGCGCAGGATCTCGAGGTGATCCTTCTTCAGGCGCTTCATGAGGTCGGCGCTGTCGCGATAGTTCATCGCGCGCAGGTCGGTCTCGGCAAGCGGATCGAAGATGTCGATCGCGGCCTTCATGGGGAAGCGGTCCGTGCGACCGTTCGCGAAGCGAATGCCGAGTTCGAGCTCGGCCTCGTGCACCTCGGTGACCTCACCCGGGCCCCAGCCGCCGCCGTGGAAGATCAGCTGACCCTTCTTGAGCACGAGCAGGGTCGAGAAGTCGGACCAGGCCTTGCGCAGGTCCCGGTTCTCATCCGTCAGGCCCGTCAACTCACCGAACGGAACCCAGAAGCTTTCCTTGCTCCACGCGGCTTCGGCGCAGCGCCGCAGGGGTGTGCCGACCTCGCTGACCTGTGCGCCCGCGACGATCGCGGCGCCCAGAATGTGGGCAGCATCGGCGTAACGCTCACTGGCCTCGAGCGCCAGCGCGTGTTCGCGCGCTCGCGCCAGGCAACGCGAGATGCGCTTCTTCTCCCCGGCCAGGCGCAGGGCAACGAGGAGCTCGTCGATCGGCCCCTCGGAATCGATGACTTCCTTCCAAGCGTCTTCGAATCCCTGCCATTGTTCGCGAACCAAGAGGATGGGTAGAGTCATGAAGCGATAGGTCCCGCAAGTCTTTGCGTGTCCGCCGGAGATAGAGTGTTGAGGGCATGATAGCGCCCCCGCGCGACCCAGGTATGGTGATACAAGGGGGCGCTACCCATATGATGCAACCCGGGGGCCCCGACTTCCACCACCTACCCGTCCCAAAACTGCCGCTCGGCACGAGCGCCAGCGGTCGGGCTCCGGCGGTCGCCCGTCAGTCGACCGCCAGGATGACCCCTTTGAGGTAGCGGGACTTGGCGAAATCGGGTCGCTGGGGATGGTCGGCGGCGGCACCGAGGATCTCCAGGACGCGAATATCACGGTTGGCACGCCGCGCGGCCTGGAACAGGACGCCCAGGAAGCCCGGCAGGTCGAGGGATCCTGAGCACGAGAACGTGGCCAGGAGACCTCCCGGCTTGACGGCCTCCAGGGCCAGGGCGTTCAGGTCGAGATAGCTCTTGAGCCCCTCGCGCAGGTGGGTTTTGGTCGGTACGAACTTGTGGGGATCGGCCACCACGATCTGGAACTGCCTCGAGCTGGCGCGCAGTTCACGCAGGAAATGGAACGCGTCCGCGTGGTGGAACTCCACCTTGGCGCCATTGCGCTCGGCGGAGGTCCGGGCGCGCGCCAGGACCTTCTCGTCGAGGTCGACCGCGTCGATGCTCGCGGCTCCCATGCGTGCTGCCTGGAGGCTGAATCCGCCCGCATTGCAGCACAGGTCCAGCACCGTCCGCTCGGCGGCGAATCCGGCCACCCGCAGGCGGTTCTCGCGCTGGTCACAGAACCAGCCCGTCTTGTGGTCCCGGCCGGGGGCCACGATGTAGTCGACACCGTTCTCGCGGATCCAGCGCGGCTCGAGCTCCTGGACCGGGCCCGTGTCCGGGAAGGC
>JBLHKW010000224.1:0-6261 GCA_047618565.1 Planctomycetota bacterium
CTCGATCGAGGATCAGATCCGCGAGGTCGACAAGGTCAAGCGCTCCGCCAACGGCGTGATCCTCGATCCGGTCACGCTCGCGCCCAGCGCCACGATCGGCGAGGCGCGCGAGATCATGGCGAGTCAGCACATCTCCGGCCTGCCGGTGCTCGATGACGATCGCGTGGTCGGGATCTTGACCCGTCGCGATTGCCGCTTCCACGCCGAGAACTCGACCCCCGTGGGGGAGATCATGACCTCGGAGGGGCTCGTGACTGCGCCCGTGGGCACCTCGCTCGAGGCGGCCCGCGTGCTGCTCCATCGCCACAAGGTCGAGAAGCTTATCATCCTCGACGATCAGCACCGCCTGAAGGGGCTGATCACGATGAAGGACCTGAACATGCTGTCGGCCTTCCCGAACTCGGCCTTCGACACGCGCGGCCGGCTGCGCGTCGGCGCGGCCGTCGGTACCAAGGATTTCACGCGCGCGGAGGGCCTGGTGGATGCGGGCGTGGACGTGCTCGTTGTGGATACAGCCCACGGCCATAGTGCCGGGGTCATGGACACCGTGCGCCAGTTGAAGAAGACTCTCGACGTGGATGTCGTGGCCGGCAACGTGGCCACCGCCGCTGCGGGTAAGGCGCTGGTCGAGGCCGGCGTCGACGGCGTCAAGGTCGGCATCGGCCCGGGCTCCATCTGCACGACGCGCATCATCGCCGGCATCGGCGTGCCCCAGTTCACGGCTATCTCCAACGTGGCCGAGGCTTTGCGCGGAACGGGCGTGCCCGTCATCGCCGACGGCGGCATTCGCTTCTCGGGCGACATCACCAAGGCGCTCGCGGCCGGGGCCTCGAGCGTGATGCTCGGCAGCCTGTTCGCGGGCCTCGAGGAGAGCCCGGGCGAGACGTTCCTGTACCAGGGCCGTTCGTTCAAGGCCGTGCGTGGAATGGGCTCCGTGGGCGCCATGCAGGAGGGTTCGAAGGAGCGCTACCGCCAGGGCGCGGTGACGGATCCGGAAAAGCTGGTCCCCGAGGGCATCGAGGGCATGGTTCCGTACCGTGGACGCCTCTCGCCCTTCGTACATCAGATGTGCGGCGGCGTTCGCGCCGGGATGGGTTATTGCGGGGCGCGCACCATCACCGAGCTCTGGGAGAAGGCACAGTTCATCCGAATCACGTCCGCGGGGGTCAAGGAGAGCCATCCGCACGACGTGTCAATCACCAAGGAATCCTCCAACTACGCCGCCGGATGAGTGCACAACAGTCGGATTCCCCGCGCGGGATCCTGATCGTCGACCTGGGTACTCAGTACGCACAGCTGATCGCACGCAGCGTGCGCGAGGCCGCCACGTGGTGTGAGATCGCTCCGCCTCGAACCGCGCTCGAGACGGCGCGGCGCATGAACCTGGGTGGCGTGATCCTCTCGGGCGGTCCGGCCTCGGTGTACGCGCCGGATGCGCCTGACGTGCCCGCCGAGCTACTCGAGCTGGGCGTGCCCGTGCTCGGGATCTGTTACGGAATGCAATGGATGTGTCGCACACTGGGCGGCGAGGTCCAGGGCAGTGGCGAGCGCGAGTTCGGCCACACCGAGATCGAGGTGCGCAACTCCAGCGGTCTCTTCAGCGGCATCGAGGGGCGCAGCGTCGTCTGGATGAGCCACGGTGACAAGGTTGCGCAGCTGCCCTCGGGCTTCACGACCTACGCCGACTCCGGCTCCTGCGAACACGCTGCCGTGGGCGATCCCGGCCGCGGTTTCTTCGGCGTGCAGTTCCACCCCGAGGTCAGCCATACCGAACGCGGCGGCGACATCCTGCGCAACTTCCTCGACCACGTGTGCAAGATGCCGCGCGACTGGCAGGCGGATTCCATCGTCGAGCGCGAGATCGCCAAGGTGCACGAGATCGTGGGCGAGAGCGGCGAGGTCGTCCTCGGCCTCTCGGGCGGCGTCGACAGCGCGGTCGCGGCGGCACTCGTGCATCGCGCCATCGGAGATCGCCTGCACTGCATCTTTGTGGACAACGGGCTGCTGCGTAAAGGCGAGCGCGCGATCGTCGAGAGCGAGTTCCGGGAGCACCTGGGCCTCGACCTGACCACGGTCGACGCGACCGATCGCTTCCTCAGCAGCCTCGTGGGCGTCACGGATCCAGAGCTCAAGCGCAAGCGTATCGGGCATGACTTCATCGATGTCTTCCGGGAGGAAGCCACTCGTTTCCAGAATGCACGTTTCCTGGGGCAGGGCACCCTGTATCCGGACGTGATCGAGTCGGTTGCCGTACACGGCGGCAACACGGCCGTGATCAAGAGCCACCACAACGTCGGAGGCCTGCCGGACGACCTCGACATGGAGCTGGTCGAGCCCCTGCGCGAGCTCTTCAAGGACGAGGTGCGCGCCATCGGGCGCTTCCTCGGTCTGGACGAGCGCATCGTCTCACGTCAGCCGTTCCCGGGTCCGGGCCTGGCCGTGCGCATCGTGGGCGAGGTGACGCCGGAGCGTTGCGAGCTGCTGCGCGAGGCGGACCACATCGTCACGAGCGAGATCGAGAAGGCCGGCGCCGAGAAGGGGTTGTGGCAGTACTTTGCCGCGCTTCTGCCGGTCAAGTCGGTCGGCGTCATGGGCGATGCGCGCACCTACGAGAGCGCCTGTTGCCTGCGTATCGTCGAGTCGGTCGACGGGATGACCGCCGACTGGAGCTACCTGGACCGCGACCTCTTGCGCCGCATCTCGAACCGCATCATCAACGAGGTGCGCGGCTTCAACCGGGTCGTGCTCGACATCAGCTCCAAGCCGCCCTCGACCATCGAATGGGAGTGAGCGGCGCGCGAGTCGAGACCGGCCCCGCGGGCTACTTCCCGAATCGCACGCAGTAGACCGGGGGCAGGTGCCCCGAGATCTGCGCGAACGAGTCGCCCTGGTCCTCGGTGACGAAGAGCGCGCCCGTCGTGCTTCCGAAGGCCAGGCGCTCGCCGCTGCCGTCGATGTCGAGACAGTGGCGGTAGACCAGATCGTAGGCGTGTTCCTGCGGCAGGCCGTTGCGCAGGATGTCGAATGACTTGCCGCCGTCGCGCGTGCGCGTCACGACCACCTGGCCGTTGGATGGATAGCGCGCCTGGTCCTTGATCGCGGGCACGAACCAGGCCGTATCCGCGTCGTCCGGGTGGACCGCGACGGCGAAGCCGAACGCCGATGGCTCGACGTCGGTGACCTCCTCCCAGTGGCCGCAGCCGCGCGTGGTGCGGAAGATGCCACAGTGGTGCTGTGTCCACATGCTGTCCGGCGCGCTCGGGCAGGCCACGATCAGGTGCGGGTCCTGACTGTCGGGTACCATGGCCTGCTCGGGCGGTAGGAAGTCGGCGCGCATACCCTGGGCGCCCTGGGCCCAGGTCTCACCGTCATCGCGGGTCTCCCAGACGCCGCCGCAGGAGATGCCGAGGACGACGTGCCGGCCGTCTCGCGGGTCGACCAGGATCGAGTGGATGGCGGGGAAGTCCGTTCCGCCGCCGAACCACTTCTTGCGGTCCGGGTGATCCCACAGGGAGCGCACGAGTTGCCAGGTGCGCCCGCCGTTATCGGAGCGGAACAGCCCGCCGGGGATCGTGCCACACCACATGCGGCCGGCTTGATCCGGCGTGCCGTGCGCGAAGGCCCAGACGGCCTTGGTGGTCCACGGGATCGGAGTTCCCTTGAACATGTCCATGTCGACCGTCCCCTCGGGCTGCTCCGGATACTTCGGAGCCTCGGTCTCGGTCCAGGTCTCACCCGAGTCCTCGGACAGGTGCGTCTTCACTCCGAAGTGGCCCAGGTCGAGCGCCACATGGACGCGTCGGCCGCCGGGCTCGGAATGCACGAGCGTGACCGGGTCGCCAAGGAAGTCCGTGCGCGTGATCGACCAGGACGCGTTCGCGCCGTCGGAACGCTCGACCGTGAACAGGCCCTTGCGGGTGCCCACGTAGATCCTGTGGCTCATCTATCCTCCCGAGAGAGCCTGAATGACGTGCAGTTCGCTATCGGGCTCGACCGCGTCGGAGAGACTGCCGCGATCCGCGATCGGGCCCCCGTCCACGAAGATCATCATGTGCTGCCGCAGCGCGCCTTGATCGTCGAGCACGTAGGTGCGTGCCCCCGGATGCTCCGAGAAATAGCCCTCGAGAACCTCCCGAACCGTCTGACCGCTCAGACTGCGCTGCGGACACGCGATGTGGCGCTGGATGTTCTGGGTGAAGTGGAGTGTGACCAAGGTGGATGACCTTCCCGTGCGGTCAGTCTATTCGCTGCGGCTTCGTCCAGGAAAGGCATCCCTGGGGCGGCGCCGATTTGGCGTTAGGATTACGCCATGCAATTGCCAGATCGTAGATCTGCTCGAAGGCCCAGGTGCGCGACCCTGCTCCTGGCCTTACCGCTTCTGGGCGGCTGCGCCAGCCTTCCTCCCGAGCCGGAGAACCCCATCACGCACCACGCCGAGTGGGGGACGGCCAGCGCCAGCACGGTGGCCGATATCGCGCGCCTGAGCGATGCCGTCGAGCAAGCCCTCGTGGTGCTACGGCCCTTGCCGGGGTTCGTGGATCGGCCGCTGCGCATGCACATGGTCAAGCAACTCGAGCGTCGCTGGGCGGGGCTGACCGTGACCCGGGACGACGGCGCTGGCTACGTGTTGATCGATAGCGGTACGGCCAACCTGCCTTCGATCGTGGCCCACGAGCTCGTGCATTTTTACTTTCGCGAGTCGAACAGCCGCTTTCCGCAGCTCGTCCAGGAGGGCGCCTGCGAGCTACTGGCGCACCGCGTTTTCGAGGATGACCGGGCCCGCGATCAGCGCTGCATCTCGGCGGCGCTCAGTTATCTGAGGCGCTACACCTTGCAGGTCGACCTGTCCGAGCCGAGCGCCATCCTCGGGTTCTACTACAAGGACGTACCGACCATCGAGCAGGCCATGCAGCTCGATGCGCGCGAGTACCTGGAGGCCGACGCACGCGCTCTCGATGCCTTCTACGGTCTCGGCTGGATGATCGTGTCCAGTATCGGCTACGAGGAACTCTACAGTCTGGCCGAGCGCCTGGGGGCCACGGAGGCGCGGCCGGTGGCGCCCGCGCTGATCCTGACCGCAGCGGGCATCGACCCGATGGACGACACCTCCGTGCGGCGCGGGTTCGCGCGCATGTTCGGCCTGCCCGACGCCGACGGCGACGCGCCGATCACGATCCACCTCTCCGACTGAGGACGGCCTGCTAGCCCGGATAATTCATGAAGCGCGAGCCGAATCGACGGCGAAGCCGGCCGGTCGTCGCGTTTGGGCCGCGTCTTCATGAATTATTCGGGCTAGGGCCGGTCCAGGCAGCCCGAGTCCAGGGGCAGCACGCGCGTGGCGCCCGAGAGGTCGTTGCTGACCTCCCAGATTATGTCGCCCGCCGCGATCAGGGCAGCGCTCGCATCAGGGGTGGCGTCGCGCGCCGTGGCGTTCCATGTGATGTTCGCGAAATCGCTCAGGCCCGCTCCCAGCACGAAGCCCGACGCGGGCCCGATGACGGCGCCGAAGACCACGTTGCCGACGAACTCGACCCCGGTGGAGCCGTTGGCGAAACGCACCGATTGGGAGTTCTGGCTGTAGACGGCGTTGTTGGCGAAGGTCATCCCGCTGCGCCCGGACCAGTCCGACAGGTTCACGGCGCGGCCGGAGTTGATGACCGTGTTGTGGACGAAGGTCAGGTCGCGGACATTGCCCTGGTGGTCGTGGCTGCCGAAGCCCACGCCGCCATTCATGATCAGGTTGTTGCGCACGAGGGCCTCGCCCTGGACCTGGATCACGTTGTCGTTCGAGTTGTAACAGACGTTGCGCTCAACGGTGTTGAACGCGTTGCCGTCCGTGCCGTACAGCAGGATGCACGGATAGTTGGTGTCGTGTACCAGGTTGTCGACGATCCAGTTGCCGAACGAGCCCTGCTTGATCTCGATCCCGTCGCCCTGGCTTCCGCCGCAGTCGTGCACATGATTCTGAGCGATGACCGAGTCGCGCATCACGTAGACCGAGTTGTTCGCCCCCAGGTACATGCCCTCACCCGTGCCCGCCGTGTGGTCGATCTCGTTGCGCGTGATGTGCAGGTTCGCCGTATCGCGGGTGTTGGCGGTCAGTCCCGCGTCACCGGTGTGGTGAATATGGCAGCGATCGATCCAGACCTGCTGGCAGTCGTAGAGCCGCACGCCGGCCGACCCGCCGGTGATCTCGAGTCCCTGCAATGCGAGGTAGCGTGCGGGGCCCGAGGAGCCCACGTTCAGTGCGTTCTGGCCCGC
>JBLHKW010000225.1:0-6251 GCA_047618565.1 Planctomycetota bacterium
TCGAGGGTGAGACTGCCCGCGCTCCCGCTCATGCGCAGCGGCTCGATCTCGATCTCGAGCGCTCCGGCGTCCACGCGTAGCGCTACCGGTTGCGCGAGTTCGAGGCGCGAGGCGTCCCGCTCGAGTGCGAGCGTATCCAGCGTGATGGCAATGGGCGCTCCCGCGCCCGTGCCGAGGGCCGCCGACCCGCTGGCCTGGAGCTTTGCCCACGGGCTGTCCAGCTCGAGGTTCGTGACGTGGGCGCTGCCGTCGATGAGCTGCGCCTGCAGTTGCAGCGATTCGAGTGCGTGCCCGCGGACGTTCGTCGCCGGCGCGTTCAGCTCCACATCGCCGGAAAGGCGCGTCCAGACACCATTCAGGTTGGCGCGAAGGCTGGCGGGTGCGCCGAGCTGAAACCCGAGGTCGTCCGCGAGTCCCAGGGCGGCCAGGTCATGTAGCTCTACGTCGAGCGTGACCGAGTCGAGCTCCCCTGTGCGAATCCTGTAGCCGCCGGCAGCGTCCACGGTGCCCAGGTCGCCGACACAGCGCAGCTCTTCCAGTTGTACGAAGCTGTCCGCCGCGTGGGCGCGGATCTCCAGCTCGCCCAGGGGCAGGCTGGCCAGGCGTACCCCATGGCCCGTGAAGGAGATGTCGCCGGTAGGTTCGGCCAGCATGCCGCCCAGGGATAGCCGACCGGAGAGGCTGCCGCCCGAGTCGTCCGAGCCCCAGAGGCGGGCGAGTTGACCGAGGTCGGCGATGGCGACGGTCGCCTCGACCTCGACCGCGCGCCGGGCAAGATCCGATGGGCGCAGATCGATCGCGGCCCGATCGATCTGAATGTTCCCGCCAGGCACCACCAGGGTTCCGTCGTCGAGCTGGATGCGGCCGTTCTCGATCCGTCCGCGTCCGTCGAGATGATGTTCTGGGAGACCTGCGCCGGCTCCTATCGGCAGCAGCGACAGGTCGCGCAGGTCAAAGCTCAACGTGCCGCGCATGGCACGCAGGGTCCGGCGCAGGTCACCGGCCTGGACCGGTACCTCCAGGTCCTCGATACGCACCCGATTGACGTCGGCCTGCGCTACCTGCAGTTCATCGACATGAAGCACGCCGCCCTCGACGCGCGCGTTGCAGGTCAAGCTGTCGGCGGCGCTCCCCTGAAAGCCAATCTGGCTCGCGGCCATTCGCAGGGACGCGCGCAACGCGGAGGGTTCGTCGAGAGCCAGGGCGAAGTCCGCTTGCGCATCGACTCGAGCTGCGAGGGACGAGAGGTCTGCGGGGAGCAGATCCGCCCATTGCGCGACGTCGGCCTGATCCGCCTGCAGGGAGCCGGCCAGCTGCCCTGCGCTGAGGGTTCCCTCCGATTGGACCTGGCCATTGGCGAGGGTCGCGTTCCACCCGAGTTCGCGACGCGAGAGGCGCGACCAGTCGAGGGTCGTCCGTTCGAGGAGTCGTCGGGATCCGATGTCGAGCTCAGTGATGCTGAGTTGTTCGGATGAGAGCGACAGCTCGAGGTTGGCGGGACCCTTCCATGTCTGGTCGGCCTGGGTGAAGCGCGCCACAGCCGCTTCGATCGCCAGCTCGCGCAGGGCTGCGGTTCCGCGCGACGCGATCTGGACCTGTTGTAGTTCGATCTGCAGGCCCGTGCTCAGGTGCATATCGAGTGAAATGTCGCGCGCCTCGATCGCGGGGAATGACTCCGGCGCCATCGGCCACACGGCGTTGGGGGCCGGGGCGTCGGTCGCAGCGCGCCCATCCCGCAGATCGATGCTGGCGTGCAGACCATCGACACGCACGCTCGAGAGTGCGCTCAGATCCCGCCGGATGAGCAAGGTCCACAGGTTGAAGTGCACCTCCGCGTGCTCGAGCGCTGCCTCCCGCAGGGGGCCCGATCCGCCGCTGACGCGCACGCCGCGAGCACCGAGCGTGCGGAACCAGTCCCCGTCGATCTCATCCACGGAGACCTGCATGCCGCCCGCGCTGGACGCGAGCGCCGAGATCACGCGCGCCAGGACGGGGTGCACCAGCGGCTGGCGCAGCAGGTAGACACCTAGCAGCAACAACAGACCCAGGCCGGCGCGGCGCCACCAGCGTCGGCGCGCTCGTCTCGGGGGTCGTTCTGCCTGCGTTTCTTCTCGTACGACTGCCACGAACGGAGACGATCTGGGCGGTTTCGGGGGACTCTCGGGGGTG
This sequence comes from Planctomycetota bacterium, assembly GCA_047618565.1. Lineage (GTDB taxonomy): Bacteria > Planctomycetota > UBA1135 > UBA1135 > JBLHKW01. Next base: position 2,170 of record JBLHKW010000225.1, read on the forward strand.
CCGAGCGTGATGGTACCACGCGTCTACCCACTATTTGCGGTACCCGCTGCGCGGGCACTCAAGAATCAGGCGGAAATGGTCGACGGCTCCATCCGCCCCTGTGTCCACATCGGCGACCTGACCCATGACGCTTCGAATCCGAAAGCTCTCCCGTCCCGGCCTCCAGCTGCGACTCGTAGGCTCATTTGTCGGGATGGCGACCCTGGGTTTGCTGCTTCAGTTCCTGCTGCTCGGGGGGCGCTTGACGGGCACCCTGGCGAAGTTACCGCGCTACGGTGGCGACGTCGCTCAGGAAGTCCCGTCGATACTGCTGTCGGTCCTGTTGATCTCCGTGATCGTCGTGCTGCCACTGATCTTCTGCCTGGGTGTCGTCATGACCCACAAGATCGCCGGACCTGTGAAGCACTTCGAGGACTACCTGGGCCAGATCGCACGCGGCGAGAAGGTGGAGCCCTGTCGTATTCGGAAGGGTGACGAGCTGCAGGATCTATGCAATGGCCTGAACGAGGCCATCGCGCGCCTGCGGAGTGATGCCGAGCCGAAGGACGGAAGCCCGACCCAGGAGCAAGCCGACCTGAAGATCCGTCTCGTTGCCGCTGCGTTACCGACGCCGGAGACCACGCAGGGCGCCGAGCCCGAAGACGTGGTGGGCTAGTCGCCCGCGGATCACTCGGCCTGAATCGACAGGCCGCCGGAGGCGCGTAGTTCGATCCTGTAGCGCCGCCCGGCGCGCATTTCCGTGAACGGCGCTTCGCCGTGGATTGCGCGCACGCCCTTCTCCCTGGCAAGGTCGGGATCGTTTGCGTAGTCCCAGAAGTTATCCCAGAGCTGCTTGTAGAGCGGGCTCGGGAGGTTGTCACCGAGGTAGGGCAGCGGTCGTGTGCCGGACTTGTCGAGCTCGACGCCCTCGTTGGGCTTCTGGTTGTCACCGAAGATGCGCTTGAAAATGCACACCGAGCTTCCGCGCAACAGATCGCCAGCTTCGACGAACTGATCGTCGAACTTCATGACCAGGGCCTCGATGTAGACACGGCTACCCTGGACCACTATTTCGCGCGCTTCGCCGAGGGGCTCGCCATCCGGGGTGAGCTCGATGAATCGCAGGCGTGTCTCGAGTATCTCCGGGTCACTCTCCGACGGGGTCTGCTCGAGGACTTCTATCTGAGCAACGCGGTGGTCGATCTTGGAGAGCCAGAGGGCCATCTCGAGCTTCGCGATTTCATCATCGCGCTCGCTGACCTCCTCGACCAACACCTCGATCTGCTGGTCGCGTTCAGCGAGCTGGAGCTCATGGTGCTGCACCTTCTCCCGAAAGAAGTAGGTCCACCAACCTCCGATGGCGACCACGCCACCGAGCAAGACGGTTCGCAGGAATAATTGCAAGGCTCTCTCCTGAAGGGGCTGGGGCGTGCTCGATCACGCCCTGCGGGCGCGCGGAGTCTAGGCGCTATGGGCGTCAAGCCACGGGACAAACCGCGCGAAGTCGCGCGTCAGAGCCCGGCTGGCCGACGACGGCCATTACGGCGCGACCCCCCTGATTATTGCAGAATCTGGCGGAAATCGGCAATGAGACGTTCCAGGTCGGGCATTCGCTCGACCCGGCGGGTGAAGACCAGGAGATCCTTGTCCTCGCTCATGCGCCGGTAGCCGAAGAGATGGAAGACGTCGCTCGGGCACAGGGCTGCAATCTGGCGATCCACCTCGAGGAAGTCGGACTCGCCGGTGCGCTTCGAGATCCCCGGAAGCCACGCCACCACACGGCTGAGTCTCAGACGGCGCAGCAGGCCGGAGAGGCGCACCCAGATCGGACGGATGCGGCGCCCGATGAAAAAGCCGTCGCTGCCCTGTCCTTGATAACGGGGCATGATGACCATGCCGGCACTCGCTGTTCGCACCTCGCGGCGCTCCGGGCCATCGGCAGGTCCCGTGTGCGCCAGCAATTCACCAGCGCTCACGCTCTGGAAGTTCTCGAAGCCGGGCAGCATCGCGAAGTCGTCGCCCGGCTCGATGTCCTCACGATGCTGGATGTCCACCACGGTCGGCTGACCCTCGGCCGCGCGGTCGAGACGCAGGCGGAAGGCTTCCAGTTCGGGGATGTCGCTCTCGGACACGAGGCCTGCGCGCGCGAGCGTGATCCAGATGGCAGCTTCGTGGTTACCAGCCGTCGCGGGCGCGTTGTGCTGTCCGCCCTCGAGGCCGACGGTCGCGCAACCGTAGTTCCCGAGGAAGTCGAGCAGGGTTCCCTCGAGGTTCTCCTCCAGGCCCAGGATCACCGGCACCTTCAAGGGGAAGGCGATGCGTCGGTTGCGCAGGGTGTCGCTGATGATCGTGAAGGGCGACCCGAGCGCAGAGGTCGTGTGCAGGTCGAGCAGGGTCACGTCCTCGGGGCGTTGCTCGAGTTCGCTCAGCAGGACCTCGATGATCGCCCGTTGCTCGTGGGCTTCGTTGCGGGCGTCCGGTCGAGTGATGCGCGCGAGGTGTTCCGCGGTCCAGAGACGGTTCAGGTCGTCATCGATGTAACGGACACCGCTAGCGAGGGCCTGGAGGTTTCCGGTGATCGCGACTACCCGTCCACGCATAGCGGGGCGCCGCTGTTGCAGGGACTCGAAGACGCGCCTGGCGGCGATCACTCCGGCGGGCTCATTGCCGTGGATTCCAGCCAGCAAGACGAGCAGCGGTCCCGGCATCGAACCATAGGAGCCGAGGACTCGCGTGTGCCCGTCGCGTTCGGTGCTCGGCGGTCGGGATTCGGTGGTGCGCATGCGACGGGTGTCCGGGCCGTGGCCCCGACGGGGTAGCTATCCTATCGCTCGGCTGGCCGGGGGGGGCAGCTTGTGTCTTTCCTGTTTCCCTCGGATGCGGCCGGAGGCATCGTCAGCCGCGTCGGTGGCGCCCGTGCGTATGGAATGGCCCCGGAACCTGTGTCCTGGCCCTGGATCGGCGCTAGCGCTCTCGCCAGTGCGTAGGGGGGCCGGGCCCGCGTCAGCCGATCGACTCGAGGAAACGCGGCACCTTCAGCTGCACCTCGAGCGAATGGACGACGATCAACAGTCCATTCTGGGCGTCGATGCTGATGCCGTCCTGCTCCCACGTCTGTGGTGCGATGTTCTCCTGCACCATCGTCAGGACCTCCTCCTCCGTGATCGTCGCGACCTGCTCCGACCCCCCGAAGGCTTCGTCCTCGTCTGCATCTCCGAGCAGGCGCAGACCGTCGATACGGGGTCCGGCGAAGTCCGTGCGCGGGGAGGTGATGCCGCGGATGTCGTGCGCGTGCACGACGACCGGAGCGCGGGCATCCGCTTCGACCGTGAACAGGATGGCATCGTGCCTGATGACCCACTTGATCTCATCGTCCGCTGCGTTCTCGATCAAGTTGAGGAGGGCGACGGCACCGATCTCGTTGTCGAGGTCGAAGACGATGCCGGCATCGAGCACCGCATCCTCCGCGCGCGGATGTACGACCAGAGGCAGACCGGTCATGTTGCGCATCGCCGTGATGACGGCGCGCAGGCTCTCCTCTTCAATGATGTTGAAGCCAGCAAGGGTCGCTTGCCTGAGCTGGGTGCGCACGCTCGGGCGCGGTACAAACGTCGTCTTCTGCCTCGGATGGCTCGCGATCGGCTCGCCCAGCGCGGCGCTGCGCGTGTCCACTCCGCCGCCATCGCCGCTGCTCGAGGTGCCGGCAGCGGGAAAGAGGCGGAAGCTGGACTCCTCGATCTGGGCATCGATCGCTTCAGGGGCGGTCGCTGTGGAGTTGTTTCTACAGGCCGTCGACAGGCTGGCGAGGGTCAGGGTGATCAGGGCAGTTCGAAGTTGTTTCTTCATGGGCAGTCTCTCCGGGTCGGTGTGATTGCCAGGCGATCATCAATACCCCGGGTGCATGCGCCGGTTTCGAGTTACGAGGGCCAGGTATTTCCACGCCAACCTAGTGGTGTGCTGCAAAAGTGCATCGGATTTGTATTCGATGATTGCCTCCCTCCTGCGTATCGCATCCCATGGGAAGACAAATGGGGAGACCGAAGGCAGAGCTGAATCTCGAGGCGTGCGAAGGCGAGGAGCTCAAGCGGCTTGCGCGGCGCAGG
>JBLHKW010000226.1:0-6184 GCA_047618565.1 Planctomycetota bacterium
TTGGGCGCCCCGTGGATCATGTCCCCCGCGGGGCGTCCCAAAATAGAGCCGTGGCCAAATGCCCGAAACCGCCCTGTCCATAAATTCGGACGTGGCGCAATCCGCGTTCACCGAATGACTTTGCAGACTCCCGCGGGGCATCTTCTCGGCCGTGAACTGACCACGTCAGTCCGTCAGGGTAGACCGGTACCGCCAAGCTCGGCAACCCGCCCTCGGGCCATTCGTCAGGCTGCGCGACGGTAGCTCTTCAGTAGACCACCGAGGCGTTCGTCGCAGACGACGGCGCCCTCCCCTACCGAACTCGGCTCGATGTGGCAATTGCCCAGGCCCTGGTGAGCACGCTCGGTGTGGTAGTGCTCGATGTACTCGTTGGTCGCGTCGCGCAGCCGGCGCTCGCTGAAGAAGATCATCTAGGCGAGACACTCGGACTTGATCGACAGCACAAAGCGCTCCGCGAACGCGTTGCAGTTGGTCGTCATTCAACCGCGACACCTTTTCGCCGAGTTGCTCCTTCAGTACGCGGTCCTCCTCCACGAGGTACTCGATGACGTGCTGCTGGTGCCGGTTGACCCAGCCCGAAACAGAGAGGAGCAGGGCTTGAAGCGGGTGATACTCGGCTTGCATTGCCCCATTGTAGGCCCTCCTAAACACGTGCCTTGGCCGTGGTTACGCCACGGCTGAATAGATGGACAGGACGCCCTTGTAACGCCTATCCGCTCCGCGATTCTCAATACCGTGGCGTGTGCATCCAGGCTGTATCGGGCAGGTACGAGTCCTTGTAATTGCGACGAAGCAACTCGGCCACGAGCGCGCGCAAGCGGACCCAACGCATGATCTCACGATAGAGCGGGCACAGGATGGCTGGCAGAAGCAGGGCCCTGAAACGTGGCGCCCGGTCTGATATGTGGGCGATCGCGACTACGCAAAGCACGGCCAGTATCGAATAGAGAGCGTAGGACAACGCCATTACGAGGAGGAGCACACCCAGTAGCGCGACCTGTCCCACGGTCGATAGTCTCTCGCGTCGGCTGGTGATGCGCGAACGCTCGTCATAGTCCGTGGAGAGCTCGGCGCCCCATGCCTTGTGCCTCAGGTCGAGCATGGTCGTGCCCAGGTAGAGAGCCGCCGACCAGATGACCAGGTGGGTAGCGCCGGCGCCCTCGCCGGGGACAATAGGTTCCAGAGCGCGATGGCGAACAGCGGCGTTCCGAGCACGATCCATGGCTTGCGCCTGCCGAAGCGCGTGTGCAGGCGGTTGCTCAGGCTTCCGATCAGGGGATCCGTAAAGACGTCCAGCAGACGCGATGCGGCGATACACGCACCGGCCGTGGCAAGGGGCCCTCCCAGGACGTCCGAGTAGAACGCAGGAATGAACAGCACCATCGGCAGGGCAGCGACGGAGCTGGCCAGCGCGGGCAGCGAGTAGACGAAGATCCGCCAACCAGACAGGTGCGGGGATTGCGTCCCGGCTCGTGAGGAGCCGCCGCTCAATTCGATCTCGGCGGGCGTAGCCAGAGGAGGGGCGTGCGCTCAATGTAGGCACGGAATTGCGGGTCGTCGCCCCACTTCTCCTCGGCGCGTTTCTGAAGAGGGGGGATCCCGCTGATGCGCGTGAGCAGGAGGAATACGAAGACCGGAGAGACAAGGGTCACGTACTGCCATCCGGACAGCGCGGGAATGGCGATGAGGGCCACACCGATCCACAGCACGATCTCACCGCAGTAGTTCGGATGCCGGGACCAGGACCAGAGGCCGTTCGAAATGAAGCGCTCGGCGTTGGCGGGGTCCTTGCGGAACGCGCTCTTCTGTCGATCAGCCATGACTTCGATTCCGAACCCAGCTACCCAGACCAGGCTGCCAAGGATAGCCCACACACCCAAAAGCTGTGACTGGGCGGTCGTGATCGCGGCGAGGGCGCAGCAGAGCGTGAGGAACACCCAGAGCGCCTGCAGGGTCCACGCGATCAGGAACTGCCCGAAGTCCTGCTTGACCTCGTCGAAGCGGCGGTCGGAGCCGGCGCGGTGGATGCGCAAGAACAGGAATGAGCCCAGCCGCAGGGTCCAGATGGCGGCCATCCCGGCCAGCAACCAGCCGCGCGGATCAGGATCCGTGAGCAGAAGGCTGCAGGCGATCAGACTCAGATAGGTCAGGCTTCCGACGAGGTCGTAGTAGCGCTCGGTCCTGGCGGCGAAGGCCGGGACGAAGGCAACCCAGTTGACGGCGAAGGCGACGGCCGTGCACAGCACCGGAACCGAGAAGCCCAGCGCTTCCACGCTGCCGCGGCCAGCGGCCCAGGCGACGCCCGCTGCGATGAGCACGCTCGCGGTAACGACGGAAAGGCAGGTGAGGGTCGATTTCTGCATTCGCTTGGCTTCCGTTGGGTCTGGTAGGGCGCCAGCGTCTTGCTCATGGATGTGAGCAATGGAGCTGATGTCGCTCGTAGTATCTCCGCCCGAGCGGGCAGCTCAATTGCGATCAGGGCTATTCCCTGGCTGGTTCAAGTTCGATGGGCGTGTCTTCTCGGTTGCGACGAGGAGGGCTTTTTCTGGGAGCGGGGCTCCTTGTAGATCTCGTAGCTACTTCCGTTCCTCTGCCTGATGCCCCGTGAGCAACGCATCGAGTCGAACATCCGGATCGCGGAGCGCAGTCGCTAGCAAGCCGTTGACCATAAGCTCGGGATACCACGCTGGAGCATGCACTTGGGTGCACTGCCTGGAAACGCAGGCAAGTCGGTGGATCCGACGAGACCCTCGGGCGCCTCACCGAAGTGCAGGTTGCCGCCCTGGGGCAGGATCACGTTTTCTGGAACAGCCGGCTGGCGGGCGTTTCCCGGCCAGGCTCTAGCTTTTTGTGGCCGCGCGAGCGGGCGCAGGCTCGGAGCGCACGCCGCTGAGTACTCCGTGAGGTCTCGGTTCGAGCACAGCGCTCGCCGATCCTTCACCACGCAGCAGGATGCATAACGAGTCCCAGAGCTGGAGACGTGCCTCGAGCGCGCGTCGACCGGCCGCCAGGCCCTGGGCACGCAGACCCGGTGCTTCGGCCAACAACTCCTCGAAGAGCCGCGCGGCCAGGGGACCATGATTCTCACCGTCGACCGCGATGTGGCGTTCCAGGTAACGGCGGAACAGCGAAACGGTGCCATCTGAGGCCTCGAGTTCCTGAACGAGCGGTAGGAACATCTTCGGGATCACGTCCTCACGACCGTAGAAGAAAGCGGCAGCAACGACGTGGAGCGGTCCACGACAGAGTTCGAATGTCGTGCTCGCAAAAGACTTTGCGGCTGCCGACAGCTCGCATCCGGCCAGCGCAACCTCCGGATCGTCGCCTGCTCGAAGCCGGGCCTCGAGCGTACGAATCGGACTCGTATCCGCGCCCACCTCCTCCATCGCGGCAAGGTACCACTCGTAGTGGCTAGAGGGCATTGGGCCGAAATCATCGTCAGACTCCTCGTCGAGCACGATTTCGTTTACGAAGCGCACGAGTTCGGCGCGGGGTTGAGGCGTCCAGGGGACACGGACACATGTCAGCTCAACCTGAAGCCGCTTGACCAAGCTCATGAAGTCGAGCACACAAACCGCATGTTGCTCCATGAAGAGCCGTAGGCCCTGTTTCGTGCAGACGCTCGCGTAGACCTCGTGATTAGCGAGGCGGTCGCGAAGATGCTCAAGGGCGCGTTCGTTATCAGTCATGGACTATAAAGAGGGATATGCCTGTAGCAGTCGATGTGCCATTGAACAGGGCCTGAGACCGCCGATACGTGAGCTGAGATCAGTAGGACACCTTATCGGAGGCAAACATCAGGGCAAAATCCACCGACACCTATTCTTTCGCAGCTCCCCGTTCCACAGATGCATTTCCCCCCCGAAACACTTCGGTTCGTCGCCTCCATGAATGGGCTGCCGCAGGCGCCTTCCGTTCTGGGACGAGGTGGCTGACCCATCCTGGTCAGAGTATCCAGGCCTTGCGCCCGTCTACTCCTCTCAATTCGTCCAACCTCCACCTGACCAAGAGAGGCCCTCTCCAGCTGAGCCAAGTGTCCCGGGCCTACAACCCACAGTGCCCACGCATCATGGGCCAACGCATCAGGCCAACTGAAATGGCCGGACTGATCCATGGGCACGCCAGCAGGACTCGGCGGTGGCTGCCCAGGCGATTCCGAAGTTGTTTCCACAGACAATGCGGCTTCACGTGGACCAGCCAAGTTTATGACAGGCTAGTATTCGCCGCCTATGCCTCTCACAAGTGCTCAGTCACTCTCCTTCTACGAGATCGGTTGAGAACCACGACCCTCCGCTCCCTCCTTCTCGTCGTCACTCTGCTCGGAATCGGGGCAACGCGACCCGCCGCGCAAGCCCCCGAGCGTAGCCAGGGAGACCTCGTCCCCGACACCACGGTTCGAGGGCCGGTGCTACCGCTGGAGTTCCCCGAGATCCATGTCGGGATCGCCGAGTACCGCGAGGGCCCCACGGGCACGACGGTCTTCTTCTTCCCCGAGCCCGTCATGGCCGCCATCGACGTCCGGGGCGGGGCTCCGGGTGTGGTCAACTCCGAGGCACTTCGCATCCCGTACGAAGCGGCCTACACGAACGCGATCTGCTTCTCCGGAGGGTATTCCTACGGCCTGTCGGCGGCCACGGGGGTGGCCGATGCGCTAAAGGAGCGCAGCGATCGTCCAGGGAGCTGGGAGGAGATCGCGTTCGTGCCCGGCGCCATCATCTTCGATCTCGGTGGGCGGCGGCTGAACGCCGTGACACCGGACGCCGAGCTCGGCAAGGCGGCGCTAAGCGCTGCACGACCCGGCGCCTTTCCCCTGGGAGCACAAGGAGCCGGGCGCTTCGCGATGCAGGGTTGGCGCTTCGGGGCCGGCTCGCACTCGGGACAGGGCGGCGCTTTCCGCCAGCGCGGCGAGACGAAGGTGGCCGTGTTCACCGTCGTCAACGCCTTGGGCACGATCGTGGACCGCGAGGGAAGGGTCGTTCGCTGCGGCCGTACGGCGACGGATGACTGCGGCACGATTCGGGAGCGCATCGAGGCGTCCCTCGCCGAGCTAGAGCCCGAGCCGGACGTCGAGGGCGGTCCCACCAAGAACACGACCCTCACCCTGGTCGTCACGAACGAGAAGCTCTCCGTCGTCGGCTTGCAGCGGCTCGCCATCCACGTGCATGGCTCGATGTCGCGCGCCATCCAACCCTTCAGCACCAGCGGCGACGGCGACACGCTCATCGCAGTGACTACCGGTCAGGTCGCCACGCAGGGGCTCTCGGAAACCGAGCTCGGTATGCTCGCCTCAGAGGTCGCCTGGAACGCCGTCCTGGCGAGCGTGCCCGAGCTGCCCGAGCGGGGGCCGCAGGATCCGGTGTCCTGGACGGTCGAGCAGATGGACGAGGCCGTCGGCGAGTACCGCTTCTCGTACTGGGCCAGGATCCGGATCGAGCGGGACGGCGACACGCTCCTGCTCCACGGCCCCGGGGTGGAAAGCCTCTACTTCCCGGCCGCGGGTTCGGTGCGCCTCATACCGGTGTCCGCCGATGAGCTGGTCGTCGATGACGACGGCGCCTACCGCCTCCGGATCGAGCGCGTGGAGGGGCAGGTCGACGGAGTGACGCTCGAGCCCGGACCCTGGGCGCAGCTCGCGACGCGAGTGGATAACGCACGCTAGCCGCCGCGGCGTTGGTGCATGGCTCCAATCAAGCCAGCAATTTCACACCCCCAGGATCTCATCGCCCGATTGCGATCGAAGCCGGCCTGCCCAGGTCGAGCATTCGGTTGAGCGCGTTGCATGCCAGTGCGGCCTAAACTCGCTGGGACTCAGGATGCCGAGCACGGAGTCGGTCCCCGAGGATCGACTGCCGGGTGGCCGCGGGTCGTTACCTCCCCGGGGCTGCCACAGATCCGGACGTGCGCGATTAGCGCATCCGGCTCCTCAGACTCATGGGTTCGCTGCGTGGGGGTAACGCTAGCAGCCCGTTGAAAAAGTCCCGTAGCGAGACGAAGCCATCTTCGTCGCAGCAAGGAGTGCGAAGTCGAGACGGCGGAGGCGGCCCTGTAGGGCCGCTTAGCACGGCTCGACGAGCACGACGCAGCGGCGGCGGAGAGGGCGAAGTCGAGTAGGGCGTTTTTAGGGCGGGCTGCTAGAGTGGATGGCTCGTGCTGGAGGAAGGTCGTACCGCTTGAAGAAGCGGTC
>JBLHKW010000227.1:0-6180 GCA_047618565.1 Planctomycetota bacterium
AAAGTAACCGGGCAATGCGCCCTGGCCCGAGCGCACTTCGAAGGGCGTCAACCCGGCTGCGCGGCATTCGTCACGACCGGCTGCATCGACCATAAAATAGAGCGTCCCCTGGAAGCAGATGGCGAAGCCCAGCCCGCCGCTGTAAAAGCCGCAGCCCCCGAACATGCGCCGGGGTTCGATGTCACCCAGGTCGGCGAGCTGCGCGAGGACGTTATCGAGATAATCGGGGGGCAGGGCCATGCGCTCGAGTACTTGCGGGCAACGGAGGACGCGTGCCACCAGCGCGCTACGCCACGGCGGGTGAATCAGGGCGCACTGGGCGCGGGGCTGGGCGGCGCGGGCGAAACGGAACGCAGGGTGATGACCGCCGTCAGCAGGAGCCCCAGCAATACGCTGGCGACGGCGCACACGGCTCCCAGGCTGCCGAAGAGCCTGGGCGTGAACGCGATCAGCTGCAGCAGGAAGCCGAAGGCCAACAGGGCCTCGACCGCCCGATCCCGGCGGAAGACGAGCGGGGTCAGCCCGAGTATGAGGAAGTAGTAGTGCGCCGCGGGCTGCAGCACGAACAGCAGCGCGAAACCAAGAAACAGGCAGTGCCGCGCAACCATGCCCCTGGCCGCCAGAACTATCCCGGCCAGCGCAACCAGGGTCGCGCTCCAGATCGCCACCCGCCGTCCGCGCGCGCGTTCCGCCCGAGCCGCGGCCTCATCGTAAAGGGGACCCTCGCTGGCCGCATCCTCGGAGCTGAAGAGCAACGGCACGCTCAGGCCCACCTGATTCTGGCCGTAGGACGATGCGTGCAAGCGCATGTTGCCTGCGAAAGCTGGCCAGGCGGACCCGCCGGACGGCGTCTGGATGTGCCAGGTTCCCGCCAGCAGCAGCGCGCAGGTCGCCGCGAAGGCCAGGTAGAAACCGCGTTGCGCGCGCAGCGCCTCCCACCGTCCGCGCCCCATGAGGTGCTTCACGGCCACGGCTCCCACGAAGACGACCGGGAAGATGCGCAGCATCGTGCTCAGTGCAAGCAATGCGCCCGAGGCCAGCCCGCGCCCACGGCCATGGAACGCGAACGCCAGGGCAAGGCTGCAGGCGAAGGGATAGCGCAGGTAGGACCCACCGATGAAGTTGTAGTCGTTGAACGGATTGGCAAACCAGAAGAACGCCAGGGTAAGCCCCAGCTCCAGACCGAACAGGCGAGCGACGACCAGGAGCATGACGCCCACCAGCGCCAGATCGAACCACCTGGCCATCCTCAGAAACCCCTCCGAGTCGATAGGGTCGAGGTTGGCGAGCGTACCGAGCAGGGCCGTCACCACCGGCGAGCCGTTGTAGCCATGGTCCGTCAGCCAGTTCTGCTCCTGCCAGGTCTCACGACCGACAGCGACCCGGAACATCTCGACGTCCTCGCGGAACAGGTTCCAGCGCTCGGCGCTGAAACGCGCCATGATCTCCTGCCCGCGCTGCACCACATCCACCCGACCGATGCCGTCGTAGTTGCTCAGATCGCGGACGACGTCACTGCCCTTAAAGTGCCCCATGTCATCGCGCTGGTCCGCGATGACCGTCGCCTCGTAGAGGCCCGTGTACCCGAGTTCGTCGAAGTACTTCGTCCCCAGGTAATAGTGGTAGAGCTCTCGAACGTGCATCGGCGGCTCACGCAGATAGAGCTCACCGTTGTCCGTATCCCGCTGCAGCACACCCAGATGGACCGTGAGAGCCAGCAGGGCCAGGAGTGCGAGCACGCTCAGGTAGACTGGCCTCGAAACCACGCGCCGAGCGCGCAGGGTCGCGAGCGACAGGAAGCACACCAGCGACCCGCATGCGAGCAGGATCGAGGGGACGCTGTAGCTATTCATGCACTGTGCGCCGGGAGCGGCTGCATCGGGAGCCTACACGCTCGACGCCGGCGCGAGCGCTGAATCAGGATTTGCGTCGGAGCCCGCGCCGGTCACCCATCTGCGGGGTCACGTTGGGACCCTCACGTTCGAACGCGGGCAGCTCAAGCAGGACCGGATCGAGACCGTCCAGCGCCGCCTGGACGCGGCCGGCCAGGTCCGTCCCCTGATCCGTTTGCAGACGGCCCAGCATCAGCTTCGCCGTACCGACAGCGGAGACCCCGAGCCCGTCCAGGCTCGCGGCTGCGCCCGGCCTGCGCGCAAAGGCCGCACGCAGCTCGTCCAGAGCGCCCTCGAAGTCCTCGCGCTCGAAAGCGAGTCGCGCCCGCCCAGCGAGCGCCATGGCGACGTAGTGATCCGCGTTGTCGCGCAGCTCGGGCATGCTCAGGGAGACGCTCTCGTAATGCCCGATCGCCCGGTCGTAGGCGCCGCGCGCCTCGTCCCTCTGGCCCACCCGGCGGTGGAACTCCGCCACCACGAGCGAGGCGTAGCCGGCAAACCATTCCAGTCGCGGCGAGGCACCGGGCTCCGCCAGCATGGCCACATAGCGACCCTCGAGTGCATCCAGCCCGCTCTCCTTCAACAGCCGCCCGCGCAGGCGGTCGTGCAGCACCGCGGAGGCCGGGAAGCGGCTCAGCCCGTCGTCGAGCACGCTCGATGCCGGGCCGGGCGCCCCCATGCTCCACAGGAACTCGTAGTGCGCCAGAACCTGCTCGGCCGTTCCCAGCGGGTGCTTGGCGAGTACTGCGTAGGCCGCATTGACGTCGGTCAGGTACTCAGGTGGCCAGGTCGCGTTCTCGGCCACGGCGCGTGCGATGCCGCGGCTGCGCGCATCCGCGAACACGGCCATCACAGCCATCGCGTTCCAGCTCTGCTCGCCACCGGGCATCGACCTCACGGCGCTCTCCGCCCGGCTGTGGGCCTCTTCCGCGTCGCCGAGGTAGAAGGCCGCGACGGCCAGGGCAGCGTCCACACGCCAGCCGGACTGGCCGAGCACTTCAGCCTCCAGAGCATGCGTGCGCACATCCTCGAACATCAGGCGCGCGTAACGCGAGGTGGTCTTGCGGTCCGCCGCGAGTGAAACAGCGGTCTGCGGGTCCACGGCCAGCGCGAGCGCCGACTCGGCAAGGTCGAGCTCCGTCGCCCCGTCAGCGGGACGCTCGGAAGCGGACTGCAGCTGCGCTTCCAGCTGAACCTCGAGCGCGTACCAGTCCTTGGCCTCGACGCCGTCCGCATCCGAAACCTCCTCCAGGGCGCGCGTCCAGCCGTCCACGTCCAGCGCTTCCGAGTGACGCGCAAGCCCCTGGTAGACCGTCGCCAGGGTCTTCGCCCGCGCAGACTTCTCGCCGATGCGCTCCAGTGCTGCGACGAGCGCATCGCGCTCCGAGGCCTCCATCGGGACCCTGAGCGCCTCGATGATCAGATCGATCGACGCCACCGAGTCGGAGTTGGCGAGTGCCTGCTGGGCAAGCTTGGCGAGCTCCAGGTCCAGCCCGAAGACCGCCAGGCGCAACAGGTCGTCGGGCCCGTTTCCACCCTTTGCCACCACGTGCTTCAGCAGCCGCCGGCGGGTCTCACGGTCCCCGTCGATGTAGGCCTGCTCGACGCGCGCCCGGTCCTCGCTATCGGGGCTGTCCAGCAAGGTGACGACCGGCTGATCGTGCACGATCTCGGTCGTCTCCACGTCGCGTCCCTCGATACCCGCGCGCAGTGTGTTGAAGATGGTGTCCGTGTCGAAGGCGTAGTAGACGTCGTACATCTCCTCGCTATCCAGCTCGATCCCGATATGGCGCGGAGCTACCCGTCGCCCCTCGAAGTACTGATCGAACAGGCCCGGCTCGATGGCGATGTGCTCGCCACAGGTCACGGTCCCGAAGCGCGGACAGAGCACGCGGCGCCCCTCTTGATCATGGTCGCGCGGGGTGTGGCGATAGACCGACGCGATGACTGTGACGTAGGGAGCGTAGAGATCGGTGATCTCGTCTTGCCGGTAGCGAATTCCAGCGTAGTGCTCGCTCGCGATCTCCCCATCCATGTTGACGCAGATCAGGATCGCCTTTCCCGTCTGCTTTGAGACGGCGACGGCGTCCTCCCAGGTCCTCTGCCAGCGGATGAGGCAGGGCCGCGCCCAATCTTCGGCCGTCGGCGCGGTCCACATCTGCTCGCGCGTGACGCCGTTCATCTGCGCCCCAAGCACCGGGGTGAGTGCAGCCAATGCGGCGACCAGGGCACAGACCGGTATGAGTCGCCGCAGGGTTTCGGGAAGACAGGTTGAGATCCGCATGCTGGGGATGAAACGGGGGTCCATATGGAAGGGTACGGCCGGTTACACGCGGTGCCGGCCAGCATGTGTAGCCTACGGTAATCGCGTGGTCACAGCTCAACGTCGGCGAAAATTGGAGCCACGCAGCCGGTCTCCGCGCCCCTACACTCGGTGTGTGCGTGAGCAAACGATGCCCCCCCCTGCGCAGCCGACCACGGCCCGAAAGCGACCTCGCGCGCTAGGCTGCCTGGCGAGCGCGATCGCACTCGCGGCGGCACACGGGGTGGCGCAGATCCCACAGCATGCCATCCCACTGGAGAGGGTCGCCGAGCAGGATCCTGTCGCGACGCGCCATAGCTTTGTGGAGTTGGTCACTGAACGTGAGACCTGGTATCTGGGCGAACCGGTCCCCGTACGGATACGGGTCGGCATCGAGCAGGAGTTCCAGAGTGACCTGCTGCCCCTGTTCAGGCGTGAGTTGAGCCTGCCGCTCCAGGTGCTCGCGCCGTGGCTGGACACCCTGCCGCTCTGTGCACCTTCGACGCCCCACGAGACTGCGGGAGCGAGCCTGGTCCTCAACGACGAGGTCACCCACGTTCGACCTGTTGCCCAGCAGACCCGGGGCGAGCTCAACTTCATCGTCTACGAGGTCACGCGCGTACTGCAGCCCGACCGGACGGGCGCGCTCGATCTGTCGGGTAACTCCCTGCGATTAGCGTACGCGACCGAGTTCCAGCAACAGCTCTTCGCAGAGCGCGTACCCTCCAATCCGCGCATAGCCACCGTTTCGGGAGACGGCCTGACATTGCGCATCGACGTGCTTCCGGAGGAGGGCCAGCCGCTCGAGTTCGGCGGTGCGATCGGCAGCTTCGATCTGCGCGCCGAGCTGGACAGGGACATGCTGCGCGTCGGCGAAGGCCTGCGCCTGACCGTGCGCATTGAAGGCCCGGGCAACCTGGGCCATTTCGAGGCACCGCGTCTGCCAACAATGAAGCGCTTCACCCAGCGCGCCATGAGCGAGGAGACGACGGGCGCCGTCCACACGATCCACTGGGATCTCGCCGCGCGACGCCCCGGCCCGGGCGAGATCCCTCCCATCACACTCGCCTTCCTCGAGCCCGGCCCGCCCGCGCGCTACCGCACGTGTCAGACGCGGGCACTACACGTCGAGGTGCTACCGGGCGTAGGCCTGGAGGCTGAGCCCCGCCCGCCCTCCAATTCCACCCGTCGGGGACCGGCCACGCCGAGCGAGTCCGAGAACGCGACGCGCACGCTCCTCGCGGGCACGCTTCTGATCGGCGTCGCACTCGCCATCGCCTGGGTCCTCTTCCGCCGAAACGTTTCCCGTGCGGGCCACACCGAGGTCGCGGGCAGCAGCGAGGCGCCGGCCACGTTTCGCACACAGGCCACCCAACCCGAAGCGGACATCGGGCGCCTGATATGCAACTACCTGGCCGAACGCCTGGCCTGCTCCCCCGCCGCGGTCGTGGGGCCGAGCCTGACATCCCGCCTGCTCGAAGCCGACATCCCCTCCGCCCTCGCCAAACGGGCAAGCGATTGCCTCGAGCAGTGGATCGCCACGCGCTTTGGAGGTCCCGCCCCGGAAGGCGGGCCGACCGACGCCATCGCGCTCATCGACGAGCTTGAGCGCGCCCTCCAGACAGGAACAGGAGGACAGCGGGCATGAAGTGCCCCCATTGCCAGGCCGCCGTCCCGCGCTCGATCCTCCTGGGGTCCGATCAAAAGCACTTCCGCTGCGCGGCGTGCAACGTGGTGCTGGAAATCGAGGATACGCACGCGAGCCGCACGATCTTGACCGCGATGGGATTCCCGACACTGCTTGTGGGAGCCTTGAAATCTGGCGAGCTGTCATGGCCCGTCGCGATCGGCATCTGGCTCGGCCTGGCCGCGCTCGGATTCGCCATCGCCTACAGATTCGGGCGCGCACGCGTCCTGCGCATCCCGGCCAACCTCCGGGATCCGAACCGGAGCTGACTGGCGGCGGACGCCTGCGCGTCCTCCGCC
>JBLHKW010000228.1:0-6138 GCA_047618565.1 Planctomycetota bacterium
GCGCGTCGCGGGCGTGCGCAAGAGCAGTCTGCGTGTCACGCGCCACAGCAGCACGCTGACCAGAAAGTGGACGGTCAGGTTGAAGGCGTGGTAGCCGACCGGGTCGAGGCCGCCGGCGGCGAAGTTCAGCGCCAGGGACAGGCTAACCAAGGGGCGTCCGGACGAGGGCAGCTCGTGCGGGCCCGTGAGCGGCACGGACAGCGGCCAGAGCGTGCCGATGTTCTCATTCTGGACGATCGTGCCGAGATCATCGAAAATGAAAACACCGTGCATCCCGCCGGCGTATGCGGCGAGCACGCAAGCTCCGATCAACAGCGTGCCGAGAAGACGGTGGGGGAGCTTGCTGGTCATGCGCGCACTGGTGGGCGTCCCCACGCGTGAGCTACCAGGTTACTCGATGATCGGCAGGGCGGAGAAGGCCCGTATCGCGATCCGCTGGGCGACCTTGCCCGCGATCTCGGTGAACCGCTGGGAGATCATCGAGTTCGGGTCGGAGATCAGGATCGGGTCACCCGCATCGCCACCGACGCGCACGGCGGGATTCAGCGGAATCTGGCCGAGCAGCGGGAATCCGTGCTTCTCCGCCAGTCCCTGCGCGCCCCCGGAGCCGAACATGGCGACCGTCGTTCGGAAGCGACCCTCGGGGTCGAGCGTCAGGGTCTCATCCTTCAGGCCGAGGTTCAGGTGAACCTTCGTATCCGGACCGGCGCCCGAGATCATGCCTTCGATGACGTAGCCCGACATGTTCTCGACGATGCCGAGCACGTCCGTGTTGACCTGCTTGAACATCGAGATGGCCTTGGTCACGTCGAAGGTCGACACGGCCTGGGGCGTCGTTACCAGAACGGCGCCCGTGAGCGGCACGAGCTGGGCGAGCGACAGCTGTGCATCGCCGGTACCGGGCGGCATGTCGACCAGCAGGTAATCCAGATCGCCCCAGTCGACGTCGTTCAGGAACTGCTCGATCAGCTTGTGGACCATCGGGCCACGCCAGATGGTCGGCTTGTCGTCGGCCATCAAGTAGCCGATCGACATGGTCTTCACGCCGTGGCGCTCCTTGGGGATGAGCTTGGGCTTTTCGGGCGTCCCGCCGTGTTCGGGCTGCCCGTGCAGGCCCATCATCAGCGGGATATCGGGCCCGTACACATCGCAGTCGAGAACACCGACGGATGCACCGGTCTTGGCCAGCGCGCAGGCCAGGTTGACCGTGACCGTGCTCTTGCCGACTCCGCCCTTGCCACTCGAGACGGCGACGATGTGCTTGATGTTCTTGGCCAGGTCGCGCGGCGGACCTGCCTGACCGCGCACCTCGGCGGTCATCTCGACCTTGACCGAACGCGCACCGGGAAGCGCCCCCAGCAGATCTTCAGCCTGCTTCTTGAGCTCGTCCTTCACCGGACATGCGGGCGTGGTGAGGTTGATGACCACATCGATGTCACCGTCGCTGACCTCGTGTTTCGTGACGAAGCCGAGTGTGACGATGTCCTTGTGCAGGTCGGGGTCCACTACGCCGCGCAGGGCTTCGAGGAGATGGGCCGGGGTGATGTTGGACACGGATGGGGCTCCTGGGTCGGTCGGGCGGTGGGTGGGGGCGTCGGGGTTCTGGCCGCGGATCGGGACCGCGGGGCAAATAGGGTAGGTTCGATCCGCTCGAACTCAAGCCGGGTGCGCCCACGGATCGCGCGATTGGGCCGATTCCTGAATTGCGGGGCCCCACGGACAGCTTGTGGGGCTGGCCGGGGCACTGGAGTTGGCCCCGCGCTCTCGCCCGCGGGGGCCCGTGGGCGCGCGCCATCGACGCTGGCGGGCGAGCCAGTAGCCCGCTACCAGAAGACGACGACGTTTCCGGGGCTGCCGTCTCTCCCGAAGAAGGCGTTGCCCGCGCCCCCGAGGCCGGCCGTGCTGCCGTCTCCGCACGCCCCGCCCGGGTTCTCGGGGGACCCCTGCTGGTTGAAGTACTGCTGGCCCGTCTGACCCGTGAAGTTCAGGGCCGCCGTGCTGCTCCCGGGGGTGCTCGAGGACCCGCATCCGCCCCCGCCGCCGCCGCCCGTGGCGTCGATCAACAGCCCGAGACTCGACGTGCCCCCGGGCGCGCCGGTCGTGCACGTTCCGCCATTGGAACCGAGCCCGCCTGCGCCGACCACGACCGTGTGATCCGAGAGTGGTGTGACGGCAAAGATGTCCATTCCGTAGCCACCTCCGCTTCCACCCTGACCGACGGCATCCGCCGTATCCCCCTTGCCGCCGCCCCCGCCGCCACCGCGCACCTCGACCATGATCCTGGTGATGCCCGCCGGGACGGTGAACAGATCCATGCCGGGGCTGGTGAACGCGGCCATGTGCGTGAATCCAGCGCTCACACGATTCGCCTGAATGGCGTTCTGTGCGGCTGCAGGTGTCCGACTCAGGAACGGGCCGATGGACGCCGCTGCGATGGCGCAAAGGGCGAACGAAACGGATGATGCCTTCATTCTCGCAACCTTCCTCTGGTGTCTTCTTCTGGACGATGGCCGGGCTTCAGATCGTAGCACCGCCTTGCGCTTCCGGGGGCGGGGCCAGCTCCTATGGGTGGGGCGGGACGTTAGGAGCGTGGAATCGGAGGCGCCAGGCAGTATCCTGATCGCGAACACGCGGACCGAACAGCATGGACCGAGGCGCTGTCCTCACGGGTCATGAACATTCCGGGTTGCTAGCGCATGGTCTTCAGCTCCCAGGTCTTCCTCTTTTACTTCCTGCCCCTGGTCCTGCTGGGGTACTACGCGTTACCGCGCCGCCGCCGGAATCTGTTTCTGAGCCTGGCAAGCTACGTGTTCTACGGCTGGTGGAGCCCGTGGTTCGTGCTGCTGATGCTCGTGTCGACCGTGATCGACTGGTTCTGCGGCGTGGCGGTCACCACGCCCGGAGCAAGTCAGGCACGGCGCAAGCGCGCGGTCGCGATATCGGTCATCGCCAACCTGCTGCTGCTCGGCTTCTTCAAGTACTTCATGTTCGCGCAGGCGAACTTCAACCGCTTGCTCGAGCTGTTCGGGGCCGACGCGACCTCCACGCTGATCGTGGTTCTGCCGGTCGGAATCTCGTTCTACACGTTCCAGTCGATGTCCTACACCATCGACCTCTACCGCGGCCATGCGGAGCGCGCGCGCACCTTCGGTGATTTCGCGTGCTACGTCTCCATGTTCCCGCAGCTGGTGGCCGGCCCGATCGTGCGCTACCGCGAGATCGCGGCGCAGCTCAACGAGCGGCCCCAGCGTGGCGAGCTGTTCCACCTGGGTGCCCTGAACTTCATGGTCGGCTTTGCCAAGAAGGTCCTTCTGGCGAACACCCTGGGCGAGGTCTCGGACCTGGTTCTCGAGGGGGGCACCTTTCCCGCTCACGTGGCCTGGTTCGGAGTCATCGCGCACGCGTTCCAGTACTACTTCGATTTCTCGGGCTACTCCGACATGGCCATCGGTCTGGGGCAGATGTTCGGCCTGACGCTCCCGGCCAATTTCCGCGGGCCCTACCGGTCGACGAGCATGACCGAGTTCTGGACGCGCTGGCACATCTCGCTCTCCGCATGGTTGCGGGACTACCTGTACATTCCCCTCGGGGGGAACCGTGGTACGACGTTCATCACCAACCGCAACCTGTTCATCACGCTGTTCCTCGGAGGCGTCTGGCACGGGGCCGAGTGGACCTTCCTCGTCTGGGGTGCCATCCATGGCGGCGTACTCGTGTACGAGAGGCTTGCCGGCTCTGGCTCGCTCTACGCGCGCTTGCCCCATTCTGTGCGTGTGCTGCGCACCTTCCTGACGTTCTCGTTGTTACTCGTGCTGTTCCGCGCGCCCGACCTCGACGCGGCCTGGACCTACATGAAGATGCTGGTGTTTGGAGTCGCGGCCGGCGATGGCAACGTGACCGCAGGTGCCGTCATGGCGGCGCGCGCTTACCAGCCGGTGTATCTGGTCGCGACGGTGCTGGCGGGGGTCATCATCTGGGTCGCCCCGGCGGAGTACGTGGAGCGCGTCCGCAAGAGCGCCGGCCTGACCCTGCTGACCTTCCTGTTGTTCGTGCTGGCGGTGATCGCGATGTTCACCCAGGCGGAAAACCCCTTCCTCTACTTCCAGTTCTGATGTCCACGAAGTTCGTCTCGATCACGTTCTTGCTGCTGATCTTCGGCCTGCCCCTGGGTCAGGTGGGGTGGGAGCTGTCGCGCGGCGAGCCGGTCCAGGCGCTGGATGTCATAAGCAGCATGCGCGCGGATCGCATGCGGCAGTTCGAAGACGAGCTACGGGAAGAATCCCTGATCCACACGCTGGTCAGCCCCTACTACCAGTGGGCGTTGCTCTCGATCGGCAAGGGCAACGAGAAGGCGATCCTCGGCCAGGACGACTGGATCTTCTACCGGGATGACCTCGACCTGATCACCGCACCGGGCTTCCTTCAGGGGCAGGCCTGGACGGCCGTCGATGCGGCCGTCGACCTGCGCGATCAGCTGGCGAGCCAGGGTGTCGAGCTGTTGTTCGTGCCCGTACCGGCGAAGAGCATGGTCGAGACACGGCATATCTCGCGCTGGACCGCAGAGGTTTCGGCGGCATTCAATTCGGATGGAGCGGAGTTCCTGCAGGAGCTCGAAGAGCGCGGTGTCCATACGGTGGACCTGAGCGCGCTGTTCGCCGCCGCGCGCCAGGGCGATACGCCGCTCTACCTGCCGCGGGATACCCACTGGACTCCGGCGACCATGGCGCTCGCCGCGCGCGAGATCGCCGCGCAGGCGCGACGGATTCTGGGCGACGGTGGCGCAACGCTGTCGCCCGCGCTCGAGCATGAGGCGCGCCCGTCGACCGTGCATAGCCCCGGTGACATGATCGGGATGCTGCGCCTGCCGAGCCCGGCGCAGCCCTTCGAGCCCATGCGCCTGGATATCGAGCAGGTCGTCACGGCGGACAGCGGCGAGTTCGTGAGCTTCGACACCGAGGCTCAGGTGCTCGTCATGGGGGACAGCTTCACAGGCGTGTTCAGTGATCCGCGCTTTGGACTCGGAGAGCACGCCGGGCTGGGCGAGCATCTGGCCATGCAGCTCGGCACGTCGATCGACGTGATCATGAGCGCCGGTGGAGCCGCGCGATCGGTGCGCGAGAGCCTGGCGCGCAGGGCGAGAGGCGTGACCGGAAAGCGGCTCGTGATCTGGCAGATCGCCCAGCGCGAGTTGATCGAGACCGACGGTCGTTGGGACGCGGTGGATCTGTCCTCGAGCGTTGAGGTGGGCGAGGCACCCGTGCCGAGCACCGCACGGGTTCTGGCCGAGATCGTCAACGTCAGTCGCGTCCCGGAGGGTTTCGAGTACGACTTCTGCCTTGCGATCTACGAGTACCGCGTGCTCGAGGTGCGGTCGGGTGACATTCCTGGCGGCCCGCTGTGGGTCGCACACATCGCCATCGAGGACTTCGTGTCCGGGCCCGGGGCAGAGTACGCCGTCGGCGAGAAGCACACGCTCCAGCTAGAGGACATCGCCGGGCACCACAACCTTGAGTCCACCTCGTTCGTCGACGACACGGACTCGGGTCGTCGGATCTGGTTCGCCACGGCGCTCGAGGCCGTGGACTGAGGATGTTCAATCCTCGAACAGGTCGATGAACCTCAGTCTCGGGTCCGCCAGCTGATCCGTCGACGAGAGCCACACCACCAGCTTCTTCCCGGCCAGCTTGTCGCCCCGACGCCCCAGGGCCTGCCACACGGCCACCGAGCTGCCGCCGGGTAGGGCGATGGTGTCGAGTGGCATCTTCAGCTGCGCGAGGAGCAGGCTGTCGACGCCGCCGGCCTCCTCATGGAAGTGGTTCAGGAAGCTGTCGCCAAGGATCACGATCGGGCTCGACCGATCGGATTGCTGGGCCGCCTCTCCGTCTGCCGGTCGCAGCACCTGCGTCAGCCAGATTTCGAGACTCTGTTCGCTCTCGGGCAGGCCGGGCTTGCGGCGCGGCGTCCAGCTGGTGCGCTCGCGCTTCAACACGAAGTCGGTGCCCTCGCGCAGCTCCCCCGCGCTGAACCACGGGTACTGACGGATGCGCTCGGCGATGGCCCCGGCAGCGATGGCGGCGCCGCGCGGCGTCCAGTGTCGATCGAACGCGTGGTACAGGAACTCGTCGGCCGTTGCTGGGT
>JBLHKW010000229.1:0-6007 GCA_047618565.1 Planctomycetota bacterium
AGCATCTGCGAGCGCGCATCCAGGGAACGGCGTGCGGGTCGCATCCGGTCGCTGCGACTCGAACGGGTGGGCGTAAGACCCAGGGCCGTGGGCGCGGGCAACGAGAGCTGGGCCACCGACTGCGGGCGCGCCTCTATCTCGACTCCCTGAGACACCAGGGGGGCGCGCACGTCGATCCGGCGCCCGTCGACCGCGCCGGGATCGTCCTGCGTGCGTTCGATCGAGTGCTCGGAACGCGCCAGTGGTTCCAGTTCACGGGTCCTGTTCTGTACGGCGCTGCGCTGCTGCGGTGCGCTGGCGGCGCTGTCTAGCTGTGCTACGCGGTCCGGACTCTCACCCAGCGCGGCGCGGTTGCGGTCGGCATGCGTACCGCTGGCCGAGCGTGCCTCGAGGCCCGCCAGACTCTGGCTCTGAAGGGCGATCTCCGCACTCGGACTCTCGCGCCGCTCGAAGCTCTCCGCCGATTGAGCGGTCGCCACCTCGGGCACGCGCGTCGCCCGGGTGCGCTCCACGTTGGCAGCCAGCGCTTCCGGAACAAAGGCCTCGCGTTCGGCCAGCACGGACGGATCGCCAGCGGACCGCTCTCGGGCAGCCGGCAGGGTTTCGCGCAGTGCGCTCAGGTCGCCTTCGGACTCGGAACGCGCCAGGTCACGCGCCTGCTCGGGCAACCGATCGGTCTCGGTCTCGGCGACCTGCATGGAGAGCTCGGAGCGCGCGACCCGTGGCCGTTCGACCGAGCTCGCATCGCGCCGCGTGGCCACTTGTTCGTCGCGCACCGGCGGCGTCGTGGACTCGACCTCGTTCTCGCTGCGCGCGGGTGACGCAGTGGGTGCAGCGGGCGCGGGTTCGATCTGAAGCTCGCCGGCGGCCACGCTCGCGCGCAGGTCCGGACCCGAAGCAACCAGCCGTTCGGGCTGGACCACGGACTCCTCGCGCCCCACCTCCAGCTGTCCGGAGCGCTCCGAATTGCGCCCCATGGACGCGTCGCTCGCCACGAGGCGCACGCGCACACGGTTGGAATCGCCCCCCATGTCGTACTCGGATCCCTCCGGGTAGACGTCGCGCATCCACCACATCAGGAACAGGTGTACGACCGCGGAGACCAGGAAACACTTGTAGACGACCTCGACCTGCTCCCAGCGCTTCGCGAGCCAGGCCAGGATCGCCGCCGTCAGCAACAGGCCGAGCACCAGCAACTCGCGCCAGCCGACGGGTCGCCCCGGGGTGCGGAACAGCTCGAGCGAACGCACGCGAAACAGGTCGGCCGCGCGTGCGTCCTCGGTCGAGCTGAAGTACAGACTGAAGCCGTCGAAGGACGGACTCGGCGCACGCTCGCTGGCCTCCGAATTGACGCCGATCAGAGCCTCCGGTTCGGCCCAGCTCTGTCCGCTCCAGAGCCCGATGGCCGTGCGGTAGATGTCGAAGTCGCCCGGTGCCCCGGCGCGGTCGGAGGCGAGAAACATGCAGCGCCCGTCGCGGGTGAAGGCCGGGTCGCGGTCGTCGGCGCCCGAGTTCAACGCCTCCATGGCCTCGACCGTCCAGGCGTGGCCGGCGGCCTCTGGCTGCTCGGGCTCGCCCGCATCGAGCTGCGGTCGCGCCAGGTACAGGTCGTGGTCATCCCGCAGACCGCGCCGGCGATTGGAAGAGAACGCAAAGCCCTCGGCGCCCACCAGCGGGGCCGGATCCGTGTCATCCGATGTGGAGTTGACGCCGCCGTTCACGCGTTCGGGCTCGCCGAAACTGCCGTTTGCGTAGGGTGCGCGCCAGAGGTCGAGTCCGCCGAGCGTTCCGACGCGATCGGATGCGAACCACAGGGCGTCCGGTCCGAAACAGGGCGCCATCTCGTCCGCCCCCGTGTTCAGGGCCGACAGGGGTCGCACGTCGCGCGGCTCGCCGCCGGCCATCTCCGCGATGTAGAGATCCACTCCGAGGCCGCGCTCGCCCACGCCGAAGACCGCGAAGCGTCCGTCCGGCGACACGCTCAGACGACCCTCGCGCTCCACGCTGTTGACCTCACCACCGACCTCGTTGCGCGGCGCCCATACGGCGTAGCGCACCTCGTCGGCCCCATCCACGTCGTACTGCTTGACGCCGTCCGAGAAACGACCCTCGCTCCCCAGGTATGGTCGGAACCTCAACCACGCCGCGAAGAATCCCAGCGCCACAAGCGCGAGGACGATCGTCAGGTTCTTGCCGAGGTGCTTGATCACGTGATTGGGCTCGCTGACCAGCCCTAGAGTTCGTCCGTCATGATGCCCAGGTTGGTGAGACCTGCGCGCCGACAGGTGTCCATCACGGACACCACGTGTTCATGGAAAGCCTCGCGGTGGCCGCGGATGGTGACCGGAGTCTCCGGGTTGTGACGCGCCGTACGGGTCAGCGACGCCAGCAGATCCTCCTGGGGCAGTTCCGCCTGCCCCAGATAGATGCGTCCATCGCGCCCCACGTTGATCACCACCTCGTCGGGCTCGCGCTCGGGACTCTCGCCGCTCTGCGCGAGGGGCAACTCGATGTCCATCTGCTTCTCGCGGTCCCTGAACGTGGTCGTGACCATGAAGAAGATCAGCAGCAGGAACACGATGTCGATCATCGGCGCCATGTTGAGGCTCAGCTCCTCGCTACCGTCAGAGTCACGGATCTGCATCAGGCAGCGCTCCCGCTCATGGCCTCGTCCAGCTCGCGATACACGTCCTCGCTCCGGCGCGCGAACGCCTCGATCCGGCCTTTCAGGTAGTGGTGCGCGACCACCGCAGGAATGGCGACCGCAAGCCCGGCCGCCGTGGTGGCGAGCGCCTGGTAGATGCCCGCGGCCAGCAGTTCCGGGCGGCCGATGCCCTGGTCCATGGCGATCTCCGAAAAGGCCTCGATCATGCCCCACACGGTGCCCAATAGTCCCAGCAGCGGTGCGATGAGCCACACGAGAAGCAACGGACGCAGGTTGGCCGAGAGTCGCTTGACCTCACCCGCCGCCATGTCCTCGACAGCCTTCTCGCGCGCCAAAAAGGGGTCCTTCGCGCGCCTCAAGCCCGCGCGCAGGATGCGCGCCATGGGATAGCGCTTGGTCTCGCACAGCTCGATGGCACTGCCCACGCCCGTGTCCTGCACGGCGGCGACCACGGATCGGCCGAAGCGCGCGGTACCCAGGTACGCGGGCCGCAGTCGCAGCCAGCGCTCCACCGAAAAGGCTAGCGCGACCACTGAACACGCCGCGATCGGGATCATCAGCGGTCCACCGGACATCGCCAGGTCGAGCATGGACTCCATGCTCGCCTGGACCGCAGGCTCGGCTGCGGCCGTTGCCGGCATCGGGGTCGATAGGATCGTCATGAAGCGCTCCAGGTTCTCATCATCGCTGTGTCAACTGGCCGACGCGCACGCGCGCGAGTTCGGCGAATCGGTTGTCGGGGAAACGGCTGATCAGTTCGTCGTACTGACGGCGTGCGTTCTCGCCCTGGCCCTGCTGCTCGAGCACACCACCGGCGCGGAAGAGCGCCTCGGAGACCTCGGCCTCGTAGGCGTAGAGCACGGCCACCTTCAGGAATTCCGAGAGTGCCGCGTCCGGGTCACCACGCTTCAGCGCGAGCTGTCCGAGCTCGAGTCGCGCGCGCGCCGAGAAGACTCCCTGATCGCCAGCCAGAACGCGTCCGAGCGCGGCGCGCGCACCGCGTTCCTGACCCAGGTTACAAAGGGCGCGACCGCGCCAGAGCTCGGCCTCTATCGAGTGTTCGAAGTCCGCGTGCTTGCGGGCCAGCTCCGACAGGATGCGCTGACTCGCGTCCCAGTCCTCGAGCTCCCCGTAGGCAAGCCCCAGCCGGAACAACGCCTTGGGCATGGCCGCGTGCCTGCCGGCACTCTTGCGCATGCTCTCCAGGCTCGCAACCGCGGCGTCCCACTGGCCCTGACGGAAGTACGCCTCGCCCAGCAGGAAGCGTGACTCTCCGGCGAGTGCGCAATCCGACTGCTCATCGACGAGGCGCGCGAAGGTGACCGCCGCATCCGCGGAGTTGTCGAGCTGCAGCTGCGCAAAGCCCTGCTTGTAGAGCGCCTGACATACGGTCGGAGAGTTCGGTATGGCCGCCAGCTTGTAGATCTCGATCGCCTGCGCGAAAGCGCCCGCGTCAAAGTAGGCCTCGCCCACAAAGAACAGGGCCTCCGCCAGGGCCGGATCCGTGGGCGCGAACTCGTGTGCTGCGCGGGCGTGTGCCGCCGCGAGGTCAGGTTCGGCCTTCTCGAGCGCCAGGTAGGACTGCTCGACGCAGATCGCCACGGCGACGCGCGGCTCGCGGGTCGACTCGAGTAGCGCCGACCAGATGCGTTGGGAATCGTCGTGGCGTTGTTCCGCGCCCAGGGCTTCGCAGACCACGTTGGCCGCGTCGAATCGGCGCGTCTCGTCCTCGCAGAGTGCCAGGAACTTCCGGTATGCGGTGTAGGCCTGATCCGGCTGCTGGGCGGCGCCCGCCGACCAGACCAGCAGCTCCAGGGCGGCCGTCCGCACCTGCGGATCCACCTCGCGATCGTCCACGAGCACTGCGAGCTGCTCGGCGGCGGCTGCGTACTCGCCGACGTTGTACTGTGACCAGGCCAATCCGTAGGCCGCGCGCTGCAAGGTGTCCGCATCCGCGTTCATCTCGATCACGAGGCGGTAGTGCGGCATGGCCATGGCGAATTCCCCTGAAGCGCTCAGCTGTTCGGCCAGGCCAAAGTGCGCCTGCACCGAGAACTCCTCCGCAGGGTCCTCGTCGAGGAGTCGCTGGAGCCATTGCATCGACCGCTCGGGATCGAGCCGGCTCAGGCTCAGGTAGACGTCGTGGCGGCGGGTGCCTTGCGCGTGGCGCTCCAGGTAGCGTCGCCCCGCCTGCGCAGCGCCCGCGGCATCGCCGTCCAGCTCCGCGCAACGCGCGGCCATGAACAGGGCCTCTTCGGCCTCCTCCGCCTGCGGGTGCTGCGCGGCCAGCTGCTCGAACCCGGCGCGCGCCGGTCCGTACTCGTCGGCGAAGAACTGGCACCACGCGATGCGCGATCGACAGCGCGTCTGCTCGGCTTCCGCCGAACCCAGGCTCAGTGCGGTCTCGAACTCGGAGCGCGCGTCCCGGTAGCGCTCCTGTTCGAACAGTGCCTCCGCCAGGGTCAACTGTGCCGGCGCCCGGTACTGGATGTTGGTCTCATCGGCGAGCAAGCCGCGCGCCAGGCGCTCCGCCTGTTCAAAACGCCCCGCCTGCAGTTCGGCAATGGCCGCTGCGTGCAGCGCGTACTCCGAACCGGCCTGTTCGAATGCGCGAGCAGCTTCATCGCTGCGTCCAAGCGCGAGCAGTATCTCACCGCGCAGGGAACGCAGACGCTCGGAGATCTGCGGGCCGCCAGTATCGGTACCGACCCGATCGAGTGTTTCGAGCGCAGCCTCTTCCTGGCCCAATCCACGCTGGGCCTGGGCGCGCCAGAGCGCCGCCTCGGGCTTGCCCTCGAGCAACGGATGCGCGAGCGCGCGCTCCGCGGCTTCAAGCTCGCCCCCCTGGAACAGCTGTACGCCCCAGTGCAGGGCCGCCTCCGCCGCGTGGGAACTGCGCGGAAACGAGTCGAGCAGCAGCCTGAACGAACGCGCCGCATCGGCATGATTTCCGAGCTCCGCGGCCGCAAAACCGGCGCCACGCAGGGCGTCGTCCTGATAGTCGCCGGTCTCCACCCGTCCGTAGGCCGTCAATGCCTGTTCTGCATGGCCGAGCTCGAGATGCGCTTCCCCCGCCATGAACCAGAACTCGCCGCGCCGCTCGGCCTCCACGTTGGACACGAACGCCTCCACGCGCTGCACCACGTCGCCGTGGGCCTCGCGCCGGAAGGCGCACCAGACGAGTCCGTACTCGGCGTCACGCCCGTAGCTCTCGGCATCCAGGTGACGCGCACGGTCGTAGTAGGGCTCCGCCGCGGCGAATTGCTCGCCGCGAAAGTAGGCCTCCCCCATGAAATAGCTGGCCGGCGCCTCGAGGTAATCCCGGTCCGAGCCCAGGGCGCT
>JBLHKW010000230.1:0-5994 GCA_047618565.1 Planctomycetota bacterium
AGATTGGTGTCCCCACCTCGACTGGGTTTGCGGCGACCATTCAGCGACAGGTAGTGTGAGTACCTCCGAACAAGACGCCTTGCTTGTCGCTAAGGAGCCAGTGTACGTGGTCCCCATAGACGCAGTCCGTCACACGGCTCACCCCGGCGGTGTGAAAGGGGTGGCCTCGGCAACTGTTGCCGCTGTGATTCGCTATCCTTTCCGGAATCATGGGATCGAC
Organism: Planctomycetota bacterium; assembly: GCA_047618565.1. GTDB lineage: Bacteria > Planctomycetota > UBA1135 > UBA1135 > JBLHKW01. Next base: position 221 of record JBLHKW010000230.1, read on the forward strand.
AAAGGCCGCAAGGTGACAGTTCGTACGGGTGTCAAGCTGTCCATGCTCGGGGTATGGACTGGCGTAACTCTGGGACTCGCGTCCTCCCTGGCTGGTTGCAGTGCCAAGCCCGAAGGACCGCCCAATGTGGTCATGATCGTGCTCGACACGACCCGGCCATCATTCACCTCGGTCTACGGCGCTCCGGAACCAACGACGCCGTTCCTGGAAACCCTCGCAGCTGCGGGAACTCGTTTCGAGCGCGCATACTCCTCCTCCAGCTGGACCCTACCGGCCCATGGCACCCTGTTCACAGGGATGCATCCAAAGATTCATCGCTGCAACCAGACCCATTTACAGGTCAACGAGGAGTTGCCTCTCCTGGCAGAAGAGCTTGGCAAGGCTGGCTACCAGACCGCGGCGTTTAGCGGGAACGTGTGGGTCAGCGAACGCTCGGGGTTGGCGACGGGATTCGAGACCTTCCACAATCTGAGCACGGGCATCTACCTCCCCCATGTGGAATCTCTCGCCGGGGATCGCGAGGGACGGAGCATTCCGCCAGAGGATCATTATGTAGCCAACAAGGTGATCTCGTGGTTGAGGAATGGGCGCGACCTGAGCCGGCCATTCTTTCTCTTCGTGAACCTCGTTGAACCTCACATGCCGTACGTCCCCTACCTCGATGTGGCGACAGAGTTCCTCGAGTCGCCCGATGATCGCTGGAATGCGATTCAAAAATACTTCCCCGATGCGATGGAGACCCGCTTGCTGCGACGGCATTACGGCGAGCGCAAGCCGTTGTCGGAGGCGGAGTGGGATCTGCTAAGGCGCATGTACCGCGGCGAAATTCGGGTAGTCGACGATCTGGCGCGCGTCATCGTCGAGGCTGTGGACCAGGTCAGCGACCCTGCTCGGACGCTTTGCTTCGTTCTTTCCGATCACGGTGAAAACCTCGGCGATCATGGCCACATGACGCACATTCTGAACGTCTACGACTCAAACCTGCGCATCGTGCTGCTGGCACGTGGACCGGGTTTCGGTGCCGGGGTTTCGGAAACAGGTCTGGTCGGGATCCAGGACATCTACCCGACGGTCCTCGGGGCGGCGGGCATTACTGTCGGAGATCATATCCGTGGTGTCGACTTGCGTACGCGCATACCGAACGACCGCGTGCTCACCGCTGCCCTCGAGTACCCTGCGGTATCGCTGCAGCTGTTCCCGGCGCAGCGCGTGGCCGTTGGGCGTTACAAGCGCTTCCAGAATGAACTGGACGCGGCGATTGGCCCGCGTTTCAAGCTCATCCGTACCATCCAGCCCGGGACAGGGGAGGCCGAGGAGACGCTCTTCGACCTGCTGTCCGACCCGGATGAGCTGCGCCCCCTCCCCATCGAGGAGGCGGATCCGGAAGTGCTGACGCGACTGCGCCGCGCACTCGCGCTCACCCGTGCCGAGGCCAGTGTGCGGCCCGCGACGGAGGATGGCGCTTGGGATGATGAGCAGGCACTCGAAGACATGCGGGCGATGGGATACATCGGCGGAGATGACTGAGGAGCGGATAGGCGTTACAAGGGGCCAGCCATGTTAACGATGTTGGGGTGTCCTGGGAGGAGAAGCTGGGTCGCCGGGCATCAGTGACAGTCGAGTGGCCGTTGAACGGCCAGGTTTCGTGGTCGTGGTGCGTCAGCGTGGTGCGTTTCGGACCAGTTTGCGGAGTTGAGCTACAACCCTCCCACTGAACGGGACGGACGATGCCGAGAAGGCCGCCCGGGGGGCGGGACACCTGTCAGTACTCGAACGCCATTTGGGGCGGCGGACGAGCCGCGGCGATGGGTGGAGGCTCGCTGGGTAGGCCGAGGTGGCGCAGGATGTGACGCGCAACGATCGTGTCGGTGATGAGGGCGATCCATCGGCGTCGCCCATGGCAGTGCTCACAGGTCAGGGCGTCGATCCCGAACACGCGGCGCATGAGCTCCGACCAGGAATAGCGGCTGGGGTAGGGAGAGTGCAGGACGGGTGGCCCGTGGGAGAACATAGGGCGCAACTGTTGGGATCACTCCCAGCCTTATCGTTCCCGAGAGCAGCTCCGTGAAGGTCGATGCCGCGTCGGCCAACTCGCGAAGCTCAGCCAGAAGCCCCCTGGCTTTCTCCGCCAGCACAGTCCCAGCGGCCGTCGCCAACACCCTCCGGCGGTCACGCTCGAAGAGCTTTAGCCCAAGCCTCGTTTCGAGCTGCTGAATCTGGGCACTCAACGCTGGCTGAGTGATGTTGCAGGCGCGGGTGGCCTGGCGGAAGTTCAGAGTCTCGGCCACAGCCACAAGGCATTCGAGCTGACGGTAGGCTCATGATCACTAAATCTTATCAGTCCCATCTGGGGTTGCGATTGGACTAATCGACGTGCGGATCCGATACTTCCGCCTGAAGGCATGAGAACGAACCTCTCTTTGGACGGAGCTCCCCGATGAATATTGCACGCCGCGCACCACAGTTGTTCGCAGTCACTCTGGCGCTATTTGGCCACGCAGCCCACGCGCAAGACCTCGCATCTAACGAAACGGTAGACACGGGCGCCTCCGTCGTTGATCCAATGACGAATGCGAACTGGTGGCCGAACCAGTTGAGTCTCGAGATCCTTCACAGCAACTCGTCCAAGAGCAATCCTCTCAGCACGGACTTCAACTACGCGGCGGAGTTCGAGAAGCTAGACCTGGCTGCGCTGAAGAAGGACATCGAGGAGTTGATGACCACCTCCCAAGACTGGTGGCCCGCCGACTGGGGTCACTACGGTCCTTTCTTCATTCGCATGGCCTGGCATAGCGCCGGCACCTATCGCGTTGCAGACGGCCGCGGGGGTGCCTCCGACGGAACCCAGCGCTTTGCGCCGCTGAACAGCTGGCCCGACAACGGCAACCTCGATAAGGCCCGTCGCCTGCTGTGGCCGATCAAGCAAGAGTACGGACAGCAGATCTCCTGGGCCGACCTGATGATTCTCGCGGGCAACTGCGCATTCGAGTCGATGGGGCTCGAGATGTTTGGGTTCGCCGGAGGGCGTGAGGACGTCTGGGAGCCCCAGACTGATATTTACTGGGGCCCTGAGGGCAAGTGGTTGGCGGACCAGCGCTACAGCGGCGAGCGTGAGCTCCAGAAGCCCCTCGCCGCCGTGCAGATGGGCCTGATCTACGTCAACCCGGAAGGACCGAACGGCAAGCCGGACCCGCTCGCTGCCGCGAAGGACATTCGCGAGACGTTCGCGCGCATGGCGATGAACGACGAGGAGACCGTGGCGCTGATCGCCGGCGGGCACACCCTCGGCAAGGCCCACGGTGCCGCCTCGCCGAAGGGCAACGTCGGTCCGGAGCCCGAGGGCTGCCCGATCGAAGCGCAGGGATTCGGCTGGAAGAACAGCTACGGCTCCGGCAAGGGTGGCGACACGATCACAAGCGGCCTCGAGGGGGCATGGACCGCCACGCCGACGGAGTGGTCGAACGCCTTCTTCGGCAACATGTTCCGCTACGAGTGGGAGCTGGGGAAGAGCCCCGCCGGTGCCTGGCAGTGGACGCCCAAGGAAGGGCCGAAGAACGTGCCGGACGCCCACGATCCGGACAAGTTTCACGCGCCGATGATGCTGACGACGGACCTGGCGCTAAAGATGGACCCGATCTATGGTCCGATCTCCAAGCGTTTCCACGACAACCCCAAGGAGTTCGCGGACGCCTTCGCGCGGGCCTGGTACAAGCTCACGCACCGCGACCTTGGGCCCGTCTCACGACTCCTCGGGCCGGAAGTCGCCAGCCCCCAGCTGTGGCAGGACCCGGTCCCGGCCGTCGACCACGAGCTCATCGATGATCAGGACATCGCCGTGCTCATGGGCCAGATCCTCGAGTCGGACTTGTCGCCCTCTCAGCTGGTCGTGACTGCCTGGGCCTCGGCGTCGACGTTCCGCGACAGCGACAAGCGTGGTGGAGCCAACGGAGCTCGCATCCGCTTCGCGCCTCAGAGCGGCTGGGAGGTCAACAACCCGGCCGAGCTCGCGAATGCGCTCGGGGCGCTCGAGCGGATCCAAGCTGACTTCAATGGCACGCAGTCCGGCGGCAAGAACGTCTCGCTTGCGGACCTGATCGTCCTGGGCGGGTGCGTTGGCGTCGAGGCTGCCGCCAAGCAGGCCGGTTTTGACGTGCAGGTGCCCTTCACGCCGGGCCGGACGGACGCTTCACTGGAGCAGACCGACGCCGGGTCGTTCAGCGTCCTCGAGCCGACCGCCGACGGCTTCCGAAACTTCGTCGGGGGTCAGGCCTACGGCCGGCCGGAGGAGGCGCTGGTCGATCGCGCAAACCTGCTCACACTCACCGCACCCGAAATGACCGTCCTCATCGGCGGCCTTCGGGCTCTGGGCGCCAATTATGGGGGCACGCAACACGGCGTATTCACCCAGCGCTCCGGGGCACTGACGAATGACTTTTTCGTCAACCTGCTCGACGTCCGCACGGAGTGGCAGAAGTCCGATGCAGGCGAGTACCTCTATGAAGGTCGCGACCGTAAGACGGGTGAGGTCAAGTGGACCGCCACTTCCGTCGACCTCGTGTTCGGCTCGCACTCGCAGCTGCGGGCCCTCGCCGAGGTCTACGCCAGCAGCGATGCGCAGCAGAAGTTCGTCGAGGACTTCGTGGCGGCCTGGAGCAAAGTCATGAATCTGGACCGCTTCGACCTCGCCGAGGATCAGCGCTCTGGATCCAAGCCGGCGGTGACCCGCCGGCGCTGATGGCTCCGGCCTACCCAGGCTGAGCGCAATCTCTCGGGGGGCGATCAGGTACGAGGACCCCCCGAGCGGCGTTGGTGCATGGCTCGGACCACGGAACCACTCTGGAGGGCTTCAAATGCCGCTCGGTCATCCTGAACCGATCCTCCAAGGCAGACTGAGCGCATGAACTCGCGCGTGCACCCGAAGTACAAGACCAAGTACCGGGTCCCAAACTGGGCAGCCTACGATCAGGGTCTCGTCAGGCGTGGGAGCATCACGCTGTGGCTGACCCCGGAAGCTGTTGCAGCATGGAAGCCACGGCGCACCGGCAAGCCCGGAGGGCAAGCGCGTTACTCGGACCTGGCGATTGAGACCGCGCTGACCCTGCGGCTCGTGTTTCACATGCCGTTGCGCCAGATCCGAGGGCTTCCTGAGCTCCATCTTCGAGATGATGGGCGTCGACTTGGAGGTGTCCGACCACACGACGCTTTCACGACGCAGCCAGAGCCTCGAGGTCGCGCTGAGGCGCTCAACTGGGAGCGAACCCATCCACCTGATCATCGATAGCACAGGGCTCTCGATCGTCGGCGAGGGCGAATGGGCCGCAGCGAAGCACGGAAGGAAGGGCAGGCGGGGCTGGAAGAAGCTGCACCTCGGCGTCAATGGATCAGGCGCAATCGTCTCGCACGTGCTGACCGATGGTTCAGCCGATGACGCGAGGACGGGCCTGGAAGTCATCGATGGCGTAGCCGGTGAGATCCAGACCATCACAGGTGACGCGGCCTACGATTCGACCGCCGTGTACGACGCTGCTGCGCACCGAGGAGCGAAGGTGATCGTCCCGCCATTGAGGACTGCAGCTGTCTCGAAACGAGGGCGACGGTCGCCATCACGGGATCGCACGATCCGACGGGTCAAGAAGGTGGGCCGGCAGCGATGGAAGAAGGAGTCCGGCTACCACCGCCAGGGCACCGTCGAGAACGCTTTCTTCCGGTTCATTGCGCCAGGCAAAGCTTGGAGGAAGGGAATGATGAATATCTGAAACTTCTACTGGAGTCCC
>JBLHKW010000231.1:0-5951 GCA_047618565.1 Planctomycetota bacterium
GATCGATCCAGACCTGCTGGCAGTCGTAGAGCCGCACGCCGGCCGACCCGCCGGTGATCTCGAGTCCCTGCAATGCGAGGTAGCGTGCGGGGCCCGAGGAGCCCACGTTCAGTGCGTTCTGGCCCGCGTCCGGGCGCGTGATGATCGGAGTCTCCGCAGGCTTGGCCGCGATCCAGATCGGCGCGCTGGGCGTACCGATCAGGTTGATCGACGTCAGCGAGTTTATCGAGTACGTCCCCGTGCCGATCTCCAGCCGCTGACCTGGCGTCAGGCCCGTGATCGCAGCCTTGAGTGCGGCGCCGTTCTGGGTGTCGGTCAGGCCGCCGTCGTGCTCGAAGGTGAGGGTCTCGGCCGGCGCGACGTTGCTCCATGTGGGCAGGTACGGACTGGCGCCCACCTGCGGAGTGCTCTGGGCCACCGACGAACCGGGACTCTCGGTGCCGTTCACCGTCGCCGTCACCAGATAGCTGTAGGTCTGCCCGTTCGTGAGCCCGGAGTGCGTCGTGGGGCTACGAGCGCCCGTGACCTCGTGCCCGCTGGCCACGGTCACGCCGGGCGCAGCCGCCCAGTAGACCGTGTAGCTGCTCGCCCCGGCCACGCTGTGCCAGCTCAGGGTGACCTCACCGTCGCCCGCGAGGGCCGTCAAGCTGTTGGGGGCCGAGCTGCTCTCCCCCGGGCCGCCCGCGGGACCACCGGAGCAGGCTGCGAGCGCGAGCAGGGCCAGGCACAGGCCATGGCGCCCCAGGCGCGCCGCCTGGCCCGTTATCGGGGCTCTATCGGTCTTCGTCTCCATCCTGTTTGCCGGGCCCCGTAGCGAGCCCTGCTGCACGGAATCCTCGGCCCGATGCGGGAGCGTTCTTGTGGAAATCGCCGCTTTCCGCGAAGGATTGACCGGCGCGCGGACACACATGGGGTACCTGCACGGGGAGTTTGAACCCCGCTGACCCTCCGACGTTCCACCCGATCGACCATGAAACACTCGTACGCTGCCCCCTCTGCCCTGCTCGCCATCACCTGCCTGCCCCTGGCCCTGGGAGCCGTCGATCTCAGCTACGCGCCCGAGCAGGGCTCGCGCTGGCTGCGCGTCTTCGAGTGCAGCACGACCGCCGAGTTCGACGAGCTGTCCGTCGTCATGGGCGGACAGCCGATCGACTCCCAGTTCCTGCCGCAGATCGAGGTGGAGTTTCGCGACACCCTGCACCTGGAGGTGACCGACGAGTTGCGTGGCGTCGAGCTGGCCCGACCGACGCTCGTGCATCGCACTTACGGCGATGTCTGGCGCGAGGTGGAGGAGAGCATGGAGGTCGTGGGCATGGGGGGCGCCGATGGTCCGTCCGTGAGCCAGGGCGAGGGGCGCAGCCCGCTCGAGGGGCGCACGGTGGCCTTCGAATGGTCCGAGGATGGAGAGGATGTCGCAGCCAGCTGGGTCGAGCGCGAATCGGACGACGACCTGCTCGAGGGCCTGGTCGGGGACCTCGACCTGCTGGCCTGGTTGCCCGAGGGCGCGGTCAAGGTGGGCGATAGCTGGACCGTGCCCGCGTCGATGATGGACGGACTGCTCGTGCCCGGCGGAGAGCTCTCCATCGAGCTCGAGGGCCAAAATCTGGAGACCTTCGAGCCCAAGGGCGATGACGACGCCGAGCTCGACGGGGATCTCGTGTTGCGGCTGGAGGAGATCCAGGACGCGGATGGGCGGCGCTTCGCGGTGGTTTCGATCGAGGGCGACTTCACCTCCGAGCTGACCTATGCCGGGGACCTGGAGGACGTACCGGTTGCCGACGGCACGACCAGCGTGACCGACAAGATCGAGTACGAGCTCGAGGGCGAGCTGATCTGGGACCTGAATTTCGCGATCATGAGCGCTCTGGAGGTGACTGCGGAGACCCTGACCACGTCCCACGCGATCAAGGACGACGGCCAGGAGGGGCCGGCCTTCGAATCCATCGCGACGCTGCTGGGGGAGACGCGCGTCAGCATCACGGTCGAGCCCGCGGACTGAGCCCGCGGACTGAGCGCGCGGACTGAGCGCGCGGACTGAGCGCGCAACGGGCCGCGCGGCCTGGCGCGCTCCATGTGCTAGTCTGCCGGCGCGATGCGCTACCTCTCCCTCGCGCTGACCCTGGTCTCCATCGCTGCCCTCGGCCTCTGCCTGGGGCTGGCGGCGATACGCTTCAGCCACCCCTTCGAGCTCGAGTGGATGGAGGGCGGCATGTTGCAGCACGTCGAGCGCGTCCTGCAGGGCGACGGGCTCTATGTCGCGCCCTCCCTGGACTTCATGGCGTTCCCCTACACGCCGCTCTACGCCTACCTGTGCGCACTCGTCGCACTGCCCCTGGGCGCGGACTTCCAGACCCTGCGACTGGTTTCGATCGTCGCGATGCTGGCCTGTTTCGCGCTGCTGTTTGCGATCGTCCGGCGCGAATCCGGAAGCCGTCAGGCGGGGCTGGTCGCCGCGGGACTGTTCGCAGCCACCTACGAGTTCTCCGGTTCCTGGTTCGATGTGGCGCGCGTGGACAGCCTGAGTCTGGCACTGGTCCTGGCGGGCATCTTTCTGGCGCAGGGGCGCGACGGTCGCGCGCGCCCGGGCTGGGCCGGCGCGCTCCTGTTCCTTGCGTTCATGGCCAAGCAGAGTGCGCTCGGCCCGGCCGCTGGCATCCTGCTGGCGCTGCTGATCCGCAACCGCCGCGAAGCTCTGCGCTTTGGCCTCGGCTTCACCGCAGCCGTGACCCTCAGCACGCTCGTGTTCGAGCAGTTGAGCGATGGCTGGTACCGCTGGCATGTATTCGACCTGCTCGCCGGGCATCCGCGCCACGCGCCGGCCGTGCTGGGTTTCTGGATCGAGCTCGCGCGCGGCCTCGGCCCGGCTTTCGTGGCGTCCATCTGGATCGCCCTGCGACGTCGGCCAGCCGAGGGACGGGATCCCTACTTTCTGATCGTGGGCGCGTCCCTGGTGCTCTCCGCCTGGGTCGGGCGCATGCACGTCGGTGGCTATCTCAACACCCTGATGCCGGCCGCCCTGGCTGCGGCACTCTTCGTGGGGCTCAGCCTCACGCGCGCTACCGATCCGGCCCGCGAACCCGTGGCCTGGCGCCGGGCGCTGCTCGTCGGAGCTCTGCTCCTGCAGTTCGCGCTGCTGGCTTTTGACCCGCGCTCGAAGCTTCCGACCGCCGCCGATCGTCAGGCTGGCGAGGGCATCGTGGCCCGGCTCGCCGCGCTGGACGGTGAGGCCTGGATTCCGTCACACGGATACCTGGCGGCGCGCGCCGGTCATCCCTTCGGGGCGCACAGCATGGCCATCACCGACCTCCTGAAGAGCGCAGACCACGCCACGGCGGGCGCGTTCGTCGAACAGCTGGTCGCAGCGCTCGCAGCCCAGCGCTACCGATGGATCGTGCTGGACGATCTGTCGTGGGAGCAGGAGCTCGACCCGCTCAGCGCCAACTACGTGCGCACGGGCACGCTGCTGGGCCTGGACGAACCGGAGCTGTTCGCGCCCCGCACGGGCGAGAACCTGCGCCCGTTATACGTTTACGAGCCCCGCTCGGGCGTGCGCTGACTCCTCGCGCACGCTGCGCGCCAGGCAGCGGATCCAGTCCGGATGGTCTCCGACCGTGGGCACGACCACCAGGGACTCGCCGCCGGCGGCTTCGAAGTCCGCGCGCAAGCGGATCCCTATCTCCTCGAACGTTTCCAGGCAGTCGGCCGCGAACCCGGGCATCGTGATCAAGACGTGCGGGTGCGTGGCCGCGAGATCCGGCACGAACTCGTCGGCGTAGGGCTGCAACCACGGCTCCGGGCCGAAGCGTGACTGGAAGACCATCTCCCAGCTCGAGCGCGCCAGGCCCAGGCGCTGGGCGAGTGCCCAGGCCGTCCGTCTGCACTGTTCGAGGTACGGATCACCGTTCTTCACGTAGGACTCGGGTATGCCGTGGAAGCTGAAGACGTGGAAGTCGACGCGCGTCTGGGCGCTGGCTTCCTCGACCCGCGCGGCGAGGGCGTCGATGTAGAGCGCGTCGTCACACCCGGGCGCGCGGCACTGGACGACAGGTTGGGCGCGCTGCTGCGTGGCCAGGCGGAATGCCTCGGCCTGTACGGAGCCCGTGGTCGAGTTGCTGTACTGGGGGAAGAGCGGCAGGACCACGATCGGTGTGCAGCCAGCGTCCTGTAACTCCGTGAGGACCGCGCCCATGCTCGGCGATCCGTAGCGCATGGCGGTGCGCACGATGTAGCCCTCGCCCAGCTCCTCGCGCAGGCTCTTCGTGATCGATCGCGTGCCTGTCAGTAGCGGCGAACCATTCGCGCTCCAGACCTTCGAGTAGGCCTCTGCCGAGGTACCCGAGCGGAAGGGCAGCACTATGACGTTCAGCACGAACTTCCACAGCCACGGGTTGACCTCGACCACGCGCTGATCGGAGAGGAACTGGCGCAGGTAGCGTCGCACCGCTCTGGGAGTGGGCGCGTCGGGCGTGCCCAGGTTGACGACCATTACACCCGTGCGCGTTCGCTGTGCGCCGCTTCCCGCGGGGGCGTCCGAGATGTGCGTGGGAAGCGGTACGTGATCCGGCGCGAAGTAGACCCACGAGCTGGCCAGCAGTGCTGCACCGATGCCCACGTACACGGCGCCGATGACCGTGAAGCCGCCCAGGTTTCCCGCGGCCGCAGCCCGGCGCAGCAGGATCCCGAAGCCCATCATCAGGCTGATCAGGAACCACATGCGCCCCGTGAAAAGGGCCCATGCCGGCGCGGCCTTGAGCTTCCGCATGCGCTCGCGGTTGCGCATCGCGCTGCGGCGTAGAACATAGTGACCCTTGAGGGCGCCGATCCCGAGGCCGATGGCGGCGCCGGTCAGCAGGGTCGCGTTGCTGCTCTCCTCGGGTGGACCGGCTGCGGCGCGCAGCATCAGGATGCCACGCACGATCAACATCACGCCGACGGCGAGCCAGATGAGGCCGGCGGTCTTCTGCAGGGTACGGGCGGAGAGTTTCACGGCGCGCGGAGTGTCAGGGTTGCCGGATGTCGTCGCGGAAGAGTCCGGTCTCGTCGTCATCGACCTCGCCCGCGTCGTCCCAGGCTTCCCAGGACCCTTGCCTGCGGCCGCGCACGAACGAGCCGCGGCTGCGCAGCTGGCCGTTCTCGTGCCAGAAGCTCCAGGCCCCGCTGCGCTCCGAGGCGCGCGTATCCGCATCCCATAGGCGCTCGCCCATGGCTTTCCGCTGGCCGTTCTGGAACCACTGACGCCAGGTGCCGGTGCGCCGTCCGTCGTCGAACGAGCCCTGCTCCCGGAGCTGGCCGTTCTCGTACCAGTAGGACCACGGGCCCTGCTCGCGGGTCGGTTCACCCTGGCCCTGGAAGCGCAGCACCCCGGCGTGCGGCCACGGCGTGCGCTGCTCGCCCGAACAGGCGGCCGCAAGCAGGCACAGCAGCCCGATCCCGAGCCGGCGATTTGTGGGGGCGCGCAGGGTCAACGGATGAACAGCATCTCGCGGTACTTGGGCAGGGGCCAGAGCTCGTCCGCGACGATCTCTTCCAGGCTGTCCGCATGGGCGCGCACCTTGGCCATGGCCGGGACGATCCCGTCGCGATAGGCGAAGGCGAGCTCGTGCGGCGCCTGCGAGCTCGCGGCGAGCTCGTCACGGATGGCGGCGAGTGCGTTCGTCGTGCGCTGCAGGCCGGCGATGTGATCGCTCACGCTTTGCAGCAGCTCGCGCTGGGGCTGGGTGTCCACGCCTTCGATCACGGACTCGACCTTCGAGATCGTCTGGGCCAGCTGACGCTGGTAGGCCAGGCTGGCGGGCAGGATCATCGTGCGCGCGATATCACAGGCCGTGATCGCCTCCACGTTGAGGTCGCGCCAGTACTTCTCGTTCATCACGTGCGCGCGCGACACGGCCTCGCCACGGGTGAACACGCCGTAGCGCTCGTAGAGGTCCACGTTGCGATCGGACGCGAAC
>JBLHKW010000232.1:0-5884 GCA_047618565.1 Planctomycetota bacterium
AGCTCAGGTCCGCGCGGAGCGGCGTTGGGGCACGAATCGTACGCTCCTCGGCGGCATCCGTCGATCACCTCGCCCAGCTGACGGCCGAGCTCTCGTGCAACGGAGAAACATCACGCCGTCGCCCTCGAGGGGGCGGGGAGGGCAGCGAAACATCTGGAACCGTGTTCGAACGGTCGCCGCGGTGGCCGCTGCATTGTTGTACGCTCCGGGCCTGATGCCGACTGGGAGTACGTGATGAAGCAAGGAATGCCCGATGATCAGGCCCAGCGCCTGACCGTGAAACGAGGGCTTCTCGCGCCGTTGGTCCTGTTTGCAAGTCAGACCATGGTGGGTGTGGGCCTCTCCGTTGGCGCCAACTCAATCCGCGATGCAAACGTTGGCGAGGCTGTCATTGATGTCCAGGTGATCGGCGTGATTTCGGCGCTGACCGGCGGCGTCCTGGCGCTGCTCTGGGTGTGGACGGACATACGCAAATTCGGTCCGCTCTTCGCACAACAACTCGGACTACGCCCGAGTGTGAACGGCGCCAAGCAAACGGCGCTGACGGTCATCGCACTGTTGATCGCGACACACCTGATGGCCTGGACCTATCGATCGGTCCTGTTGCCCCTCGCTGGCCAAGGCGGCATCGTGGGGGGTGGTTCGCAGATGTTTGCGCACCTGAGCGAGAGCGGTTCCGCATATGGGATGGCGCTCTTCATGGTCCTGGCGCTGATCGCTGGGCCCGTCTTCGAGGAGGTTGTCTATCGGGGCTACCTGCAATCGGCATTGACGCGCCGCCTACCAAGATGGGGCGCGATCACGATCACGTCGTTGGTCTTCATGGCCGGCCACGGACCGCCCGTGTTGTGGCCGATGTACTTTGTCTTCAGTGCAGCCTGGGGATGGGTCTTCGCGCGGACCGGTTCGCTGAAGGCGGCCATCGCGTTCCACATTCTCAACAATCTCTTCTACACCGTCATCGCCGTGACGGGCTGGAACATCCTGGCCTAGCAGGCCGTTGAAGAACTCCCTACTCGACTTCGCCCTCTCCGTCGCCGCTGCGTCGTGCTCGTCGAGCCGTGCTGCGACGAAGATGGCTTCGTCTCGCTACGGGACTTTTTCAACGGGCTAGACCCCGGGCTCCGTATCTTCCGTATCCTCTCGAGGTGCGCGATACGGATGGCGCGGTAGCCGTGCCTGTTGTCCGCCGCGATGGGGGGCGAGGATTTCGCCGGACGTGGAGAACGCGTTCTTCCGTAGCAGGTCCGTCATCGGCGCCCGGCTTCGTGCTCGGCCTCCAAGGCCGATGGAAGTGAACGTGCGCGTCGCCTGCGACAGCCCGAGCCGCATGCTCCAGCTCCGTTGGCTGGTCTCGGCCCGAAACGGCACGTGAGACCACGGAGGTGGTGGAGTTGTTGCCATATTCCGATTCGTGCACCAACGCCGCGAAGTAGGATCGAGGTCCATGGGTGTAGCAGGCGGACGAGGAGTGCAGGGTTGGCGCGACACGCGCGTGGCGGGTTCCGTCCTGCTGATGCTGTCGGGCCTGAGTTGCATGGCCTGTGGCGAGCCCGAGCCGACCGAGATGGGATCTCAGGGATCGATAGACTCCGTTCCCCTGGCTCGCGCGGTTGCCTCCACGGGCACACTCTTCCAGCGCATCGACCCGGGTGACAGCGGCATCGACTTTCGCAACGACTTCGACTGGGAGCACGAACGCCACGACCTCTTCATCCACGGCTACGCGGGTGGCGGTGTGTGCATCGGCGACTACGACGGCGACGGCCGACCCGACATCTATCTCCTGGGGCAGCTCGGTCAGGATCGGCTCTACCGGCAGGTGGGCGATCTGCGTTTCGAGGATGTCAGCGCGGCGGCTGGCCTGGTCCGGGATGACGCGTGGGGCACCGGCGCGGTGTTCGCGGACGTGGACAACGACGGGCGCCTGGACCTGTACGTCTGCAACTACGACGCTCCCAATCGCCTGTACATGAACGCCGGGGACGGCAGCTTTCGGGAGGAGGCGGCGGCGCGTGGCGTGGCCTTCGATGGGGCCAGCGTCATGGCGAGCCTGGCGGACTACGACTGCGACGGGGACCTCGACCTGTACCTGCTTACCAACCGCATGTACACGGCCGAGGGTCGCAGCCCGAAGACCGTGCAGGTGAATGGTAAGGCGCAACTCGCGCCGGGTGAGGAGGATGTCTTCGCCCTGCAGGAACGCAACATCGCTGGGGAAGTTCAGAAGTTCGTGGTCAAGGCGGGTCAGCCGGATCGTCTGTACCGCAATGACGGGCAGGGCCGGTTCACGGAGGTCGCTGCCGGCGCGGGCATCTCGGGCAATCACCCGGGCCTCTCCGCCACATGGTGGGACTACGATCGCGACGGCTACCCGGACCTGTACGTCTGCAACGATTTCTGGGACGCGGATCGCCTCTATCACAACGAAGGCGACGGGACGTTTCGCGACGTGCTGGCGCAGGCCCTACCACGCACGCCATGGTTCTCCATGGGCTCGGACTTCGGTGACCTGAACGGGGACGGACGCTTTGACTTCGTGGCGGCCGACATGTCGCCCACGACGCACTACATGTCCAAGATCATGATGGGCGAGATGGGGGACTCGCGCTGGTTCCTGGAGAGCGCAGAACCGCGCCAGTACATGCGCAACGCGGTCTACCTGAACACGGGCAGCGAGCGCTTCATGGAGGTCGCATACCTCACGGGCCTGGCGAATACGGACTGGACCTGGTCGATCAAACTGGGTGACCTGGACAACGACGGGCGTCTGGACCTGTTTGCGGCCAATGGGACTGCCAACCACTCCTTCGATGCAGACCTGACGAGCGACCTCGAGAGGCTGCGCCGCAGCCAGGCGCAGCGGCGGGTGGCGGACCCGGCCGTGCGCGCACAGGAGTACTGGCGCACTTACCACCAGGTCCCGCCGCGCGCGGAGCACAACCTGGCCTATCGCAACGAAGGTGAACTCGAGTTCAGCGAGCGATCGCAGGCGTGGGGTCTCGATCACCTGGGCATCAGCTTCGGTGCGAGCCTGGCGGATCTGGATCGCGACGGGGACCTGGACCTGGTGGTGAGCAACATCGGGGACACGACTTCGATCTACCGCAACGGGCAGGGCGCGGGCCGTGGCCTGCTGCTGCGCCTCGTGGGCGTCGCCAGTAATCGCTTCGGTGTCGGCGCGACCGTCGAATTGCGCGCGGGCGGCGCGACCCAGGTGCGCCAACTGTCGCCCACGCGCGGCTACATGTCGGCCAACGAGCCCTTGCTTCATTTCGGCCTGGGCAGCGCCGAGCACGTCGACGAGCTCGTCGTGGAATGGCCCAGCGGACACAGGCAGCGCTTCGTTGCGCTCGAGACGGGGCGCTTCTACACGATCACGGAGCCCGCGGGTGCGGTCGATCGGGATCGTACGGCGCATGACAACGCTCCGGACAGCACGTCCGTGCACCCCGAGCCGCCCCTGCGCGACGTCGCCGCCGAGTGGGGGTTGGTCGCCGACGCCAGCGCTGAGCAGCCCTTTGACGACTACGCCCGTCAGCCGCTATTGCCTGCCAAGCATTCACGTTCGGGCCCCGGCCTGGCATTGGGCGACGCGGATGGCGACGGGGACGAGGACCTGTTCATGGGCGGCTCCGCCGGTCGAGCAGGAGCGTTGTTCCTGCGCGTCGGTCCGGGACGATTCGAGCGCAAGGGGGGCGGCCCGTGGAGTGCCGACGCGGCCCATGAAGACACGGCCATCCTGTGGCTCGACGTGGATGGGGACGGCGACCAGGACCTGTTCGTCGCGAGCGGCAGCGTCGAGTGCGATGCGGGCGATGTGCTCCTGAGGGACCGTCTCTACCTCAACGACGGTGCCGGCGCTTTCGTGGCGGCGCCGGAACGCCTGCCCGCGCACATGGACAGCACCGGCGCAGCTGCGGCCGCGGACTGGGACGGCGACGGTGACCTGGATCTCTTCGTGGGCGGCCGCGTGGTGCCCGGCCGCTTTCCCGAGACGCCCGTGAGCCACCTGCTGCGCAATGACGAGGGTGCATTCGTCGATGTCACCGCCGAAGCGGCACCGGAACTGGCGCACACGGGCATGGTGACCTGCGCTCTCTTCTCGGACGCCGACGGGGACGGGCGCCTCGATCTGCTGGTGGCCCACGAGTGGGGGCCGATCCGCTTCTTTCAGGGCACGGGTGCGGGATTCGAACAGCGTACCTCCGAGGTCGGGCTTGGGGCGCGGCTCGGTTGGTGGAGCGGCCTGGCCCCCGGGGACTTCGACGGCGATGGGGATATCGACTACGCGATCCTGAACGCCGGCCTCAACACGAAGTACGAGGCCTCCGAATCACATCCGGCACAGCTCTTCGCCGGGGACTTCGATGGGGACGGGAGCGCGGAGCTGGTCGAGGCCAAGGCCGGCGACGACGGCCTGCTGCCCGTGCGCGGCTTGAGCTGCAGCGTCGGCGCCATGCCGCACCTGCGCGGCAAGCTGCCCACATTTCGCGCCTTCGCTTCCGCCTCCCTCGACGAGATCTACGAGCCGATACAGCTGGAGCGGTCTCAGGTCCTGAGCGCCAATCATCTCGAGAGCGGCATGCTCATCAATCAGGGTGGCGCAGGTGGCAACTTGCGCTTCGAGTACCGGTCTCTGCCGCGCCTGGCCCAGGCAGCGCCCGGATTCGGCGCCGCAGCCATCGACCTCGATTGCGACGGACAGCTGGACCTGGCCCTGGCCCAGAACTTTTCCTGGCGCGAGCCGGAGACCGGGCGTTGGGATGGGGGACTCGGCCTGCTGCTGCGCGGTGTCGGCGCCGGAAGGCTCGCGCCCATGATCACGGGTGAGTCCGGCTTCAGCGTGCCCGGCGATGGGCGCGCGCTGGTGGTCGGCGACCTGAACGAAGACGGCCGTCCCGATGTGCTCGTGGCGGAGAATGACGGACCCCTGCGCGCCTTCCGCAACGGCTTCGATGACATGCCCGGACTGAGCGTGCGCCTATCAGCGCCAGGCCCCAACCCGACCTGTGTCGGAGCGCGCGTGACCCTGCTGGGCGCGGACGCTACCCGCCGCACGGCCGAGATCTACGCGGGCTCCGGTTACCTGTCCCAGTCCTCGGCCGAACTGTTCTTCGCCAAGCCGCCCGGTCCCCTGACCCTGCTGGTGCGCTGGCCGGACGGTAGCGAATCGCGCCACCCGGTCGAACCCGGCGCGAGTCAGCTGCGCATCGGGAAATAGCGGAGATACGGAGCCCGGGCAATCTCCACCACATGGCCCTGGCCGGCCAGCAAGCCAATGCAGCTCTCTGCCATGTGGTGGAGATTGCCCGGGCTCCGTATCTCCGCGACGCAGTGTTGGTATTGGACTGGGGGCAGTACACACTTTCGGCGTGACACCCTCTACCGACAATCTTGGATGTCCGCGACGCATTGCCATTGTCGGCGGCGGCCCGGCGGGTTTGCGCGCAGCAGAGGTCGCGGCAGCGAGTGGCGCGCAGGTGACACTCTTCGAAGCGCAGCGCTCCGTCGGTCGCAAGTTCCTCGTCGCGGGGCGCAGCGGACTCAATCTCACGAATGATGAAGAGTTCGAACCGTTCCTGGCAAGGTACAACGGCGAGAATCTGCCCGCAGCACTGTGGCGGCGGATGTTGGCTGAGTTCGATGCGAAAGCGCTCCGGGCTTGGGCGGCCGAACTCGGCGTTGAGACTTTCGTCTCGAGCGGTGGCAAGGTGCTTCCGATTCCGATCGACGGCCGTATGAAATCGACGCCGCTCTTGCGCAACTGGATCGAGCGACTGCGTAACTTGGGAGTCGAGTTCCGAACCGCACACCGGTGGACCGGGTTCGCGCCGAACAAGACGCTGCTCCTCGAGCATGAGGAGACGACGCTGCGTCAGGA
>JBLHKW010000233.1:0-5876 GCA_047618565.1 Planctomycetota bacterium
CTCGGTGGCTACGAAGGGACGCCCCTCGCGCGTCCAGCGCTGCGCAGGATGACGGTCGTCTGGTCCCTGCTCGCACCCTTGCTGGTGCTCGGGCTGGCGATCGCCGGTGCTTCGAAGATGACCCTTCCGGGCGCCAGGCAGCTGCTGCTTCTGTTCTTCGCCTACTTCCTGGTGACCGCCTTGGTGGTCTCCATGTCGCGCTTCCGCATGCCACTCATTCCGTTCTGCATCGTGCTCGCGGCGGGCGCTCTGGATCGGCGCGCCCTGAACCGGCCCCTGAGCGTCGCGCTCGGGCTGTGCTTGCTGTTCGGCCTCTGGTGGATCGATCTACCCCTGGTGGCCGCCCTCGTGGGACAGGCCTGGGGAGGCGCGTCTTGACGGCCCGGACAAACCTTGGTTGGCGGCTGCATGCCGTGCTTCTCGCGCTGCTCGTGTTGCAGGTCGGCGTGTGGGCCGTGCGTGACCGTTCCGATGAGCACCTGAAGGAACGCTGGGTGTCGGGCAGCACCGACGAGCGCCTCGACGCGGCGCACGTCCTGCTGAACCGCGGCCCGGCTCCGGGCGAAGGCATGGGGCTCGGCTTCGCGGCCACGCTCCTGAGTGAGGAGCCTGAGGCGCGCGTGCGGGCCCTCGCCTTCTGCAGCGACGTGTGCAAGCTCGCGCAGCCCATCGCCCAGCTGCGAGTTGTACTGGAGGGCCTGGCGACGGGCCGGCCCGGGGGCCTGATTGACTTCATCTTGCAATGCCGCAAGGTCGGCGGCGTGGCGGTTGGCTCCAGCAGTGCGATGCGCCGCCGGGAACTGGCCTGGTACTATCGCGCACGCGAGGCCGACGTGTGGCCGGCGGGTGTGACGGAGGAGATCGACGAACACCTGGCGCCCTGGGTGGATGCCATTCGAACCTACCTGGGGGATTCGTGAGGTTGCTCAGGTTTGCTCTCGCGGTGTATGGCGCTGGTCCCGCTCGCGGTCTGGTCAGCCTCTGCCTGGGAGCCGGGCTGCTCGCATGTGGTGGGCAAGATGCTGCGGGCGCCAGGGACGAGAACGTCCTGCTGGTCACGCTGGACACGACCCGTGCCGACCACCTGTCGTGCTACGGGTACGGGGTGCACACGACGCCCGTAATCGACGAGCTGGCGCGGGACGGCGTGCGCTTCGAGCGGGCGTTGTCGTCGGCTGGACTGACGCCGATGGCGCACGCGTCGATCCTGACGGGGCTGCACAGTCACAGACACGGTCTGCGCATCTTCCATGGCGACGGCGCGGGCTTCCGCCTGGCCGACTCCGCGACCACCCTGGCCGAGCGTCTGCGCGACAACGGCTGGCAGACAGCTGCCCGCGTCAGCGCGTACCCGGCCAGCCAGGTCTTTGGCCTCGACCAGGGCTTCGAAAGCTTCGAGACCGGCATCGACTACGAGAACCTGGACCTGGCCGAGAAGCCGGACCAGGACTCCCTGCTGCTCGACGGGCGCAGCAACAACCTGCAGCGTCGTTCGGATGCCACGGTCGACGATGCCCTCGAGTGGCTCGCCGGGGCGGCCCCCGTGGACGCTCCCTGGTTTCTCTGGGTGCATCTCTTCGACGCCCACGACTACACCCTCGTGCCGCCGGAGTCCGAGGTGCAGCGCTTCGGAATAAGCTACGACCAGGACGTGCAGCCGCGCGATGCCTTCTGGAACCAGAAGATCTACGATCCCGAGATCGCATTCATGGATCAGCAGCTGGGCCGGCTCTTCGACTCGCTGCGGGAATCCGGTGAATGGGAGCGCACGCTCGTGATCGTGACCGCGGACCACGGCGAGGGCCTGGAGGATGGATGGCGTCGACACAAGTGGGCCAAGCACCGCCTGCTCTACGACTGGTGTCTGCGGGTGCCGCTGATCATCCGGCTCCCGGGACAGGTCGGCGGCCTGGTGCTCGACCAGCAGGTGCGCACGCTCGACATCCCGGCCACGGTCCTGGAGCGGCTTGGCCTCGAGGGTCTGGGCGGTGAGGGCGTGAGCCTGCTGCCCGACATGCACGGCACGCCCTGCGCGCCGCGCATGGCATTCGCCGAGGCCCTGAACCTGCTCGATGAGCACGCGCCGGAGAAGGGCTTGCCGCCGACGACCGAGGACAACCTGTTCTGTGTCAGCGACGGGCGCTGGAAGCTGATCTGGCATGCCGAGAAACCCGAAAACCACGAGCTCTTCGACCTCGAGACGGACCCTCAGGAGCTGCACAACCTGGCCTCCAGCCGGACGGATCAGCTCGATCGCCTCGCAGACCTGCTGCGCGATGCCGGGGTGTTCCGCATCGTGAAGCCCGAGCCTGGTGACCTTGGCAGCGGCCCCGAGGCGGGTGCGCTACACGCCCTGGGGTACGGGGGCGCCAAAGATGACTAGCACCGTGCGCGGCGAGGCGCGCAGTGTGCGATCCTGCACGTCGCGCCCAGGACACCCCCCCCATCACGTCCCACGCGCCGCGTCCTGCCATGGAACCATTCTTGCTACTGCGCTGACCATGGATTCGAGTTCGACCCCGCTCTTACAGATGCACTGCCGCCACCTTGCCCTGATCGTCAGCCTTTGCGTTCTCATCGGTTGTGGGAAACGGCCGTCCCAGGCCGAGGGCCATGAACCCGGTCTCGTGGTCGTGACCGAGACTCCGGTCCCGTTCCCCAACGATCACGATTTTGGCAAGGTGCGCTTTGGCCGCCGGGTTGAACACACCTTCGTGTTGCACAACGGCGACCCGGAGCCGGTGACCATCCGCTCCCTTCAGCTGGCCTGTCATTGCACACAGGTAGGCGCCGTCGTGGTGCATACCCCGGACGGGCGTGAGATCGTCGGCGCCACGGCGCGCGAGCCCGAGATCGTCGTGGTGCCGCCGGGAGCCGAACTCCACCTGACGCTCGCCGTGGACACCGGCATCCTGCTCATACCCAACGCGGACAAGCTGTCGATCGTGCGCATGCGCACCAGTTCGGAGAGCACGCCCTTCGTAACCTTCCAGTTGAAGGTCACGGCGCAGAAACTCTTCCAGGTCTCTCCCGCTGAGGTGCGCATGGACGAAGTGCCGCTCAATTACGGGCAGACCACGGTCGTGCGCGTCCTGCGCGGCAAGTCGTCCTTCGTGGGCGACATCATCGGTGTGGCGTCGCAGGGCAAGTTCGTGCAGGTCGCGATCGATAAGGATTTCCACTTCGAGGATCCTGTCTGGACCCTGACCCTGACGGTCCCACCGGGCAGCGCAACGGGCCCTTTCCGTGATCGCATCGTGCTGAAGACCACGGACGATGAGGGGAACGACGACGAGGCGCTGCAGCGTGAGCTCCCCATCCCGATCCATGGCCACTATGTCGAGGACGTGCGCCTCTACCCGCGCGTGTTCACGTTCGGGCGCGTGTTACAGGGCCAGGCGGGCCTGATCGACGCCTACCTGAGGACGCTGGTGCCCGGAGCGCGCATCGATGTGCTGGAGACCGAGGTCCTCGGGCCGGCCGCCGAGCACATCACGGTCGAGTGCAAGCCGCGCGCGGAGGACTCGACAGGACGTAGTCCGGTCTGGGACGTCTTCATCTCCGCCGACGCAAAGATGCCCCTGGGCAAGTTCGAGGGTCAGGTGCGCTTCCTGCTCGACGACAGCCAGCATCCCGTGATCGAGCGACCCTTCCGCGGAGAAGTGGTCTCGGCGGACGGTTAGTGAGCCGAGAGTCCGCGGAGCGTCAGTTCTTGATGCGCGTGAAACGGCGTTTTCCGACCTGAACCAGCAGGGGCTGCGCCGGGCGCTGGATGGCCTGCATCGGATCGCGCACCACCTCGCCGTCGAGGCGCACGCCGCCCTGATCCACGACTCGTCGCGCTTCCGACGTGCTCTTGGTCAGTCCTAGATCACGGAGCAGGTTCGCGAGCGGCAAGGAATCTGTCTCAGCGGGCCAGTCCTTCTCCGGCAGGTCGTCCGGGATCTGCTTGTCGCGCACCTCGCGGTCAAAGGCCGCGCCGGCCTCGCTGGCCGCTTCTGCGCCGTGGTAGAAGGCGGTCACCTCGCGTGCCAGGCGCACCTTGGCCTCGCGCGGATGGCCCGAAAGCAGAGCATCCATTTCCGCCTGGGGGATGCGCGTCAGCAGGGTGAACCACGAGGCCATGACCTCGTCGTCGATGCGCATGCTCTCGAAGTACATGTCGCGCGCGCTCGCGGTCAGTCCGATCGCATTGCCGTAGGACTTGCTCATCTTGCGTCCATCGAGGCCGTTGATCAGGGGCGTCGTCAGGCAGATCTGCGGGCGTTGCCCTTCCTGCTCCTGCAGGCGCCGACCGACGAGCAGGTTGAAGAGCTGATCCGTGCCACCGAACTCGAGGTCAGCGCTGACCTGTACCGAGTCCCAGCCCTGCATCAACGGGTACAGGAACTCGTGGATTCCGATCGGCTCCTGGGCCTGCATACGCTCCTGGAACGTGTCGCGCTCGATCATCTGCGCCACGGTCATGCGCGAGGTCAGCTTGAGGACATCCTCGAAGCCCATGGCGTCGAACCACTCGGAGTTGCGCCGCACCTCGGTACGCTCCATGTCGAGGATCTTGGCGGCCTGGTCCGTGTAGGTGAGCAGGTTCTCGTCGACCTGCGCGCGCGAGAGTTGCGGGCGCAGCTTGTTGCGTCCGCTCGGGTCCCCGACCATGGCGGTTGCGTCCCCCACAATCAGGACGATCGTGTGGCCAAACTGCTGTTGCAGATCGCGCAGCTTCATCAGCGGGATCGAATGCCCGATGTGCAGGTCCGCGGAGGACGGGTCCATCCCGAACTTGATGCGCAGGGGCTCGCCTGACTTCAGGGAACTCCCGATGCGTTCGCGCAGGTCCTTCTCGTCGATGAGGTCGACTGCCCCGCGCCGGAAGACGTCCATCTGGGCGTCGATGGCCTTGCTGTGCTGCGTTTCAGGAGTCATGATCGCCCCATCTTGTACTAGACGGGAGCGGCCTGGGAAGGGCCTGCCCCCTGTCGCGCACCGGTTTTCATCGCACGAGGTTCCATGGCCGGCCGTTTCCGCTCGTATCTCAAGGACCTCTGTCTCGGCCTGGCGCTGACCCTGGCTCTGGCGCTTGGCCTGGAGGGTCTCCTGCGTGCATGTGGGCCTGCGCTGCCAGCCCCCGAGCTGTCCCGTGGCTTCGATGCCCGTGCGAGCTACCTCGTTCCTGACCCGGACTGCGCGGGCGGCTTTCGCACACAGTTCTCGGAGGGCCGGTCCGCCGAACGGCGCATTCCCCCCAGGGACGTACGCACGCGCGTGCTGCTCCTCGGCGGCTCGAACACCGCCGGTCTCTCGTCGTCGACCCTGGAGCAGCTGCTCGATGCCGGTCCCCGGGACCACGAAGTGATCAACCTGGGCCGGGTAGGCTACGGCAGCGCACGCGTCGCGATCCTGGCGGAGCAGGCGCTGGAGCTACTGGACCCGGACATCCTGTTCGTCTACTCGGGCCACAACGAGTTCGTCGAGCGCAGCTTCCGCATGGACCTGGGCCCGACGTGGATCAGGTCCCTGCGCAGCCTGGCAGGCAGGAGTCTGCTACTACGTTCGGTGACCGACGCCCTGGCGCCGGCCGCTTCACTCGGCGCAGGCCGTCGCCCGGAGGCGTGGAGCATGGAGTACGCCAAGTTCAAGGGCATCACCTACGACGAGACCCTGGTGGTCCTGGAGCTGTACCGCGAGAACCTGCGCGCGATCTGCAGCGCCGCGGCGCGGCACGGTGTTCCGGTGTTGCTGAGTACCGTGATCCACAACCTGTACTCCGCGCCTTTCGAGTCGAGTCTTCCGCCCAGCATGGACCCTGCGCAGGTGCGCGAGTTCGATGCGCAACACGCATCCGCAATTGCCGCACGCCCGGACTTCCTGGCCCCGCT
>JBLHKW010000234.1:0-5834 GCA_047618565.1 Planctomycetota bacterium
ATCTCGTCGCCGCCCTGCCCCGCGAATCGAATCTCCTCGCTCAAGGCTTCAGTGGCTCGATCGGTCCACCTGCGGAACAGTCACGGCCCGTCAGCTCGGCTTCGGGGATTCGCAGGCGTTCCACCGGATGGCCGCCCAGGATGTGACTCTCGATGAGTTCGTCCACGTCGCCCGTGGTGACGCCGCCGTACCAGACTCCCTCGGGGTAGACGACCAGCGTCACACCGCGCGCACATTGATC
Organism: Planctomycetota bacterium; assembly: GCA_047618565.1. Lineage (GTDB taxonomy): Bacteria > Planctomycetota > UBA1135 > UBA1135 > JBLHKW01. The sequence goes on from JBLHKW010000234.1 coordinate 242, forward strand.
CAGGCAGTAGGCCTTGTTCGCGCGCACGATGCGCTTCAAGCCGCGGTCGTACAGCTTGCGCTTGAGCTCGGAAGCGACGTCAGCACCGCCCTTGGACGCGCAACAACCCTTGGGGCTCTCGCCGGGACGCTGGTTGATGCACACGAAGATGTGCCGCTGGAACTGGGCCATGGTCAGCCTTTCGATTTTGACTCTGTGGAAGCAGCGCGATCTTCGAAGATCGACTTTGCCAGGATCAGCTTCTGAATCTCGCTCGTTCCCTCGTAGATACGCAGGCTGCGAACCTCGCGGAACAGGCGTTCGACGACCTCTCCGCGGCGCACGCCAAGTCCGCCCAGGTGCTGCACCGCGCGGTCGCAGACCCACGAAGCGGTCTCGGTCGAGAACAGCTTCGCGCGTGCCACCTCGCGCGTGTTCTCGGCACCGGCATCCACCGCTGCAGCAGCCTCGTCGACGAGCAATTCGGACGCTCGCAGGCGCGTGTCCATCTCGGCCACGTCGAAGCGCAGACCCTGGAAGGCCGACAGGGGCCGGCCGAACTGAACCCGTCGGGCCAGGTGGTCGACGGACTCATCCAGGGCCCGGCGTGCGAATCCGCAGGCGGCCGCGGCCACCGAGGTGCGGAACCGGTTCAGGGTGCGCAGGGCCAGCGCAAGCCCGCCGCCGACCTCCCCGAGTCGATGTGCATCGGGCACATGAACGTCGTTGAGGAGCACCTCGCCGATGGGATGGGGCGCGATCACTTCGAAGGGCCTGATCTCGATTCCGCGCGTCGAGGCCGGCACGTGGAACATCGTGAAGTTGCCACTCAGGTCCTTGTCCGCCGGCGTGCCATCCGTGCGCGCGAGCACGCTGTAGAAGTCGGCGATGCCCGCGTTGGAGATGAACGTCTTGTGTCCGCGCAGACTCCAGCCCGTGTCGGTCCTGGTCGCGGTCGTCGCGATCTCGCCCAGACTGGAGCCCGCACCCGGCTCGGTCAGGGCGAACGCGGCCACGGCCTTGCCCTCCACGACGAGGGGCAAGAGCGACCCACGCAGGTCGTCCTGGCCGCCGCATGCGACCGGGTAGGACCCGAGACCCTGCATCACGAAGGCCACGTCGAGCAGCCCGGATTCGTAGGCCAGCCGTGCGCGGATGGCACACAGCGCTCGCACCGAGACCTCGCCATCGTCCACGAGCCCGTCCGTGCCGGTCCCCGCCCACGACGCGGGCACGCACCAGCCCAGGAAGCCCTCGCGCGCAAGGGCTTCGAGCGCGCGCGCCACACCCTGCTCGTGATCGACGGCCTCGACCAGGGGAGCCACACCCGCGGCGAAGACGCGCGCACGCTCGGACAGTTTCGCGAGTTGCTTCACTTCGAGTGGCCCGGGTAGTTGGAGACGAAATCGACCGGGCGCTTCTCCATGAACGACTCGTAGGCCTCACGGTAGTCGGCGTGCTTCATGCACTGGGCCTGCACCCATGCCTCCGCTTGCATGGCCGTCGCCAGGTCCATCGATGCCTCGGCGTTGAGCATGCGCTTGGTCATCGCCAGCCCCATGCTCGGGCCCTCGCTCAGACGTCGCGCCCAGTCGGCCGCAGTGGCAGCCAGGTCATCCTGGGCGACGACACGGTTGTACAGGCCGATCTCGTAGGCGCGCTGAGCAGTCATCCAGTCGCCCAGCATCAGGATCTCGGTAGCGTGCCCCATGCCGACGATGCGCGGCAGGAGCCAGGCAGCCCCCATGTCGGCCCCGCACAGGCCGACCTTCGTGAACAGGAAGGCGATCTTCGCGTTCTCCGATGCCAGGCGCACGTCGCAGGCCGCCGCGATGACAGCCCCGGCACCGCAGGTCGTGCCATTGAGGGCCGCGACGACGGGCTTCTCGAGCAGGCGGATGTTCTCGATCAGATCGCAGGTCATGCGCGTGAAGGCGCTCAGCTCCGCATCGCTGCGCCCGAACAGGCGGCCGATGATGTCCTTCACGTCGCCCCCGGAACAGAAGGCGCGACCCGTGCCCGTGACGATCACGGAACGCACCGAATCGCGCTCGCGCAGGGCCACGAAGGTGTCCCGCAGCTCGGCGTAGGAGTCGAAGGTGAGGGCGTTCAGGCGTTCGGGTCGATCGAGACGGATCGTCGCGACACCGTCCTCTTCAAGGTAGCGAAAGTGTTTCGGATTCATGGCGCGCAGGAGCGTGGGAACAATGTGGTTCGGGTCGCGTGGACTATTCGATGGCGGCGGTGGCCTGGATCTCGACCATGGCCCCGTCCTCGACCAGGCCGGCGACCTGCACCAGTGCCATGGTCGGGTAGGTCGCGCCGACGTGCTCGCGCCAGATCGGGCCCAGACGCTTGACGCTGGCCAGGTAGGCTTGCTTGTCGGTGACGTAGACGGTCATCTGCACCAGGTGTTCGGGCTTGCCGCCGGCCGCTTCCACGACAGCGACCACGTTCGCCAGGGCGCACTCGAACTGCGCTGCGAAATCGTCGCCACCGACCAGGTTCTGGTCGGCGTCCCAGGCCACCTGACCGGCGATGAAGACCAGGTCGCGCGCGCCCTGGACCGAGATGCCGTTGGAATACCCGGAGGCCTTCTTCCAGCCCTCGGGGTGTATGTTGCGAATCAGCATCCGATCGACCTTTCCGTGGCCCAGCGGGCCGCTGTGTGCAGAAACCGGATCACGGCTGATCCGGAAGTTCGAGTCCCGGAGAGTGTGTACGCGCCGCACCACCGATCAACTCGGTGACGACCCCCGTGCGCCGACCTTGCAGGTGGGCATGGACAGCCTCGGCCACCTCTTCCGGTGTGACCAGGACGCCGCCCGGGTTCTGCCCTGCCAGGAACTCACGCGCCTGCGGCTCGGACTTGCCGGTCTTCTCCACGATCCGGGCGATGCTCTCGGTGGTCATCGGCGAGTCGACGTAATGGGGACAGATGACGTTGACCGCCACGCCCTTGCGCAACAACTCGAGAGCGGCAGCCCGCGAGTAACCGAGCAACGCATGCTTGGACGCGCAGTAGGCTGCCACGTAGGGATAGCCCTCGATCGCCGCGGATGACGCGACCTGCACGATGCTTCCCGATCCGGCCGCGACCATCTCCGGTAACAGGGCCTGCATGACACGCCGCGCGCCGTCGAAGTTCACACGCATGTGAAGGCCGAAGAGCTCGTCGTCCGAGGCCGCGAGCGGCGCGCTGACCGCGACGCCGGCGTTGTTCACGAGCCAGCCAATGTGGCCCGCGGCGGCGCGCCCGACGCTCACGGCGCGCTCGATCGAGAGCGGGTCGGTCACATCGAGACAGATGGCCGTGGCCGCCCCGCCCGCTGCGGCGATACCGTCCGCCACGACCTGGCACTCGTCGAGCTGGCGCGCGGCGACCAGGACGTGTACCCCACGCTGGCCGAGCAGCGCCGCAACCCGGGCGCCAATTCCGCGGCTCGCGCCTGTAACGAGTGCTACCTTGCCAGATGACATCCCGGGCAGGTTAGCCTGTGGCCCCAGGCCCTTCACTGGATTAATGTCGAGGCCCCAGGACCCCGATGCCTGAAAAGTACCCCCTGCCCGAAACGCGCTGGCCGACGCGCTCTGAAGCGCGCCAGAGCCTGCTGTTCGCGCCCATGGGGCTCGGCAGTCTGTCCCTGCGCGCACGCACCTGGGTACCCGCGATGGTGCCCTGGCGCGCGACCGCGGACGGGCACGTGAACCAGGACGTGCTGGACTGGTACGGCCGCTTCGCGGACGGCAAGCCGGGAGTGATCGTGGTCGAGGCGTCCGGCATCCGCGACGTGGCCAGCGGACCGCTCCTGCGCGTGGGGCACGACCGCTACATCGATGGCCTGCGCCAGCTGGTCGAGGTGGTGCGCGAGCGATCGGGCGGTGAAACGCGCCTCCTGATCCAGACCATCGATTTCCTGCCCCTGCGCCGCCGGCCCGAGAAGGCGCGCTACCTGCGCGAGTTCCTGGCCCTCGACGACGGGCACCGGGAACGGCTGGCGCCCATGCCAGGCATGCGGGAAGCCGCCCGCGGGGACGAGGATCAGGTGCGCGCGGGGCTGCTCGCCCTGCCGCACGACTCATTGCTCACGGTCCTCACGCCGCGCGAGGTCGAGGCGCTCGAGTTCGGCGCGCGCGAACGGGTCTCCGACACGCACCTGGCCCATATCGCGCAGCTACCGCGCACCCTCCCGGGACTCTTCGCTGACGCGGCCGGCCGTGCGCGCGAGGCCGGTTTCGACGGAGTCGAGCTGCACTACGCGCACGCGTACACGATGGCCTCGTTCCTGTCGCGCCGCAACGAGCGCGAGGACGGCTACGGCGGGTCGCCCGAGAACCGGGTGCGGCTCCCGCTCGAGGTCCTGCGCGCGGTCCGCGAGCGCGTCGGCACGGACTACACCATCGGCTGTCGCCTGCTCGGCGACGAGGTCATCCCGGACGGAAGCCGCATCGATGACGCGTGTACCTACAGCCTGGCCCTGGCGCGCGCCGGGATGGACTTCATCTCCGTCTCCAAGGGCGGCAAGTTCGAGGACGCCGCGCAGCCCAAGGTCGGCCACGCGGTCTACCCCTACACCGGCGAGAGCGGGCACGAATGCATGCCGACCGTCCGCAGCTCGGCGCCCGGACCTTTCGGACGCAACCTGCACCTGGCGAGCGAGATCCGGCAGCGCCTGCGCGCTGCGGACCTGGAGACGCCCGTCGTCGCGGCTGGTGGACTGTGCACCTTCGAGCAATCCGAGGCCGCCTTGCGAGATGGGCACTGCGACCTGGTCGGGGCCGCGCGCCAGTCCCTGGCCGATCCGGACTGGTGGCTCAAGATGGAGCTGGGCCGCGGCGCGGAAGTGCGGCGCTGCATCTACACCAATTACTGTGAGGCCCTGGACCAGCGGCACAAGCAGGTCACCTGCCAGCTCTGGGATCGGGCCGGGGATGCGAGCGATGGCGTCGCCCGGGCCCACGACGGCAAGCGGCGCCTTACTGCCCCCCCCTGGGGCCCCTGAGCCGCACCGCGAGAGCGCCCGGCGGACGACCGGGTGGCCGAAAGCAGGCTACTTTTTGGGGAAGAACCTGCCCCCCGGGGCGTCCCTGGGGCTCAGGCAGCTCAAAAACCATGCTCAATCTCGACCTCTCCCCCCTCCGTCGCCCGCTCCTGGCCGCCCTCCTGGTGTCCGCAGCCCTGACAGGCTGCTCGGGTGCCTCTCCGGAACAGGCCCTGCGCCAGGATTACGTGGTCCTCAAAGGGGCGCTCGAGAAGTTTGCCAAAGCCACCGGCGACTACCCGCAGCGGCTCGCGCAGCTGGCCGAACCCGACCGCCGCGGCCGACCCTATGTGGACGTCGCCAGCCTGACCGACCCGTTCGGTAGCCCCTACGCGTACGAGCCCCCGAACGGCGCGACGCCCCCGGTCCTGCGCAGCTACGGCACCGACGGCGTCGACGGTGGACCCGACGACGATATCGATCTGGCGCGCATGTCGCGCGCGCACTAGCCCGGATTATTCATGAGCAGTGGGATGCGGGGACGCATCTCGAGCCGATTGGAGTAGTAACGACACTGACCCAAAGGCACGAGAAAACGGCGCCCGCATGGCACAGGTTATCTCCAGGACAAC
>JBLHKW010000235.1:0-5670 GCA_047618565.1 Planctomycetota bacterium
ACCTGGAACCAGGACCACGTGATCTCGGACGCGGACCTCAGGCTCTTCCAGCGGCATCTCATGCATTGCGATCTGCGCGGCCTGCCCAAGATCGATGATTCCGGAGCACTGCGCGAGCAATCGCGCGTCCAGGGCGTGTCGCTCTTTCACGGCGACGTGAGTTCGAGCCCGGGCATGAGCGAGTGGTACACCGACCTCTACGACGCGGAGATCAGCTTCGCGGATGGCGAGCTGGGCCGCCTGTGGCGTTTCCTCGAAGAGGGAGGCCTGGCGCAGAACACGATCGTGATCCTCGTGAGTGACCACGGCGAGGCGCTGGGCGAGCACGGGGATATCGGCCACGGCCGTTCACTCTTCGACGAGCTCACGCGCATCGTCTTCGCGGCGCGCGTGCCTGGCCTGGATCAGGTCGAGCGCTCCGACGAACCGGTCAGTCTCGTGGACGTGATGCCGACCGTGCTCGAGCTCCTCGGATTGCCGAGCTCTGGCATGGGCTTGCAGGGCCAGAGTTTCGCGCGCTCGCTCGTCGGCGAAGTGGTGGATGTGCAACGTCCGCTGTTCTCCCACGCCACCCTCAAGAAAGAGCACCCGCAGCACTCGGTACGCCAGGGCGACTGGTGCCTGATCGTGGACGACCTGTCGGGCGAGACCCAGCTCTTCGACCTCGCTCAGGATCCCGGACAGATCAGCGACGTCTCCGCGTCCCATCCGAACCAGGTCGAGCGGCTGATGGAGTTGCTGGCCGCCCGGGCGGGCGTCGACCAGAGCGTGGCTGCGAAGATCAACGTCGGCCGCGCGGAGACGGAACTCTCCGACGAGTCCCGCGCCGAATTGCGCGCCCTGGGCTACATCGGGGACGAGTAGGACGAGCTGGCCGGCTCAGCCGGCCTGGATCTTCGCCAGCAGTCGGTCGGCGAGCGCGCGCGACTTGATCACGCACTGGTCCGAGTTGTCGTAGTCGTAGCGCCCGAAGCGCCCGTGCGGATAGACACCGACCCCTTCGAGCCAGTCGATCGCCGTCTTGCGCCGTGCCGCGTATCCATGGTCGAAGACGATGTACGCGCGCTCCACGTCGTGGCGGTCGGTAAACAGCACTTCGTCGCGCTTCATGATGCCGGCCTGCTCGAGCCCCTGCAGGACCTCGTCCTGGAAGCTCGCCTCCGGAAAGGCCTTGCCGCCCTGCGCCGTGATCTCCACCAGGAAGGACGTCTTGCCCTCCGGCGCGTTGCTCTCGGCGTAGTTCGACATGTAGGTCAGTCGGTTCGCCGGGCCCTGCTTGGGTTGGGGCAGGTAGACCCACGAGTAGTTCGGGTGTTCCGGCCGATCCAGGGCAACCAGGTAGGACACCAGGCCGTTGTACTCGAGCGTGCGCATGGCCTGCACAACGCCGTCGGGCATGCCCTGGATCAGGTTCGGGAGCAGGTCCAGGGAGAGCGTGCTGACGACGAGATCGAACTCCTCGCCATTGATACGCCAGCCGTCACCGGAGCGCACCATGTCCTCGGCGCGCGTGTTCAGCCGGATGCGCGGGGCGATCGGGCCCTTGGCCATGCCGTCCGTGATGGCCTGGAAACCGCCGACCTTCGGGTAGTAGAAGATCGCCTGGTGCTTGTAGCCCTCGGTCTGGATGCCGACCGCGGAGCGCAGCACGTCGTCGACGGGCGCATCGGGCACGCGGCCCGCGACCCAGTCGCTGGTGAGGAAGTCGAGGTCGCGCTTCCAGACCTTCTCGTTGTACGGGTCCATGAAGTGCTTGGCGATCCCGTCACCGAAGCGCCAGCGGATCCACTTGCCGAACTCACCCGGAGCCGTCGATCCGTCGCTCGAGCGCGCGTGCCACGCGTGTACGTAGCCGCGGATGCAGTCGAAGTTGGCTTCTTGCGGTAGCGCGCCGATCCCGTTCTCGAAGGGGTAGGGCACCCAGCGGTCGTCGAAACGGATGCGCGTATTTCGATCGCGCTTCACGAAGCCCGCGTCGCCGCCGGCGCAGTCCCGCATCCACTGCATCATCTCGGCATCCTTGCTGTACAGGATGTGCCCGCCCGCGACGTCGTAGGTGAAGCCGTCGACGGTCTTCGAGCGACACAGGCCGCCCACGATCGAGTCGGCCTCGAGCAGGTGGATGTCGTCCGCGGGAATGCCGCCGTCCATGAGGAAGCGGGCGAGGGAGAGGCCGGAGATTCCGGCGCCCAGGATGGCTAGTTTCAAGGAGGCGGGGGACGCTGGGCGTCGGCAGGAGGGAGGGGGAGGGGTGGCGGGCAGACCTCGGCAGGTTAGCCCACCAAGGCTACCCCAGGATCCGGATCAGCGCGTGCGGATCAAGACCTCGGGCGCAAGATCGGCGCGTCGCACGGCCTCGCCCGCATCCGCGAGCCAGCGCCGGGCGTCGGTCACGTAGCCGGCGGTGGGCCTCAGATTCGGTTGCAGGTCCCCGAAGTAGTCATTGAAGGCCAGCATGCTGATCTCGCGCAGGTACTTGGCCAGGCAGGATCCGAGGGCCACGGGGAAGGAGTGTTCTTCGGCCCGCTCTCGGAAAAAGACCTGCATGGCGCGCTCGCCTGCCGCCCGGTCGCGGATCCGGTACTGGCTGCGCCCGTTGGCCTCCACGACGGTTTCGACCTCGGCGAAGGGGAAGGTCTGGGCCAGCAGGCGCCCGTAGTGGGTGCGCCCTCCGTGTCGATCGACGACCAGGGTGATGTCTTCGCCCGGAAATGCGCTCCAGAGCCACTCCATCAGGTCGGCGGTCTTCAGCCAGAGGGTCAGGCCCTTGCTCAGGGTCTGCTGGTAGGACGCGTTGAGTTCGCCCGCCGGCACCACGCGCACGCCCGCCGCGAGCAGCTGCACGTCCTGCAGCTCGAGCGTCTCGCGCAGGGCTTCGGTGCGCTCGGCCAGGGCCTCTGGCTCGGTCCAGACCGGAAGCGCATCCGGCAGGCGCTCGTACCATGGATGGTGGCCGAGCACGTCGCTGGTCGGCGCGGGGATCCCGCGCAGGGTGTGCAAGAGGTGTGTGCCCTTCGTCGGAGCCCCATCCGAGGACTGCGCCAGTTCGAGGAAGGACAGCGCCGTGCGCTCGAGCCGAGCGCGTCCGCGCGGGTTGCGCGTGAAGACCACCTTTGAGTCGGCGACGATCAGGCGCGCCTTGTCGTATGCGGGTTCCGCGGCCACCGCGTCTCGCAGGCGCTCCCAGAGCTCGCTACCACCCTCGCAGCCGTGGGGCACGCGCACTGCGCTGAACCCGATCGTGAGGGGCCCGAGCATGGGGCCGAGTCCGGCTTCATCGAGCCCGGCGAAGATTCGTCCGGAGCCCATGGCCGCTCAGTCGCCGCTCTTGGCGCGCCCGGGGACGTGCGTGCGCTTGCCGCGGTTCTTGACCAGGAGCAACAGGCAGACGATGCCCACGGCGATCGAGATCACCTGCGACGTCGACACCCGCTCGTCGAACCAAAGCCCACGCACCTCGTCACCGCGGAAGGACTCGATCGTGCCCCGTGCGATCGCGTACCAGACCAGCATCCACAGGGTGGCCTGGCCCGGATAGCGCCGCAGCTTGATCGCGAGCAGACCGAACAAGTAGAGCAGCAGGGCATTCGCGCTCATCCAGATCTGGGTCGCGTACAGGATCTGGCCCGCGTTGGCCTCGCCGAAGAGGCTCTCCTCGGGCAGCACCTCCGGGACGTGGATCGTGATCGGGAAGGGCATGCTGCGGACCGCTTCGGGCACGATCTGGCCGAAGTCGTCGCCCACCAGCAGGCAGCCGATGCGGCCCAGGGTGAGCCCCAGAAAGGCCGACATCAGGCCCAGGTCGAGCGCGTTCCACAGGGCGATCTTGTGGCGTGCCGAGCAGAGCAGGCCGCCGATGACGCCGCCCGTGGCGCCGCCGTACATGACCAGGCCGCCCTCCCAGTAGGCGAAGACCTTGAAGGGGTCGTCCAGGTATCCCTGGCCCACGCTGCCTCCGCGCAGGATCTCGACCACCACGTAGAAGGCGCGCGCGCCAACCAGAACGCCGATCAGGGTCCAGATCGGGATCGAGGCGTATCCCGCGGCCTGTTCGGCCGGATTGTCCGTGTGGCGCTCGACGAGCCGGTTGAAGGCCCAGGTGCCGACCAGGAAGCCAGCCACGACCATGACCCCGAAGGACCGGATCGGGAAGTGGATGCCGGGGATTTCGAACAGGATCGGGTGCATGGCGGGGCGGGATTGTAGGGGCGCGGAGGAAGGGGCTCACGCTCTTTCCCGGCGCTCTTTCCGGAGGCCCGTGGCCCCGGCCGGGCCTTTCGGGGCGCCTGATTCCCGGAGGTGGGCCCAGGCGAATCGCCCAGAGGCCTTTCGGCGACGGGCATCCGGCGCTAGGCTCCCGGGCCTCCAACATGAATGTTCCCCCCCAAACCAAGGTCTTCGTCGAAGGTCGCTACCTCAAATTGAGCCGCGATCTGCCCCAAACGGTCTTCTTCTGCCCCGACTGCAAGGGCCACCCACGCCGCCGCAAGAAGTGCGAGCGCTGCGAGGGTTTCGGGAAGTTGACCCGCGACTCGATCCAGGAACTCGTGGCCTGGGTGCTCGGCAAGGCCTTTGGGACGCGCAAGCAGAAGTTCCACGGCGCCGGTCGCGAGGACGTGGACGTGCGCATGCTCGGCGGCGGCCGTCCGTTCGTGCTCGAGTTGCTGAACCCCAAGACCACCGACGTCGACCTCGCTCACTGGGAAGCCGAGATCAACCAGCGCAACGAAGGCCGCCTCGAGATCCGCGGCCTGCACTGGACCGAAAAGGCGCGCGTGCGGATCATCAAGGAATCCAAGCACGCCAAGAGCTACGGCGCGCGCGTGCGCTTCGAGGGCGAACTCGATCCCGCGCGTATCGCAACGACCCTCGACGAACGCCGCGTGATCCAGCAACAGACCCCCTCGCGCGTCGCGCATCGCCGTGCCGACAAGGTGCGCGAACGCTGGGTCGAGTACACCTCGATCAAGGAACTCGAGCCGGGCCTGCTGGACATCGCCGTACTGACCGAACACGGAACCTATGTAAAGGAAGCCGTCAGCGGCGAAGGCGGCAGCACGACGCCGTCGTTGTCAGAGCTACTGGGCGTCACGTGCCACTGCGAGGAGCTCGACGTGCTCAACATCCTGGCTGAAGACGGACAGCCGGAAGAGGTTGAGCCGCAGCGACAGGATGGGCGCGTGGGGTTCGGGACGGGGCTCTGAGGCGGGGGATAGGGATAGGGATAGGGATAGGGATAGCGTTCCCTCTGCTTCGGGCTCTGGAGCAAAACGGGGGGACGCCCCACCTTGCCCCGTCACCGCCAGCGACGGGGCCCCAAGGGGCGTATCCCGACGCTGGCGGTGACGGGGCAAGGCGGGGCTAGGAGGAACCCCGGGGTGAGAGGGGGCCATCATTGGGCCTCCAGGGCGCGATGGCGCTCCGGCGCTCCGGCGCTCCGGCGGCGGGTGAGGCGCGGCGCGGGGATTGAGGCGCGGCGCGGGGATCAGGCGGGCCAGGCGGCGGTGACGGAGATCAGGCCGTGGCGGCGCCAGCCTAGGTTTTGGAGCCAGGTGCGGGCGGCGGCTACGGGGGATGAAGGCGCGGCGTGGAGGATGCCGGGGGTGAGGTCGCGCCAGCCGGTGAAGACGGGGCCCGACGAGAAGGGGTCGGGGCCGGGACCACGATGTG
>JBLHKW010000236.1:0-5664 GCA_047618565.1 Planctomycetota bacterium
CCCGGAGGCGACCCTTACGGGTCGTCGAGGATGCCAACGCGCGAGAAGTGCCGCCAGAAGCCGAATCGACGGCGAAGCCGGCCGGTCGTCGCGTTTGGGCCGCGTCTTCATGAATTATTCGGGCTAGTATCGATCACGCTGCTCATGGCGGCGTGCCAGGGCACGGGCCGGATCATGGCAGACGACGAGGCCGACCTGGTTGGCAACGAGTCCGCCGGAGCCGCCGCCTACAACAAGATCCTGACCGACGGAATCGCGAAGCTGCTCACGAGCCACTCAGCGCAAAGTGAGGGCTCGCAGCCCGTGACCGTGGCCGTCATGGGGATCGAGAACCAGGGATCCGAGGAACTCGGTGACTGGGGCGCCCAACTGTACGAGCTGATCGCAACCAGCATCAACGAGTCGCCTCGCTACCAGACGATCAACCGACGCATGATCGACCGCGCACTATCCGCGTCCAATCTGCGCCAGGACGACCTGTTCCTGCCCGCGGGGCGGCGCCAGTTCCTGGAGACGCTCGAGACTGACGAGAACCCGGTGCAGGTGCTGCTGTTCCCGTCCATCTCCACAGGAACGACAACCTCGGGCCGCACGAGCCAGCGGGACACGATCCTGAAGCTCGACCTGGTGGACATGGTGACGGGCTGGGATGAGCAGTTCACCTCGAAGGTGAGCAAGGAATACCAGAAGAGCCTGTTCTAGCCCGGTGACCAAACTCACTGGGGCAACGACCGTCCTGATCCTGGCCGCGGCCCTCGGCGGCTGCCGGACGGCCGACATGGGGGTCGTTCAGAGGGCGTATTACGCTGGCGACCACGATCGAGCCCTCGAGCGACTCGAGGAGTACGAGCGCAAGGACTCCAGCAACGCGCAGCGCTGGGAGCTCGAGAAGAGCATCGTGCATATCGCAGCCGGCGACCTGGACCTGGCGCTGGAGAACCTGAGGTCGGTGCGCGAGGAGCTGGTCGAGGCGGCCGACAAGCGCGAGCACCGCAAGCTCTTGCGCGGCGCCAAGTCGCTGCTGACGGACGACAATGCGCTGGCGTACAAGTTGCGGGACTACGAGCACCAGCTCGTCTATGCGCTGCTCGCCGCGCTCGAAGCCGTGCACGGTGGTGACGACGCCCAGGCCTACTCCCTGCAAGGCCTGACGCTGGCGCTGGAGATCCAGAGCAAGGTCGCCGAGGACACGGTCAGCCTCTTCGCGTCGATCGACGAGTATCGCGACGTCAACGGAGACAACCCAAAGGACGCTTACCGGCTCGTCGGGTTCGGCGACTTCATACGTGCCTCCCTGCTCGAGGAATCCCCGACGCGCGCGGACGAGGCCGAGCGCGCCTACGTGCGTGCCTTCCAGCTGTCCCCCGACTACCCGTATGTCGAGCAGGACCTGGCGCGGGTGCGCGGCGAGGTTCGTTCCGAGGCGGGCACTGGCGTGCTCTACGTGCTGACGCTCACCGGGCGCGGTCCGCTCCTGGAAGAGACTATCCTCGACCACCCGGCCGAAGCGGCGCTACTGATCGCAAAGCAGATATGGGCTCACGACCAGCACCAGGAGACCTTCCCTATCGTCACCGGCATCCGGATACCCGAGCTGCGATTCGCCACGGAGAACCCGACGGATGTGCACGTGGCCGTGGACGGCGCGCCGGCCGGGATCACCGGCACGCTCACCGACATCGAAAAGACGGCCGAGATCGAATTCGCGGCCATGCACAGCACGATCGTCGCGCGCGCGATACTGCGGCGGGCCATCAAGCTGGCGGCCGGCGAAGTGATCAGGCACAACGTCGAGGATCCGCGTGACGGCGGACAATATGCCTGGCAGGACCTGCTGATCGATATCGGCGTGGCCATCTGGAGCAGCGCCGAGCAGGCGGACTTGCGCTCGTGGTCCCTGTTACCCGCCCGACTTCAGGTGCTGCGGATCGAATTGCCGCCGGGCGAGCACACCATCCAGCTCCAGGCGGGCAGCGAGGCGGGTCAGGCGGTCGGGCGCGTGATCGAACGCAAGACGCGCATCCAGGCGGGCTACAACACCTACATGATCGCGGCGATGCCGACGATCATTGAATGACGTCCATGCTCCCGGCGGGTCCGGGAGGCGGCGCATCGGGGTTCTTCTTGAGATCCTCTTTCCAGGAGATCATGCGCGCCTTGGCGGCCTCTTTCTCGGCCTCGTCGATCATGTCCTTGCGCTGGTAGAACATCGACAGGCTGGTGTGCGCGAAGGCATCGTTCGCGTCGATCGCGACGATCTCGTTGCCGACCCGGATGGCGTCGTCGAGCTTGCCCTCGTTCATGTACGCCATCGCCAGACCGTGCATGGCATCGGTCCAGCCCGGGCTGACCTCAAGCGCCTTCCGGTAGGCCTCGACGGCCTCGCCGCTCTTGCCCTCACCGAAGAGGGCCAGGCCGCGCATGTAGTGTTCTGTGCGTTCGTCCATTGTCTGACCGCTTGATTTACATCACCGGCTCGAGACCGAGCTTGGCGAATTCCTGTTTCTCGAAGTGACTGCGGAACATTTCGCGCAGCTTCTCGGCCTGGGCGTCGTAGGCGGCCTTGTCGGCCCAGGTGTTGCGCGGATTGAGCACGTTCGAATCCACGCCCGGGCACGACTTGGGCATCTTCACGTTGAAGATCGGGTGCACCTCGTAGTCGTCGTTGTGCAGGTCGCCACGCAGGGCGGCGTCGAGCAACGCGCGCGTGTCCTTGATCGAGATGCGCTGACCAACCCCGTAGGCACCACCACCCCAGCCCGTGTTGAGCAGGATGCAGCGCGCCTTGTTCTCGCTCATCTTCTTGGCCAGCAGCTTGGCGTAGACCGGCGGCTTGTGGGCCATGAAGGGTGCGCCGAAGCAGGCGCTGAATGCGGCCTTGGGCTCGGTGATCCCGACCTCGGTTCCGGCCAGCTTGGCGGTGAAGCCCATCACGAAGTGGTACATGACCTCTTTCGTGTCGAGGATCGACACGGGCGGCAGGACCCCGAAAGCGTCCGCCGTGAGCAGCACGATCGTCTCCGGGTGCGGCCCACGGGCGCCCTCGGCCACGTTCGGGTTGCAGCTCAGGGGGTACGAGAAGCGCGTGTTCTCGGTCACCGAGTTGTCGGTCAGGTCGAGCTCCTGCGGGTCGAGATCCTTCATCTCGCGCCCGGGCAGGGCCGGCACGTTCTCGATGATCGTCCCGGGCATCGAAAGCGCTGCCGCGATGACTGGCTCGTCGTCCTTGTCGAGATCGATCAGCTTCGCGTAGCAACCGTCCTCGAGGTTGGAGATACCGATGCCCGTCCAGGCGTGCTCGTCGTCACCGATGAGGTTGCGCTCGGGGTCCGCGGAGAGGGTGGTCTTGCCGGTGCCGGAGAGGCCGAACAGGATCGCACCATCGTTGCGCGAGCCCACGTTGGCCGAGCAGTGCATCGACATGTGCCCCATCTCGGGCAGGGTGTAGTTCATGACCGTGAACATGGTCTTCTTGACGACGCCGCAGTAATCGGCGCGTCCGATGACCAGCGCGACGCGGTTCTTGAAGTCCATGATGGCCGCGCGCTTGCTGGCCGTGCCGTCGCGCTCCGGATCCGCGTGGAAGGACGGCACGTTGATCATCGTCCAGCGCTTCTCGTCCGCGTCGGCGATGGTCAGGCCCTTCGGGAACATGTTGTCCGCGAACATGGCGTGCGTCGCGTACTCGCCGACGAAGCGGTAGGGCACCGCGTACTCGGGATCCGAGCCGGCGAAGACGTCCTTGACGTAAAGGGTCTTGTTGCCCGCGTTCAGGTGTGCGACGACGCGCTCGAGCAGCGGGCCGAACTTGTCCGGGTCGAAGCGCTGGAAGTCCGGCTTCCACCAGATCTTGTCCTCAAACTCGGGCCATGCGACGGCGAAGGTGTCCTTGACCGGACGCCCGGTGCAGGTCGGGTCCGTGTAGTAGACGAGCGGGCCGTCGACGCCAAGCTTGGTGGCGTACGCCTTGTGCTCATCGTCACTGCCGCCCTCACGGATGCAACCGCGGTCGTTCTCCAGAGCCTCGTGGAACAGCTCCTCCTTCGACAGGTTGGCTTTGTAGCTGGCGGGATCGAGGCCGAACTGTCGTTTGAGATCTTCTTGGAAACCCATGGGACAAACCTGGACTGGCCGGGGCCCGGACGCGCTGGAAGCGCCGGTGCCTGCGACGGCCATTTATATAGAGAGGGACTGGGCGGACGGAATCGCGGACGAGGTTAGCCCCCTGGGCCGGAAGCGGCAACCCCTCAGCCCGTCTGCCCGGCCGTTTGATGCCGTTCCCGATACCACTCCAGCGTCACCTTGAGGCCCGCGCGCCAGTCCACGGTAGGCTCGTATCCCAGGACACTCCGCGCCCGCTCCAGACTGGCCACGCTGTGGCGCACATCACCCTCGCGAACGGGGCCGAAGTTCGGGCTCACGGAGACGCCACAGATCTCGGCCATGGTGCTCAGGAGGCTATTGAGGCTGATGCTGGCCCCTCCGCCGATGTTGATCACGGTCCCGGCCGGGAGGTCGGCCTGCATGGCCTTCAGATTGGCCTGAACCGCGTTGCCGACGAAGGTGAAGTCCCTGGTCTGCTCGCCGTCGCCGTAGATCATCGGCACGCGCCCCTCGAGCAGGGCCTTGGCGAAGATGGCAATCACGCCCGTGTAGGGCGAGTCATCCAGCTGGCGCGGCCCGAAGATATTGAAGTAGCGCAGGGCCACGGTCCGCAGGCCGTGGTTCTCACCCCACGCGCGCAACAGATGCTCGCCCGCCACCTTGCCGACCGCGTAGGGCGACAGGGGCATCGGGAGGAAGTCCTCGACCTTCGGGCTCTTCTCGGCGTTTCCGTAGGCCGCCGCCGAGGCCGCGAAGACGACCTGCTCGACTCCGGCCATGCGCGCCGCCTCGAGCAGCCGCATGGTGCCCAAAACGTTCACTTCCAGGCTCTTCTCCGGATTGGCGACGCTCTCGGGTACCGAGACCTGGGCCGCCTCGTGGAAGACCCCGCGCACCCCTTCGCACGCGGTCGCGCAGTCCCCGGGCACCACGATATTGCCGCGCAGGAACTCGACCGCGCGTCCGCTGCCCACCTCCCCCACGTCCAGATGAGCGAGGTTCTCGAGCTGCCCCGACGACATGTCGTCGAGGATGCGCACGCGATCACCGCGCTCCACAAGGGCGGTCGTGATGTGGGAACCGATGAAACCGGCACCACCTGTAACGAGATAGGTCGACATGGCGAGGATCCTAAGGGAGAGCCGAGTCCGACGCCAAAGCCCGGTGGACCTTCCGCTCGAGCACGATTCCGGTTCGCACAGCGACGATCTGAAACGGGAAAAGCCCACCGGCACGACCCGGTAGGCTTTATTGACTCGAGGGAGTCTGGATCCCCAGCACACAGCTCTTTAGCTGTACCTCTGAGCCGCGCCACACAGGGATCCGAACGCCCGTCCCCAGAAAAATGATGGCTGCGCAGACCGGGCCCTGATCGACGGGAGCGGATCCCTAATGGACGTCCAGCCAGAATGCCTGGTGGCGGATTTCCGGCCTGGTGGGCGCGGAATGGCGCAGCCGGGCCCATGGTGAGCGTTGCCATAAAAAGTGCCCGCCGGCGGTGACCGACGGGCGCTCTTGACTCGTGAGAGTCAGGATCCCCAGCACAGCTCTCAGGCTGTA
>JBLHKW010000237.1:0-5482 GCA_047618565.1 Planctomycetota bacterium
GCTCGCGCTTCATGAATTATCCGGGCTAGAAGGCGCGCTTTCGAGGGTCGGTACATGCAGCTGATTGTAGCCCAGGTCTGCGCTCCTGGGCAGCGCCCAGACATTCGCTGCGGCCGATCACCAGCGTCATACGGTGCCAGGGGCTCAATGCCCGGGGACTGCCGATCGCCGAACGCGTACAATGCCCCCATGAGCGACATCGATCGGCCGAGCGAGCTCGAGTTCCAGAGCGCCGCCGCCAACCTGCGCGGGATCGTGTGCGCGACGCCACTCATCCCCCTGGACACGCAGGGTGGCAAGCCCGACATCCTCCTGAAGCTGGAGATCCACCAGCCCGTCGGTTCCTTCAAGCTGCGCGGTGTGTTCCATGCGGTGGCCTCGTTGAGCGAGGATCAACGTGCCCATGGACTCAGCACGGTCAGCGCGGGCAACACGGCCAAGGCACTCGCGTGGGCGGGACGCCACTTCGGCGTCGAGGCGCGCAGCCTCATGCCGGAGGACGCGCCACGTACCAAGGTCGATGCGGTGCGCGCGCTGGGCGGCACACCCGTGCTCGTCCCGACAGCGGACGTGTTTCGCTTCTTGCGCGAGCGCGAGTGGGAGCAGCAGCCCTTCGCCTTCGTCCATCCCTGGACCGATCGCAACGTACGCATAGGACACGGCTCGATGGCGCTCGAGATCCTGGAACAGTGCCCGCAGGTCGAGACGGTCTTCATCCCGGTCGGCGGCGGCGGTCTGATGGGTGGCGTCGGCACGGCGCTGAAGCTCTTCAAGCCTTCGATCCGGATCATCGCTGTCGAACCCGCCAGTTGCCCCGCCCTGCAGGCGAGTCTGGACGCGGGCCAGCCGGCCAGCGTCGAGTGCGACACCATCTGTGACGGAGTCGCCGTGCCCTACATCACCGACGAGATGTACCCGCTGCTCGCCGAACTCACAGACGACCTGGTCCTGGTCACCGAGGCCGACGTGCACGCGATGATCAAGCGACTGGCCATGGGCAACCACGTGATCGCCGAAGGGGCCGGCGCACTGGCCGCCGCAGCCGCGTTGCAGGTTCCCGCGCACCAGCGCGGCCTGAGCGTGTGCCTGGTGACCGGAGGCTGCATCGACGCCGACAAGCTGGTCAAGATCCTGGCGTAGCCACGATCAGGGTGTCTTGCCGGACAGGATCGTCGCGAGCGTCCGGGCGTCGATGTTGCCACCGGAGATGACGCACACGGTCTTGCCCTCTCCGCCCGCGCCCGTGAGGGCCGCAGCGACCGATGCGGCTCCCGCGCCCTCGGCGATGACGCGGCAGCGCTCGGCGATCAGCCGCAACGCGGCAGCAATCTCGTCGAGCGAGACCACGATCGATCCTGCGAGCACGTTCGAGGCGAGCGGCCACATCTCGGCCAGCAGGCTCTTGCCGCCGATGCCATCGACGAAACTGGCCACGTACTCGACCTCGGTCGGCGCCCCGGCCTCCAGTGCGGCGGCAAGAGGCGCTGCAGTCTCGACTTCGCAAGCGAAGACGCTCGCCTCGGGCCGCTCGGCTCGCAATGCGGACGCGATCCCGGACGACAGGCCTCCGCCGCCGTACGGCACGATCACTGTCTCCACATCGGGCAGGTCCTCGAGGATCTCGAGGCCGATCGTGCCATTGCCGGCGATCACGGCGGGATCCGAGACCGGGTGGATGAACAGCCCGTCGACCCCCGCGAACTCGTGGGTCACGATCACGCGCCACCAATCGTCGAAGGGCACCTTGATGATCTCGCCACCCAGACGCTCGATCGCCTGCAGCTTCGTCGCGGGGGCGTGATCGGGCACGACCACCCGACAGGGGACCCCGATCCGGCGCGCCATCCAGGCCACGCCCTGGGCCATGTTGCCCGCGCTCGCCGTGAAGACGCCATCGGCCAGGCGCTCGGGCCCGGCCAGCGCCATGGCATTGCACGCGCCGCGCAGCTTGAAAGAGCCGATCGGCTGCAGGTTCTCGAGCTTCAGCCAGACCTCACTCGGCGCGTCCTGCTGGAGTCCGTCCAGGGGCAGCCTAACGAGCGGTGTACGCATCACGGAGCCGCGCAGGCGCTCGCGCGCCGCCCGGATGGCGTCGATAGGGATGCTATCCAAGGTCACCCTTGCGCCCCGTCAGGTCGACCTCGATCCCGACGCCCTGCTCGCGCGCACGCCGCGCGACGAATTCCGCGCTGACCAGGTCTTCCACGGCCAGGCCCAGGGACTTGAAGAGCGTGATCTCTCTCTCCGATCGGCGCCCCTCCACCGTCCCGAGCAGCAGCTCCCCGATCTCGCCCAGGATGTGCGCCTCGCTGATCGCGCCCTCGGCAAGCGGCGTCAGGTAGTCGCCCCCTTCGTTCACCGTCGACTCGCGCCGATCGACGAACAGACGCGCGCGCGTCACCGCTTCCGTGTCCAGTTCGCGCGCCTCCGCGATGCTCGATCCAGCAGCGTTGATGTGCACTCCGTCCGCCAACCACTCCCCCATCACCACCGGCTGGCTCGAGGATGTGACCGTGCAGATGATATGCGCCCCATCCACCGCCGCGCGCGCAGAGTCCACCGCCTCCACTTGAAGCCCATGCCGATCGCTCTCGCGCTCCGCGAACGCCCTGCGGTTGGCCTCCGTCGAGCTGAAGACACGCACGCGGGAGATCGGTCGCGCATGGATCATCGCCTCCAGGTGCGTGCGCGCCTGAACGCCGGACCCGATGATCGCCAGATCACTTGCATCGGCACGCGCAAGCAAGCGCGTCGCCACGCCACTCGCTGCGGCCGTCCTGATGGCCGTGATCTCGCTGCCCTCCACGATCGCCGTGGGCACTCCGGTCGTGACATCGAACAGCGCCACGAAACCCTGGTGGGAGTCGAGCACGGTGCCGTGGTTGGCCCCGAAGACCCCGACCACCTTCACCCCCAGCGCCGCCGGTTCGGATACGAACCCGGGCATCCATCCCAACAGCCCGGAATCATCCGGCATCAGCAGCGCGGATCGCAATGGATTCAGCGCCTGGTCGCGGGCCAGCGTGACCAGCCCCTGCGCAACGAGGTCCATGCAGGTATCCATCGGGAGCAGGGACCGAACCTCAGCCTGGGTCAGTATCAGCGTCATGCCTTGCAGTGTACGACGCATGGAAGCTCGCAACACGCTCCTCTCCCATCGAGCCCGACACGGTCACCACTCGGTCCTGGGTCGGAGACGTGGATCGTGACTTCGCCCCCTGGCCGGTGGCCTGTCCCCAAGGTTGATCAGCAGACTGGCAAAAGCGCGCCGATGCTAGACTCCGTCATGGTCATTCCTGTCCTCCCTGCAGTCCTGCTCCTGGCTCTCCTCCTGCCTGTTCCGCAGGACGCAGCCTTCCCTGAACGCGGCCCGCTGACGATCTCCGGCGACACGCGTATCCCCCGGGGTCGTTACTTGAGGCCAGCAATCGGTACCGGTGGGCATGGCGGCGTGATCGTCGCCACAGGCCTGCACGACGTCACCATCGACCTGGAGGGCGTCGAGTTTCGGGGCGCGGCGGAAGACATCGGTCTGGATGAGCTCGCGGGCTGGGGCATCGTCCTGCAGGACTGCAAGAACGTCACCATCCGGGGTGGCCGGATCGGTGGATACAGAGGCTGCATCGTGGCCGAGCGCTGCGACGGGTTGACCATCGACGGCGTCACCTTCGACAGCTGGTTTGGTCAGCGCCTGCTGAGCACGTCCGCGGGTGAGAATCCCGCTGACTGGCTCTGGCCGCACGACAACGACGAGGGTGAGTGGCTCGCGAAATATGGAGCCGCGATCAGCCTCTCGGATTGTACGAATACGACGATCAGAAGCTGCCGCGGCCGTCATGGGCAGAATGGGATCCTGCTCAACCGCTGTGAGGACGCACAGATCTATGACTGCGACTTCTCGTTCCTGTCGGGCTGGGGTCTGGCCATGTACCGCTCGAACCGCAATGTCATCGCGCGCAACGTCTTCGACTACTGCGTCCGTGGTTACAGCCATGGGGTCTACTGGCGCGGTCAGGACTCGGCCGGGATCCTGATGTTCGAGCGTTGCTCGGACAACGTGATCGCCTTGAACAGCGCGACGCACGGCGGCGACGGGCTATTTCTCTTCGCGGGCCAGGATTCGGTCGAGGGGCATGCCTACGAGCGCGGCGAAACCGACGTCGAGGGCTGTGACCGCAACCTCTTCTACGGAAACGACTTCTCCTACGCGGTCGCCAACGCGATCGAAGCCACCTTCTCACGTGACAATGTCGCGCTACGCAATCTCGGCCGTGGCTGCCATCAGCACGGCGTGTGGGGCGGCTATTCGAGCCGCATGGTGATCGTCGACAACGACTTCTCCGATACCATCGGGGGCGGGATCACGATCGAGCACGGACAGGAGTGCGTCATCGCCGGCAACCTGCTCGAGGACTGCACCATGGGCGTCGAGCTCTACTGGGACGAGGACCCCGCGCTCGTCGACGGCCCGTTCGGTGAGCGCCATGACACGGACTCGCGCGACCACTGGATCATTGCCAACCGGTTCGCACGCAACGGAGCCGACCTGGTCGTGGAGCACACGACCGGCCTCGTCATCGAGGGCAACCGCCACGACCCGAATCTGGACGGCCAGCTGCACATCGAAGACGTCCAGCTCGATGGCGATGGCGACGGCGTCATCGCTGCTCTGTCCAGCGCTGACGGAAGCACGCCATCCGGCCGCTTGAAGCACGCCACCGTTCGCAGCCCCGCAGGCCCGGCGCCCGATTCCCTGCGTGAAGCACGGGAACTCCAGCTTCCAGACTTGCCCGGCGCCCAGACGGCCTTCGATCGCGAAGACGACGGCCAGGGTCTCGAGACCATCGTGATGGGCGAATGGGGCCCCTGGGACTTCCGCAGTGGCGAACCGCGACCGGAGCTCCCGAAGCCCGGTGGCCTGCTCGCAGGGGTAAAATGGGACGCGGTCTGGTTCCAGTGGCACGACGGCCCTGACCCGCGCCATGAACTCGAGGCCTGGCGCGCCCTGGCCGCCGACCCGGCGCTACGCTCCACGGTCCCCTACTGGTCGGGCCCCTGGGGCGGCGGTCAACCGTCGGATGAGCGCGCACGCCGCGTCGAGGTCGGCGATCAGCGCTTCGGCCTGGTGGCGCAGACAGAGGTCGATCTCCCCGCGGGTCATTACGAGCTCGAGGTCACTTCAGACGACGGTGTGCGAGTGCTGATCGACGGAACCTCCGTACTCGAGAACTGGACCTGGCACGCGCCGACCACGGACCGCGCGTTGCTCGAGCTATCGGCCGGGGAACACACCTTCGAGCTCGAGTACTTCCAGATCGACGGTGCCGCAGCATTGACGGTCACCTTGCGCGCGGCCCAGGGCTAGCCCGGGTTATTCATGAGCCGCGAGGCGAAACGTCTCGACTAGGTCCCTGGCGGTGCTTTGCGGACAGTGGGCCCGCAGGCGACCTCTTTTGGTCGCCGAGGACGCCAATGTTCGCCA
>JBLHKW010000238.1:0-5459 GCA_047618565.1 Planctomycetota bacterium
CTTCGGGCGGCACTTCTCGCGCGTTGGCATCCTCGACGACCCGTAAGGGTCGCCTCCGGGGCCAACGCGCGAGAAGCACCGCCAGAAGCCGAATCGACGCGTTCTGGCTCGCGCTTCATGAATTATCCGGGCTAGGCATGTCCCCCCATGTCTCCGATGGACGCCCTGGTCGCCGCCACATCGACCGCGGCCAAGCTATGCGGACTGGGAGGCGAGATCGGCGCCCTGGAAGCGGGCCGTATCGCCGGTCTGATCGGGCTCGCGGGCAATCCACCGGTGGACATCCATGCCATGACCGAGGTCAGCTTCGTGATGGCGCGCGGAAAGGTCTTCACCGCCGATTGACACGGCTGATAGCATGGATGGCCAAACGCCCGGAGCGATCGCCGACTCCGTGCCGGACCCCGAGACCTGCCAGCTGAAATGACCACGACGCAAGCCAAGCGCACCCATTGCCAGAACTGCGGGATGAAGCTGCCCGAGCAGCCGCTCTCGCTTTGTGCCTACTGCGCCATGCCCCTCGACCTGGGCGCCGCCTCCCCCGCGGACGGTGACGGCAGCGTGGGCGAAGGCCCGAACGCGGCACGCATCGGCCGCATCCTCGAGCACGACAAGTACGCCGAGACCATGGCCCTGGAACCGTCCGAGGGTCCCGAGTACTGGGAAGGCCTGCGCGTCGCGTGGCGCGGCAAGTTCCTGGCCGCCACCGGTATCGCGGTGCTCTTACTCGTCGCTCTGTTCGGCGCCGGAGCGGAGCGCTCCTTCTTCACGAACCCGGGGACCTTCCTGGGGCTGGCCATTCTTGCGACGGGCATCTACTTCGTCGTCAAGGGCGGCAAGCTCAGTCAGCTCGCCATCGCGGCACCGCTACTCAAGCGCGCCGGCCTGATCACCGACCGCCGCAGCGAGACCGCGGTGCACGGCTACTCGGGTGCGACGAGCTACTACTTCACGGTCGAGTTCGCGGATGGTGTCACCGGCGAGTTCACCTACCCCGGTCGCGGCG
The DNA here is from genome assembly GCA_047618565.1 of Planctomycetota bacterium. Taxonomy (GTDB): domain Bacteria; phylum Planctomycetota; class UBA1135; order UBA1135; genus JBLHKW01. The sequence goes on from JBLHKW010000238.1 coordinate 1,007, forward strand.
CGCACGAGGACCCCTACTCGACCAATCTCCCGGGCGTGGCCTTCACGCGCGGTCCGATGCTGATCTCCTTCAAGCACATCCGCGTTTGATCCCGCCGGTGTCATCGATGCACGAAACACTGGAACTCCCGGAGGATCCGGCCGCAGCCCTGGAAGTCCTGCGCGCAGCCTCGAGCAAGACGCCCGTACTCGTCTTCAAGCGCAGCCCGATCTGCCCGGTCAGTCACCGCGCGGAAGCGCAAGTGCGAAAGTACCTGGACGGACTGACCGAGAGTGACCGGTTGCTGGTCGTCGACATCGACGTGATCGACGAGCGCGCCCTGGCGCGCGGACTGACGGCCGAGCTGGGCATCGCCCACGAATCGCCGCAGGCACTCTGGTTCAAGGACGCTGAACTGGCCTGGCACGGGAGCCACGGTGCACTGACCGCCACTCGCTTCGCCGAGCTGGCGCGCGGCGAGTTCCAGTGATCTCGGCCCGGCAGCCGGGCTGCTAACCGTATATCGCGTCGGCCGCGGGTAGCGGATCCGTCGTCGATTTGCCTTGCTGCGCCAGCGCGGCACGCAGGGCGGTCAGGCAGAGACTCACGTTGGAGCGCGTCGAGCCGGCGCCCATCAGGCCGATGCGCCAGGTGTTGCCCTTCATCGGGCCCAGGCCTCCACCGATCTCGAGGTTGTACTCCTTGAGCAGAAAACCGCGCACGGCCGCGTCGTCGACGCCAGCGGGGATCGAGACGGCGGTCAGTGGCGCCAGCCGTTCCGACTCGGGCACGCGCGCTTGCAGGCCGAGGGCCTCGAGTCCGGCCACGAGAGCTCTGGCGTTCTGGACGTGCCGTGCGGCGCGCGCATCCAGGCCCTCTTCAAGGACCAGGCGCAGGGCCTCGTGCAGTCCGTAGAGCATGTTGATCGGCGCGGTGTGGTGGTACGAACGCTCCTTGCCCCAGTAGCTGGAGATCAGCGAGAGGTCGAGGTACCAGCTCTGCACTGGCTGCTGCCGGGCGCGCAGGCGTGCCTCCGCGCGTGCGCTGAAGGAGACCGGCGCCAGGCCCGGAGGGCAGGAGAGACACTTCTGGGTACCGGAGTAGAGTGCGTCGACTCCCCACTCGTCGATCGTCACGGGCAAGCCCCCGACCGAGGTGACGCAATCGAGTACGAGCAGCGCTCCGAGCTGATCGGCAATGGTGCGCAACGGTGGAACAGGCTGGAGCACGCCCGTGGACGTCTCGGCATGCACCGCACACAGCAGGTCGAACTTGCGGCCTGCGGCCACGGCCTCGAACTGCTGCGGATCGAGGGCACGGCCCCACTCTCCCTCGACGATGGTGACCTCTGCTCCGGCGCGCCGTGCGACCTCGGCCATGCGCGTGCCGAAGACGCCGTTGACCCCGACGAGGACCGTATCACCGGGCTCGATCAGGTTGACGAGACAGGTCTCCATCCCGGATGACCCGGTCCCCGACATGGGCAGGGTGAGTTCGTTGGTGGTGCCGAGAACCTGCCGCAACATGCCGCGCAGCTCGTCCATGATCACCAGGAAGGCCGGATCCAGGTGCCCCAGGGTCGGCATGGACAGAGCACGCAACACGGAGGGCGCGGACGGTGAGGGGCCGGGGCCCAGCAGAACGCGGTGCGGCGGATCGAGCGGAGCGGGAGTGGTCGTCAAGTGTTTCATCCTTTGTGAGGATGTTCCGACGCCGCTCCTTCCGATTCAAGCTGTCCGCGCGCTTTTTGATGCATGTCCCACCACTCGAGCCAGGCTGCGGGCTTCGCGCCCACGGGTTCTCCGCTGATCACGTGCAGGGCCATGGTGACGGCCCTCTGTTCGGCCGCACGGGTGATCTGGGCCACGGCGCGCACGTCGAGAATCACTCCGGACTCGACCACGCCGACGATCGGGTCAGCGATGGACTGGCCCTGGGCAATCTCCACATCATAATCGCGTACGATCGCCCGCTGCCCCCCGATGAACAGGTTGGCACGCGTGCCCACCGCGGCCGCAGCGCTGGACTGCAGCAAGCTGAGGTGCACGACGAGCGGCTCGATCGCCCCGGCGGAACCCATGCGCGACATGGCCTCGATCGCGTGCAAGCGCACGACGCTGTGTTCGTGGGCGAGCGCACCGACGAGTGCAGCCATGGCGCCGGTCTCCGGCATTCTCGCCAAGGCGCGCGCGGCGGGCTCGCGAACGGTCTCGTAGCGATCCCACAAGGCGCGCTCGACCAGCTGATCCGTGAACTCGCCCGCGAAGAGACGCCGGACGACCAGTACCGCAAATGCGCGATGGCGATTGCCCGGATGCCGGAGCTCGGCCGTGAACACGCTCCGCAGATCCACGCGCCCGGCACACGCGGCCAGGCCGCGCACCGCCAGCTCACTCTCGGCTGCGGGCCCTTTCGCTCCAGCGGCCAGAAGTGCTTTCAGACGCGCGGACGAGAGCTGCGTATCGACGCCCTCCAGGTCGAGCTCGATGCGGCCCGTCGCGATCAACGCCAGGGCTCCCGGGTGGTCGCTGCTCTTCGAGAGGATCCGGTTCAGGGTCTCGAGGGCTTCCACTTCGAGCCCCGCCCCCACCATCCAGGCCGCGACTGCGACCCTGGCATCGTGGTCTCCGCGCGCGACACCTGCCGCGCGCCGCTTCGCATCCGCAGCCACCTCGCGCTCCAGGTACTGCTCGAGAACCGCCTGCTCCAGCGCTTCCCAGCTGCGACCCTGGCGCACCTGCCAGACGCCTTCGTCCGTGCGACTGCGCGCACGCAGCACGCTCCCATCCGCCAGGTGCAACAAGCGCCGCCGATCCGGCTGCTCGGGCGCGGCGGATTGAAGATCACCTGCGAACCCGCTTCGGGTCTGTGTGATGGGCTCGGCGCCAGGCGTTAGCCCGCGCGCGAGCAACGACAGGACCAGGCCCAGGCTCACGATGACGTATTGCATGACTCAACTCCGGGGGGAACTGTTTCAATGCCTACCCGGGCGCGCTGCGCGGTTACCCGGGATTCGGGCTGTCGGCCAGGAGCTCCTCCGAAATGGCCTTCCACTCGAGCTTGCGCAGGTGCCAGCGCTGCTGCGGATCACGCACTCCGTGTCGCGACTGCGGGTAGAGCATGAAGTCGAAGCTCTTGCCGGCCTTCTGAAGGGCGTAGATCATGTGCATCGCGTTCTGCACATGGACGTTGTCGTCCATGACTCCGTGGTGCACGACGAGGTGTCCGTTCAGATTCGGCGCCGACAACACGGCCGATGTCTCCGCATAGCCTTCCGGGTTCTTCTCGGGCGTGCTCATGTAGCGCTCCGTGTAGATCGTGTCGTACATGGACCACTCGTAGACGCCGCCGCCCGCGATACCGAGCGCGAACTTGTCGGTGTTGCACAGCGCGTACGCCGTGATGAATCCGCCGTAGCTGTAGCCCGTGATGCCAACGCGATCCGGATCTGCCCAGCTGTGCGCTGTGGCCCAGTCCGCGGCGTCCACCAGGTCGCGCAGCTCCAGTACACCGAAGCGCTTGTAACCAAGTGAGGTCGCCCAGCGCCCACGGCCGCTCGCGGTGCGCACGTTGACCTGCAACACGACCACACCTTGCTGCGCCAGGAACCGGTACCAGGTGCTGGAGTTCCAGCGATTCGAGACCGAAGGCGCGTTGGGCCCGGAGTAGGTCGGGATCCAGACGGGATGCGGCTGCTGAGGGTCGAACCCGGGCGGCTTGAGGATGGCCGCGTCGAGCACGAAACCGTCGCGCGCGGTGATCTCGATCGACTCCCATTCTGCCATCTCGTACTCCGCGAGTGCAGGCACGTCCGCCTCGCCAAGCACCCTCAGGACCTTGCCGTCGGCAGCATCACAAAGGCGCACCTCGCCGGGCGAGGCCAGGCTGGAATGGCGATCGAGGAACAGGGAGCGATCACCGTTGAACGTGATCGAGTGTGTGCCATCGCCCTCGGTGAGGCGCGTCAGCCCCTCTCCGTCGAGACCGATACGGTAGGCGTTCGTGTTGACGGCGCCGTCCCTGGTCGAGTTGAACCAGAGCGAGCCCTGGTCCTCGTCCAGCTCGAGGACCCGTCGCACCGCCCACTCGCCCGCGGTCACGGCTCCGGTGAGCTCGCCCTGGCCGGAGTATCGGTACAGGTGGTTGTAGCCCGTGCGCTCGCTCTCCCACAGGAAGGTCCCATCCTCCAACCAGCGTGGCGAAGAGGGCCGATTGACCCAGGACTCCGAGTCCTCATGGATCCAGGTCGTCCAGGCGCCCGTGCTCGGATCGGCACAGTTGAGGTCGGCCCAGGTCTGCAGCCGATCCTGGACGCAGAAGAGCAGCGACTCCCCTTTCGGCGTCCAGTCGAAGCGCACGACGAGCGGCTCCTGAGCGGCAATTGCGTCCAGATCGAGCCAGACGACCGTCCCATCGGTGGCCGTCGCGATCCCGACACTGACGATCGGATTCGGATCTCCAGCCTTGGGGTAGT
>JBLHKW010000239.1:0-5095 GCA_047618565.1 Planctomycetota bacterium
GCATGGATCTGTGCCAGTATCGCGCTGCCCGACAATCCCTCGAGCAGCGGGCCCGCATCGGGCACGACGGTCGATGAGTGCTGCACGCCGTACTTCTCGAACAGTACACCCACCCGCTCCATTTCGGAGCGCGCGAGCCCGTCCTCGGATCCGACGAACTGGTGTACCGGCATGCGCCTGAAGTCCTTCAGGTCCGAATCATCCCAGCGCGACCAGGCGTCGGCCGAGGCCAGGTGGATGGCCTCGAAGTAGCGACGGGACATCCCCGCGTAAGTGAGCGCGGGCCGCGCACCCGCGCACATCCCGAACAGATGGAACTTGCCGCCTGCGATCTCGTAGTCCTTCTGGATCTTCTTGAGCAGGTCCTCGAGCGCGTGGTGTGAGGGATGCGTGAACCAGCCCTTCTCCGGCGCGACCAGGTGCACGAGGATCCAGCCCTGCTCGCTCGCCGCGTCCCCCCAGAAGTGCTCGATCGACCACGATGCCGCCAGGGGCCCGTGCCCGCCCGGCGCAAAGGTGACGAGCGCCGGCGTCGGTCGCTGCGGGTCAAAATCCCCGGGCAACTGCACCAGGTAGGGCACCACGACTCCATTGCGGCCACGCAGCTCCTCGAAATCGCGCGAGACGGGGAGCACCAGATCCGCGCGGATCGACGCCAGGTCCGGATCGCTGGCGATCAGGTCCCAGTCGAGGAACCCGGCCTGCACGGCTTCCTCGAGAGAGTCCTTTGCCGCCGCAGCTTGGCCCGAGAGAGCCTTCGCGCAGGCACGGTTGTAGAGGGCGCTCGCTCGCATGCTGGGAAACGTCGCCGCGCGTTCGTTGGCCAGGATCGCCCCCCCGTAGTCCTTGCTCCCGTGACGGGCGGCGCCGAGCAGGTACCAGGCCGCGCCGGCCGCGGGGTGATCCGCCACTACCTTCTCCAGAGCATCCTCGGCCTGCTCGTACTTCTCGCGCTCGATCAGGCGCCGCGCGGCCTTGAGGTCCGGCCCGTCGTCCTGGGCCAAAGCGGGCATCGCCTGAACGGAGAGCAGCAGGCCCAGAACCAGGGCCCTGGTCCGAAGGGGCGCACGGAGCGGTAGCCTGTACGTTTCGAGGATCGATCGGGTGTGCATGCCAGCCATAGTCCACAGCGCGCCGGAATCGGACACCAGAAACTGCCTTTCCATCGAAGGTGGCCGTACCCTGCCCGCATGATCCGCCCCTTCATTCCCGCCGACGAAGATGACCTGGTCCGCGTCTGGCTGGCCTCCACCATCCCGGGCCAGGCCTTTCTTCCGGAGAAGCACTGGCGCGATCAGGAGGGTCTGGTGCGCGAACACTTCGTCCCCGTGGCGGAGACCTGGGTGGTCGAGGTCGACGGGCAGTTTGTCGCCTTTGCCTCACTTCTGGGCGACATGATCGGCGGCCTGTTCACGCACCCGGACCATCAGGGTGACGGCCACGGCCGCGCCCTGGTCAAGCACGCGCACAGCCTGCACGACCCCCTGCGCGTGGAGGTCTTCCGGGTGAACGCCAGAGCCCTCGCCTTCTACGAGCGTTGCGGGTTCGCGGAGGAGAGCGCCCACACGGACGAAGGCACGGACCTGGAAGCGGTCATCATGGTGATGACCTCGGGTACCTGATAGCTGCGGCCCGGGTCCGCCAATGGCGAGCCCGGGCCGCTTGCTACTTGCGCTGTTGAACTACTCGGCCGGCTCGCTGTACTTGCTCATGAGGAGCTCGTCGATGTCGGGCAGCATCTTCCGTACCGCATCGTCCAGCGCCAGGCGCATGATCTTGCCGTAGTCCTCTTCCGAGACTTCCAGCTCAGCACCGGAGTCCGCCTTGTAGCCGCGGAAGTCCACGCCCAGGGCCGAGGCCGAGAGGCTCTCCTTGAAGTCGCTGAAGTTCGAGGTCACGACCTGGCCCGTCACGGGCGAAACGAGGCGCAAGTCGACACCGCAGCTCGTGGTGATGGTGACCTTTGACAGGTCGAGCGAAGCGTTCGCCACGGCGCCGCCAAAGGCATTGCCACCTAGATTCTTGAGCCAGCCGCCGCTGGAGCTGTTCGTCTTGGAGACCTTGGCACTCAGGTTGGTCACCTTGCCGAGCAGCAGGTAGTCGACGCCGTTGATCTCGCCCGCCTGGGCGAGCTGCCCATCACTGACCACGTCCCCGAGACCTTGCTCCTCGAAGATCTGGTCCAGCATGGAGCGCTCGATGACCGTGAAGCGCTTCGAACGCACGAGCAGAGTGCTGATCTGGTCCGCGGCAACGGCCGACATCTCTTCCTTGGCGTCCTTGCCGGTCACCTTGAAGGACGGGATGCCTACGCGCGGGTAGGCGACGCCCGCCGGACCCGCCGAGTAGACGCCGACGTGGTCGGTCGACGTATCCCTTGACGACGAGGCGCTCGTCGTCTGGCAGCCGACAGTGAGGCCGCCAATGACGAGCGGCAAGAGCAGGGCGAGGGTAGGGTTCAGACGGGACATGGCGGCTCCGGAAGGGAAGGAAGACACGTGGGATGGATGGGAGGGTGGGTCCTGTATTCAAACACAGGTGGGCGAAACAGGCAGTGCCGATCTGGTTCTGACAGGGCCAGACGGCTTCATCGAGCATGGAAGAACTCAAGAAATCGCGCGCGGCCACGCAGATGAGTGCAGCGAGGGTCGGCCAGCTCAGTTCATGATCGCGGCATGCAGCACGTCGACGGCCTTCTGATTCCACATGGCGAGGATGAAATCATCGTCCTGGCCAGAGAACTGGGCCTCGACCAGGCTACTTCCGATCACGAATTTCAAGGTCTTGCGCCTGGACTGGGTCTCCAGCATCGCCATGACACCCTCGTACTTGATGAGCTCCTGATGCTCCCCCACCATCGCCGGGTTGGTGAGCATCATGTTGAACATCTGCACGAAGGGCGAGTCAGCGGTGACCGTGACCTGGATCTGCGCGCCCGATCCGCTGTAGACCTGCTCGATGATGTTGCCCACGCCCGCAGCCATCGCAAACAGCGCCTGGTTCTGCATGCCAGCGTTACGGGCCTCCTTGAAGGGCTCCTTCAGGTACTCGGGCGGTGCGACCGGCAGCGCCGCGCGAATGGTGACAGCACGCCGTGCACCGATGACCGTCGTCAGCTCCTGCGCCGACGCGTACGCCTTGCCGAAGTGGCCCACATTGAAGTGCGCCGCGACGGCGGCGTGCAGGGTCTCGAAATCCGCGGGGCCACTCGGCTTGACGCGCTGCTGAGCCGCGGCGCCAAACGACAGGGCTGCCATGACGAGCGCCAATGCGGCCAGGGGGGTACGGCTACACATGAATGTACTCCTGTCAGGATGAGGGTCTGGACCGGAAGCGCTGATTGACGCCCCCTAATGGGTAGCGGGCATCGTACCCACATCGCAGTCAGCGCGCAGCGCTGCGCACATCCACGGCCCCTGGATGCGATTCAGGGACCGGAGCTGGAGCGCGGACGCTCGATTCCCATGGTTCGCAGGCGCGAGGTCAACGTTGCGGGGTGCATCCCGAGGAGCTCGGCGGCGCCCCCGGGACCGGCCAGCTTCCAGCGCGTGTGGTTGAGCACGGCCAGGGTGTTGTCGTGCTCGAGTTGCTTGAGGCCAGCAAAGGTGAGCAGGCGCGGCGCAGCCTCGTCCGGGGGCTCGCGCTGATCGACCGGCGAGCGCGACGTGGGAACGTCGAGGGCCAGGCGGCCCTTGTGAGCGCCGATAAGGCCGCGCTCGATCACGTTCTGAAGTTCGCGCACATTGCCCGGCCAGTCGTAACGCTGCAGCGCGTCGAGGTCCACCTGGCGCAGCTTCGGGCAGCGGGAAACAGGTCCGGAGCAACCGCTCTCCACGAAATGCTGGGCCAGCAGCGGGATATCCGACCGGCGTTCGCGCAGGGGCGGAACCCGTACCGGGAATACCGTCAGCCTGTAGTAGAGGTCTTCGCGGAAGCGGCCAGCGCGCACCTCGGTCAGCAGGTCGCGATTGGTGGCAGCGATCACACGCACGTCGACGGTTCGCTCGTGGTCCTCGCCGACCCTTGAGAACTGCCCCTCCTGCAGTGCGCGCAACAGCTTGCCCTGCAACTCGATCGGGATCTCACCGACCTCGTCAAGGAACAGCGTGCCCCCATCGGCCACCTGGAAGCGTCCGGCGCGGTCGCGCACGGCGCCCGTGAACGACCCCTTCACATGGCCAAAGAACTCGCTCTCGAACAGCTCGCGCGGGATTGAAGCACAATTCACGCGCACCATCGCACGCCCGACGCGCGGGCTGCGTTCATGCAGAGCGACCGCGACCAACTCCTTCCCGGTCCCCGACTCCCCCTCGATCAGGACGGTGGCCTCGGTCGGTGCAACCAGGTCCACCTGGTGCTGTAACTGCTGTATGGCAGAACTCTCGCCGACGATGCGGCCGAAGGCCTGCACGACCTTGATCTCCTCGCGCAGGTAGTCCCTTTCGAGCTCGAGCTGCCGGCGCAACTCCTCGACCTCTTCGAAGGCGCGACTGTTCGCGAGTGCAGTGGCCGCGTGGTCGGCAAACGTCCGCAACCACCCGAACTCCTCCTCGCTCAACTGCTGCCGACTGAAGACCGCCAGCACCCCCAGAACCTCACCGCGGAACGTCAGCGGCTGCCCAGCAAAACACGCCAGCCCCTCACGCGCGGCCCAGTCCCCGTCCACCAACCACGGCTCATCGCCTCCGACGCGCAGCAACAGCGGCTTCCCGCTGGCCGCAACCCGACCGACCTTGCGTTCACCCATCGCGAACCTGCGAAAGCGCCCGTCGGTGCGCGACCAGATCTCCTGGGGATCCACCCGGGATGATCCGGCACTTGCCATCAGGTGCAGGCACGGCACCTGGCCCGGACACGTCGGCCGCATCGAACAATCATCACAGAGATCGCCCGGCGCGATCAGCCAGATGCGAGCCAGCGCAACGCCCGGCTCCCGGGCGAGGTCCGACACGATGTTGACCAGGACCTGATCGGGCGACAGGGCCTGGGCCACGTTGAGGGCTGCCTGCTGCAAAGCTTCCGAGTTCATGGCCGCAAGATAATGACATTCCATGTCTACAGACATGTATTCTCACGCTTCCATGAGTTCCCAGCC
>JBLHKW010000240.1:0-5052 GCA_047618565.1 Planctomycetota bacterium
ACGTGCGCAATTCGAAGGACGTGATGAAGGACAGGAACGTCCGCAACCTGTGGATCGTGGGCGCAGGGGGCGACGGTCACCGTCCGCTGACGATGGGCAACTCGAGCCACTCGTCGCCGCGCTGGTCTCCGGACGGCGGGCGTCTGGCCTACATCGCCAGTGGCGACGGTGGCAGTCAGATCTACGTGCGCTGGATGGATACGGGGCAGATTGCCAAGCTCTCGAACCTCACGAGCGGGCCCGCCAACCTGACCTGGTCGCCCGATGGTCAGTGGCTGGCCTTCTCGATGCGCGTGCCCGTCAGCAGCAAGCCCTTCGCCACGATGCCGACAAGGCCGGAGGGAGCCGAGTGGGCGCCGGCCGCCAAGGTCATCACCAAGCTGCGCTACCGGGCGGATGGTGCCGGCTATCTGAAGGATGGGTACAGTCAACTGTTCGTGTTGCCCGCCGAGGGTGGCACACCGCGCCAGATCACGAGCGGTGAGTTCAACCATCGCGGCCGCCTGGCCTGGACACCCGACAATGGCGCCATCGTCTTCTCGGCCAACCGGCAGCCAGAAGGTGAGTACGAGCCCCTGAACTCCGAGCTGCACGCGGTGGTCGTGGCCAGCGGCGAGATCACGGCCTTGACCACCCGCAACGGCCCGGACGCCGGACCGGTGTTCTCGCCCGATGGAAGTCAGATCGCGTACACGGGTTTCGATGACCAGCTTCTGGGCTACCAGATCACGCGCGCCTATGTGATGGACCGTGAGGGTGGCGAGGCGCGTTGCCTATCATTGAGCTTCGACCGCGACATCGGAGGCTTGACCTGGCGCGCCGATGGGCGCGGGCTCTTCTTCCAGTTTGACGACGAGGGTGACACCAGCATCGGCTTCATCTCGCTCGTGGGCGAGAGCGTGACCCTGGCGACGCACCTGGGCGGAACATCCCTCGGCCGCCCCTACGCGGGAGGCTCGTACTCCGCGACGGCGGAGGGCGTAATGGCCTATACCTACGCGCGCGTGGATCGGCCAGCGGATGTGGCCGTGGTTCAACCAGGCGGGCAGCCGTTGCTCGTCACGAGCCTCAACGAGGACCTGCTGGCGCACAAGTCGCTGGCCGAGGTGGAGGAGATCTGGTGCGAGTCGTCCCATGACGGGCGCCGAATCCAGGCCTGGATTGCGCGGCCGCCGGGCTTCGACGCGAGCAAATCTTACCCCATGATCCTCGAGATCCACGGTGGGCCCTTTGCCAACTACGGCGCGCGCTTCAGCACCGAGGTGCAGCTCTATGCTGCGGCCGGCTACGTCGTGCTGTACGTCAATCCGCGCGGCAGCACGAGCTACGGCCACGAATTCGGCAACGCCATCCACCACGCCTATCCAGGTTATGACTACGACGACCTCATGTCGGCCGTCGACAACGTGCTGGCACGCGGCTTTGTCGACAAGGACCGGCTGTTTGTCACGGGCGGTAGCGGTGGTGGCGTGTTGACGGCCTGGATCGTCGGCAAGACCGATCGTTTTCGGGCAGCCGTGGTTGCCAAGCCAGTGATCCACTGGACGAGCTTTGCGTTGACGGCCGACGCCTACAACTTCTTCTACAAGTACTGGTTCCCCGGCTTCCCCTGGGACCACCAGGAGCAGTACTGGAAGCGCTCGCCCCTGTCGCTCGTTGGCAACGTCACGACACCGACGATGCTGCTGACGGGTGAGGTCGACTACCGCACGCCGATCTCCGAGTCGGAGCAGTACTACCAGGCGCTGAAGCTGTTGCGGGTCGATACGGCCATGGTGCGCATCCCGGAGGCGTCACACGGCATAGCAGCGCGCAGCAGTCACCTGATCGCGAAGGTCGTGCACATCCTTGAGTGGTTCGAGCGCCACACGGACGAACAGGACGACGGTGGCAACTGAGTCCGCAGACGGGGCGCTGCTGAGGCCACGGCCGCGTTCATGAATGAATCGGGCTAGAATCGCCAGGTGTACGACAGCTTCACGATCATCTCCTCGTTGGTCCCGTGGAAGCTGTCGCGATCGGTACGGTCCCAGCCGAGGACGACCACCAGGAACAGGTCCTGGCCCGGCTCGATGATCCAGTGCAGGCGGCCCTGCCACGCCAGGTCCTCGGTCTGCGTGTCGTACTGCAGCACGTTGCGCAGCGAGAGGTCGGGGTTGAAGCCGAAGTCGATATCCGTCGAGTAGAGCTGAGTGTCCAGGTCCGGTCCGGCGAAGTCCGCCTGGATATCCTCGTAGCCGACCCGCAGGGTGAAATACTTCGAGGGAATCAGTACCGGCTCGACCTTCCAGCGGAACAGGTCGCCACCGAAGAAGTCGCCGAACTCGACACGCACTTTGCCCGTCAGAATGCGGCGCTCATTGCCCTCGAACTCCACCGTGTGGGTGACCCCGTCGTACAGACCTGCGCCTACGGTCACGTCGTCGGACAGGTCGAAGCCATCGTCCAGCTGCTCCTCAAACCACTCGGTCTCGATCGAGATCGAGTCCTGGCTCTGGAACTGCAGGTCGAGCCAGGTGAGCGGCAAGGTGAAGCGATCCTCCTGGCCCGCGGTGTCCTGATCGTAGTGCGGCGAGACCTGCACCTGGTACCGCCGGAAGATATCGCCTGGCCCGCCGCGCCAGGTGTACTCGCCCCGGTAGCGATAGTGCTCGACGCCCGTGCGCCGTACGAAACCCAGGCGCGGATCGTACGACTCCTCGGTCACATACGCCTGGGCGGTATGCTCCCACACGGAGGAGCGTGTCTCCGCCTGCACGCCGTAGGCCGCGCCAGGCTTCTGCCCCTCGTTGTCGCTCTCGACGTAATAGCCCCACAAGCTGCCCGAGTGACCCTCGCCGAACAGCCGGCTCGATCCGAGGCGAAAATCGGCGCCATAGGTGCGCGCCCTGCCGCCCTCCTGCGGGTCACCGTGGGTGAAGATCAACCCGGCGGAGTTCTGCTCGCCCAGATTGCGCGAGAGGCGCAGCACTCCGAGGGAGCGCTCACCGACGAGCCCTGTGTCGTCGGTGGTGAAGCCGTCGACCCGAGTCTCGAGCACGCCCACGTTCCAGTCCCCCATGCGGCCCGTGAACTTGGTGCCGGCCAGGATCGGGACCGCGCCACCGTCCGGGTCACGACCGATGGTGCGCGAGAAGAACGGTCGAACCCCTCCGCCTCTGCCCGAGGGCCCGAATTCGAACAGCCCTGCGTCCTCGAGGAAAAAGTCCCGCTTCTCGGGAAAGAACAGGGGAAAGCGCGAGAGGTTCACCTGGCGGTCATCGACCTCGGTTTCGGCGAAGTCCGTGTTGGTCGTCACGCGAACGGTGGTCGACGAGGTCGGTCGCCAGGCCAGGTCGAGGCCAGCGTCGAAGTCGTCGCCGTAATCGTAGGCCGGGTCTTCGTCACGGTTGCGTCCAACGCCGGCCCGCACGTAGGGAGTCACGTCCAGCCCCAAACCCTGCTCCATGCCCGTCATGCCGACCAGCACTCCGCCCTCGGCCAGGTTGAAGAAATCATAGGCCACGCTCGGGCTGGCCCAGCGCGCGTCTTCGCCGTTGGCGATGCGCTTGCGGCGCAGGTTGAAGCCCCAGGTCGACGCTCCCTCGCGAAAGGCCAGGGTCTTGAAGGGCAGCTTCATCTCCGCCACCCAGCCGTCGGCGGTCACCCGCGAGCGGCCGTACCAGATGCCGTCCCAGCTCTTGTTGAAGGACGAGCCACTGTCCGCCAGCAGCCCATCCCCGCGTGAGCCCGCGGCGGTCATCTGGAACCAGAAGCCGAAGCGCCGGTCGTGAAACGTGTCGAACCACAGCTCGACCACGTCGTCGTAGCGCACGAAGGCGTCGCGATCCATCTGACGTGCGCGCACCTCGGTCGGGTCGTCGTGGCAAACGATCCCGATGTAGAACGCATCGGAGTCGTAGGCCAAAAGCACCTCGGTCGGATAGGTGGGCTGCGCGCCCTCAACCGGCGCGGTCACGGTCAGGTCTCCCAGGTGCGGAGCCCGGGCCCAGAAGGCCTCATCCAGCACGCCGTCCACATCGATCTTCGTGCCTGCATCGAGACGCAAGGGCGCGACCTGGGGCTCTTGCGCGTGCAAACCCGCGGCCAGTACCAGGCCAAGGACCGCACGGAGGGGCAGGACGAGATCGGTTTGCAAGGAGCTTGGGGGCGGGTTGGCGGACGCAAGGATTCTATGACCTCGGCGCCCATCACGCACCTGGCTGCACGGACGACTTACGTACGCTCGCGCATGGGACCTTGGGACCCTGCGCGTATCTCGTCACTCCCCCGCACCGCTGGTGGACGCCTACGGCTTGATAAGGACCGCTGATGCGTTGAACTCGTAGCCATCCAACGCGACCTCGAGCTCCCCGCCAGCTTCCTCGTGCAGGTGGTCCGCGTCATCGGGCTCGATCGTCTTCGGATAGAACGAGCCCTGCACGATCACGCGCTGACCGATCGCCGCTTCGGGGAATGTGTACTTGCCACCGCAGCCGGTCTCCCAGCGCACCATGGCGGTCCGCCCGTCGTCCTCAAGTTGCATCCAGCACCCGGCCCGCTGGCACACGGCCTGGACCGTCGCGTCGACGAGCACCGTCCGTTCGAAGTAATCGGCCGGCCCCTGGTCGACGGTGGCGAAGGCCACGATCTCCTGGGCAATCATCGGCTCGCCGATGACCTCGCCCTGGGACAGTTCGGGGACCGGAGCCGCAGATTTGCAGGCGACCGTGAGGAGGAGAACAAGGGTGATGAGCTGTCGCACGGGAGAGGATCCTTTGGTCGGGAGGGTGGAGCGCACCCTAGTAGCCCGTGGTGAAAGTCACGGCGGGCTCGATGCCGTCAGGATTCGATCTGGCAAGGCGAGCTGACGACGCGTATTCGTGGATACTAGGAGGAAGCGCAACGCCGCCAGGGCGGAGCCTGGCGGATTTGAGCGGGTCGTAAGTTTCACCACGGATGGTGTGAGAAGGCCGATCTCCTGGCGCAGTCACCGTGAGGTGCTGCATGCTTGGGGGGCGTTAACCCAACCTCAAGAAACGGAGACCGACCATGAATGACTCTACCACCGTA
>JBLHKW010000241.1:0-4965 GCA_047618565.1 Planctomycetota bacterium
CAGCATGCCCATGACCCTGCAGCCCTGAGGCGCGAACCCAGGCCGGCTACTCGGGTGTCGCGGAGGTGACCTCCAGCGCGACAGCCATCTTGACCAGTCCCGCCAGGTTGCGCGCCTTCATCTTCTTCATCGCGTGGGCGCGGTGCACCTCGATCGTCTTCGTTGAGATACCCAGGCGTTCCGCGACAATCTTATTGGAGTGGCCGGCCACGACGATCTCCAGCACCTCACGCTCGCGCTTCGAGAGGCCGTCCAGGCGGACCCGGAGGTGAGCGTGCTGCGCTCGGTCGGCACGTCTCTTTGCGTCGAGCGCGAGCGCAGCGCGGATGCGTTCGAGCAGCAACATGCCCTTGACCGGTCTCTGAATGAAATCGAAGGCACCGTGGTCCATGGCGCGCACCGCGGTCGCCACGTCGCAATGGTCCGTGAGCATCAATATGGGCGGTGAATAGGGCTGCGAGCGCAGGTGCTCCTGGAGGTTCATTCCGGCCCCGTCGGGTGCTCGCACGTCGAGCACGATGCAGCCCGGTCGATGGGGTTCGAAGGCGCGCAGGAAGTCCCCGGCGGAGGGGAACGCCTCAGCGCGCAACCCTGCGCCCTGCACGAGGGCCACCACGGAGTCCCGTAGTGGCGCATCGGCCTCGACGACGAAGACGGTCGGCTCGCTGGCGGTAACTGTCATGGCAGTGTTGCCTGGATGTAAAAAGGCTTCCCGGATGTGGGAATTCCTCCGCCCAGCCTACTGCCATTCCGCAACGAATACGTTTGTTTCTCCTATTTCGCCCGTGCCTCGATTGCTGGAGAAGGCCAGGAAGCGTCCGTTACGGCTGAAATTCGGGAATCCGTCGTACTGTCGGCCGACGCTGTGATCGAAGTAGGTGACCCTCTCCAGGCCGGATCCGTCCAGGTTGACCAGGAACAGGTCGAAGCTCCTGGGATCCGGGACGGCGCCATGGTGGTTGCTGGCGAACAGGATCTGGCTCCCATCGGGGGTGAAGCAGGGGTCCCAGTTGGCTCCGCCGGGAGAGGTGACCGTCCGTCGTCCGGATCCATCCGCTGCCATGGCCTCGATCTTCATCGAGCCTGGTTCGGTGGCCCAATGTTCGAGCTGGGCCTCGTAGCGCTTCCGCTGCGTCTCCACGTTCTCCGGATCGAAAACCGTCGCCGCGAAGACGATCTCGGTGTCGTCGGGACTCCAGGACGCTCCCGCTTCGTAGCCCTGACGATCGGTGAGGCGCCGCAGGTCGCCGCCCTCGCGGTCGCATCGCCACAGCTCGAGGTCCCCCGAGCGCCGGGAGCAGAACAGGATCGCGTCCCCGGCGTTCGAGACATTCGCGTGGCCGTCGTACCCGGGATCGTCGACCAGGGTCCGGATGGCGCCGCTCGACAGATCCGCCAGATGGAGATCGTAGGCGGGGTCCACGGGCCAGACGTAGCCCAGCCAGCGGTCCGGGGGCGAGGGACAGTCGGTCTGGGCCGCTCGGGTGGATGCGAAGACGAGCTGCTGGCCGTCGGGGAGAAAACCACCGACGCTGTTCACGCCGCGGCCATCGGAGACGGCTCTTACCCGGCCGGTCTGCAAGTCCTGCACGCGCACATGGTCGCACTCGACGCCGGTGGCGAGGTTTGAAAACTGGTACGTGATCTGCTCGCCGTTCGGGCTCCAGCGCGGTCGCGTGTTCTGGCCGCCATGGGTCACTTGCCAGAGGTGCTTGAAGTGCACCTCGTGCTTCTCGATCAGCCGGTCCGCGGGCCGCATCGGGCCGAAGGGCTCGTCGCCGAGCGCCGCAGCTTGCGACCCCGCCGGCGCCGGCGAGCTGCACGCGCCCGGAACCAGGCCGAGCAGCAGGCTGGCCAGCAGGAGGTATGGACGCTGGGTCATGGTCATCTCGCGGGCCTGCGCCGGGCTCCGTGGCGGTTCGTACAACAGGGGGCTCGGCTCGATCCTCGGGAATGGATAGGATCCACTCCAGGACGCCATGATGCGCCTTACCCAGCCCGTTTTTCCATACACCTGACGGACCTTTGACCCAGCTCTTCCTCAAAGCCCGAGCGTGCGTGCGCTCCCTGACCCTGGCGCTGGCACTGCCGCTCGCGATCGTGTCGAGCACAGGCTGTGGCGCGGGCGACGCGGATCCCTTCGAGCTGGACCCGGGGACGCCGGTCGTGATCATCGTCATCGACACCCTGCGCGCGGATCACCTCTCGTGCTACGGCTACGATCTGCCGACCAGCCCGGTCATCGATGCATTCGCGGCGAGCGCGACCTTCTTCGAGTCCAACTCGACCCAGTTCAACTCGACGTTTCCGTCGCTGACGAGCATCTTCACGGGCCTCTACCCGAAGACCCACGGCAACTACCTGGCCGTGCCGATTCCGGGCACCACCAGCCGCAGCGAGGGGACCAAGAGTCTCGCGGAGCGTTTCGGCGAGGCCGGCTACCAGACCCTGGCCGTGCTCTCGCATCCCTCGTGGGCGAGCGTCGACCGGGACATTGCACTGATGCGTGGTTGGGACGAGTTCTCGAACATCGACGATCCGATCTCGATTGAAGAGCGCCCCCTTTACGCCCACGCGGAGTACACCCACGAGCGGCTCTTCCCGATGCTGGACGATCGTCGCTCGAGCGCTGAGCAGCGTCCGCTGTTCCTCTGGGTGCACTACTTCGATCCCCATACGGATCTGCCTCCGACTGTCTACAACGCGCCGGAGCCCTACCGCAACATCTACCTGCAGCACCACCTCGACCTCGTGGGCTTGCCCGAGTACTACGACGACCTGGCACCCCTGGAGCCCTTCGATCGCACCGCGTGGATCCGCGACAACACGGAGGGGGAGGTGCGTGCGAACGTCGACCTGGCCAACGGCCGCGCGCTCTACGACGCGGAGATCACGTCCTGCGACGCGGGCATCGGGCGCCTGTTCGACCGTCTGCGCGCAGACGGTCTGTTCGACGAGGCGGTCATCGTGCTCATGGCCGACCACGGCGAGAACATGGAGCCGGCCTCCCACGGGCACGGGCCGATCAACTTCACCCACAATCGCCTGTTCGAGAGTGTCGCGCACACGCCGTTGATGATCCGCATGCCCGGGCAGACCGAGGGCACGCGCGTGTCGGCCATCACCCAGAACATCGACCTCGCGCCGACCCTGCTCGAACTCCTGGACCTGCCGACTCGTCCGGCGGTCGAGGGGCAGAGCCTGGTTCCGCTGCTGCGCGATCCCAGCGCGAGCCTGCACGAGCGGATCTTTATCGAGTCATCCAAGGGCGGCGAGAAGGTGGTGCGCACCGAGACTCTCAAGCTGATGGACCTGGGCGAGGACCAGGACCCGCAGCTGTTCGCGTGGCGTGACGATCCGGAAGAGCTGCGCGACCTGGCAGGGTCCTCTTCGCCGGAGACCGTCGCGGACCTGCGTCAGCAGGTGGCCGGATTCCGCCCGGTCCATACCCTGCGCGTGCGTTTCATTCCGGCCGCGGAGCCCTTCGACGTGACCTTCGAGGTCTCGAGTCCCCGGGACCGTTTCGATGAGGTTGTGGGGGGGCCACTGGACGGGTTGTCGGAGGACGCCCACACCTATCGCGCGACCGTGCACGTCACGGACGAGCCGATCGATTGGATCCTGTTCCCCAAGGGCCGTCACGCCGAGAAGCGCTTCCGGATCACCCACTCGAGCCTCGCGCCCGCCGACGCCGTCTGGATCGGCCAGACCCAGATCCAGCGCTCGAGCGCCGTACCGCTATGGAACCTGTCGCCGGGTGCGGAGCTAGCGCCACCTCCCGCTGACCCGCTCGTCACCCTGGACCGGCGCGCCGATGGCCGCGATCTCTCGATCAACACCGCTCCCGCTGCCAGGGTCGAGGTCGACCTGCGCTACCTGATCCCGACCTACCGCACCGACTTCACCGTCCTGGAGCGACAGGGTTTCGACGAGCCCGTCGAGGGCCGCGCGCGCACCATGCTGTTGTCCGCCACCGGCAGCGCCAGCGTCAAGGTCAGCTTCGGCGAGGCGGGCGCGGGGCTGGACGTGACCTCGCTCATCCGCATCGACGGTGCCTGGCCGGATCTTGACCATGTGCGCGTCGACGGCCACGGTGTAGACCAGAGCGAGCTCGCGTTCCTGATCCCACACCCCCCCGACGGACGCATTACCCAGGCCCTCCAGGCGGGCGTGGCAGCATCCCCTCCGCCCGGCTCCGTCGTGATCTGGATGGAGAGCCTGAGCGGCGACGGCGAGATCGACCCGTCGAACATGGCGCCGGAACTCGTGGAGCAACTGCGCACGCTCGGGTACTTCGAAGGAAAGTGAACGAATCCATGGTCAGCGAGAACGAACTCAAGCGCTTCCCGGATTCCAAGCTCGAGTGCCTGCGCTGCAAGGCGCTCATGAAGGACGCGGGCCCGATGCGCCTGCACGAGGCCCCCGCGCCCTTGTCGCTCGGGGACATCAGCGGCTCCACGCTCAGGATCGTCGAGTTCGACGTCAACATCTGCCCGAACTGCGGCAAGACCGAGTTCTTCGTGTAGGCCGAACCCGACACGTTGGTTACCCGAAACTTGCGAGTGCGGGAGAATGGCGGCCATGGCCGGCAGCGCTCGGTATCGACGGTGCCTGGCCGGACCTTGACCATGTGCGCGTCGACGGCGAGATCGACCCGTCCAACATGGCGCCGGAACTCGTGGAGCCGTTGCGTACGCTCGGGTACTTCGAGGTAAGTGACGTGAGTTATTGAGTGGGGTCGTTGGGATACGTGTTTGGGTGTGTGTCGTGTCGTGGTGTCGTGCCTCGCGGCTGCCTCTGCCTCGGGATCTGGAGCAAAAATCGGGCCCGCCTCCGCCTTTGCCCCGCCACCCCCAGCGTCGGCACCCAAAGGGTGCTACCGACGCCGGCGGTGACGGGGCAAAGGCGGGCCGGGACCCGAGAACCGAGGATGGGGCACGCTGGGGATGTGCGCCGGAAATGGCG
>JBLHKW010000242.1:0-4937 GCA_047618565.1 Planctomycetota bacterium
GCTCAGGCTCAGGCTCAGGCTCAGGCTCAGGCTCCAGCGGCTTCGAAACCAGCGCCCGCGGTCACGCGCCGCGCGGCACCCGAGTCCTCGGGGCAACAGGCGCGTCCCACGAGCAACGCGGAGGCCTGGCAGAAGGTGCTCGATCGCCTGAAGAAGGGCACTCCAACCCTGGCGAAGATCCTGCTCACGCGCGGCAAGTTGATCTCGATCGGCAACTCGCGCGCGGTCGTGCGGCTGAGCGGGTTGACGGATCCCGAGCGCACCATGATGCACGACTCCCGCAACCAGAAGCAGGCTCAGCGCTGCCTGGTCGAGGTGCTGGGGGAGGGATTCGAGTGGACCTTCGAGGACCAGGCACAGACCCGACCGGGGCGCGAGGATCCCTTCACGCGCTCCGTCGCCGACATGTTCGAGGGGCGCATCGAGGAATGACCGGCGTGCTACAATGGAATCCGTTGACGCCGCCCTGCTCACGGGCGGGCGCGCTCCCGATGTCCACCGTTTCCCAACAGACTCCCCAACCGACCCCACGCCTGTCATGAGCGGATCCTTCGGTGAGATGGGCAACCTGCTCAAGCAGGCCCAGAAGATGCAACGCGCCATGGATGAGGCGCGCGAAGAGATCAAGGATACGACCGTCGACGGCATCGCGGGCGCGGGCGAGGCGCGCGTGCAGGTCACCGGTGACGGCCGCGTGACGTCGGTCTCGATTTCCGATGACGCGTTTCGTTCGGGCGACCGCGAGATGGTCGAGGAGCTGGTGCTCGCGGCCCTGCGCGACGGTATTCAGCGCGCAACCCAGATGCGCGAGACGCGCCTCTCCAAGGTCACGGGTGGGTTGAATCTGCCCGGCCTGCTCTGATCCCCAATGGCCTATCCGGAGCCGATCGAGCAGCTGGTCGAGGCCTTCGAACGCTTCCCCGGTATCGGGCGCAGGAGCGCGGAGCGGCTGGCGTTTCACATTCTGCGCGAACCCCGCGCCCGTGAGCTGGCGCGCGCGATCGATCACGCGGTGGAGCATGCCCTTCGATGTAGCGTTTGCTGGAACGTGGCCGAAGCCGACCCATGCCGGATCTGCGCGGACACAAGCCGGGAGCGCGCCCAGCTGTGCGTGGTCGAGGAGCCCCGTCACGTGGAGGCGCTCGAGCGCTCCGGCGCCTATCGCGGCCTCTACCATGTCCTCATGGGGGCCCTCAATCCCGCCGACGGGACGGAAAAACACCACCTCTCCCTGGACGCCCTGATGGCCCGCATCACGGCCAGCCCGCCGCGCGAGGTGATCCTGGCCACGGATCCCGATGCGGAGGGCGAGGCCACGGCGATGACCGTCCTCGAGGCCCTCGATCGGCTCGGGCAGAAACGCCCCGTGGTCACGCGCCTGGCGCGTGGACTGCCCGCGGGCAGCGCCATCGAGTACATGCACCGCGGCGTGCTCGAGGACGCTCTCAGGGGCCGGCGCGCGGTGGGCGGGGCCTGAGCCTCCAAGGGGCGGCCGCGCGCGGCCGCTGCGCGGGGCATTGCCCATTGGGCATTCGGTGGTTGAGCAGCTGCTGGTGCCCCGGCGCTGTTCAATAGCGGGACCCGGGTGCCAGCGCGGGACAGGTCTCAGGCGATTCCGCCTCCCGGTCGATAGGTCTGGCGATGGATCGCCCTAAGCTCAATATGGGACTCACGCAACGCGGAGAGCAGCAGATGCTGCTCCAGCCGCGCATGCTGCAGTCGATCGAGGTGCTCCAGCTCTCATCCCTGGATCTGGAGGCCTACCTCCAGGAGGCGGCGCAGGAAAACGAGGCTCTCAACCTGGAGGCGTCGCCGTCGGAGCTCGCCAGCGCGCCCGTGGGCACGTGGGCCGACGCAGACGCACACGACGAGATGCTGCGCAACCAGCCGGATCGCGCGAAGAGCCTGGCGGATGTGGTCGAGGAGCAGCTAATGACGGCCGATTTCACCCCGGAGGTCAGCTCCTGGGTACGCTTCCTCATCGGCTGTCTCGATCCCAGCGGATACCTCTCACCCGACGACGAGACACTGATGGACCTGGCCGCAGACGTTGGCTTGCAGCGCGACGCGCTCTGTCTGGCACGCGGCGTGGCCGCCTTGCAGTCCCTCGAGCCCTGTGGCA
Source organism: Planctomycetota bacterium (assembly GCA_047618565.1). GTDB lineage: Bacteria > Planctomycetota > UBA1135 > UBA1135 > JBLHKW01. The sequence continues at coordinate 2,123 of JBLHKW010000242.1, forward strand.
TCGGGGCCCGCAACGCGATCGAGGCCCTGATCCTGCAGCTCGATCCCTGCGGTGACGACTACGCCCAGCTGTGCGAGTTGCTCGAGAACTTTGTCGAGGATCTGGCGAGCAACCGGGTCCCCCTGGTCGCCCGTGCCCTGGGCGTGGAGATCTCGGAGCTCGAGCGATTGATCGGTTCGCTTTCGGTTCTGGACCCGCGGCCAGCCGGCGCTCTGGTCGATGGGGGAGCCCCCGTGATCGTGCCCGATGTCCTGGTGGAGTGGACCGGCGATGATTTCGAGGTCTCGGTCATGGCGTCCGCCTTGCCCGCGGCCAGCATCGACGCCGAGATCGCGGGCCTGGCCCGGGATCGCGACCAGTCGACCCAGGCGCGGCAATACCTGCGCGGCAAGGTCGAACAGGCGCGCTGGATCGTCGACGCCCTCGCCCATCGCGGCGAGACGCTGTTACGCGTTGCGCAGGCGGTCTTCCGGCATCAGCGCAGCTTCCTGGAGGAGGGCCCCGGAAACCTGCGGCCCCTGCGCATGAACGCTCTCGCGGAGCAGCTCGAGCTCCACGTGAGCACCGTCAGTCGCGCCGTGGCCGGGAAGTTCGCCCAGACCCCCTGGGGCATTCTCGCGCTGCGTTCCTTCTTTCAGGCCTCCACGGGTGCGGAGCAGGGCGCCGATGGCTCATCGAGCGCCGCGCGGGATGACGTGCGGCGCATGGTGGCGCGCGTCTTCGAGGAGGAGGACGAGGCCCGGCCCCTATCCGACGACGAGGTGGTGGCGGAGCTGGAGCAGCGCGGAATCCGCATCGCCCGCCGGACCGTCGCCAAGTACCGCAAGGAGCTCGATATCCCCAGCTCCTACCGGCGCCGGCGATTCCGCGACTCGCAGTAGGCTCGGCCGGCGAAGGCAGTATGCTTCGCCGCCATGCGCAACGTTCGCATGCAGGTCGCCTACGATGGCGCACGGTTCTTCGGCTGGCAGCGCCAGGATGGATTCGAGTCCGTACAGGGCGCTCTCGAAGAGGCTGTCCTTTCGCTGCTCGGTGAGGTCGTCAGCGTCCAGGGCGCGGGGCGCACCGACACGGGTGTCCACGGTCTGCGTCAGGTCGCCCATTGCCACCTGTCTTCATCGCTGCCCGACGACAGGCTGCGCCACGCGCTCAACGCACACCTTGCCGATGGCGTGGTCGTGCGGCGCCTCGAGACCTGTCGCGACGACTTCCACGCACGCTTCGATGCCATCGGGAAGCGCTACGTGTACGTGGTGGTCACCGAGCGATTCCGGCCTGCCTTCGGGAACGACCAGTTCCACTGGATCAACCAGCCCCTTGATCACGGTGCGATGCGTCTCGCCGCGCGCGTGCTCGAGGGGGAGCACGACTTCAGCGCCTTCGCCACCAGCGGCTCGAAGCCCTCGAGCATGGTGCGCAAGGTCGCCTGTGTGCGCCTGGTCGCGCGCCACGGACGATTCGCGATCTTCGTCCAGGGCAACGGATTCCTCTACAACATGGTGCGCGCGATCGCCGGAACCCTGATCGACGTCGGTAGGGGGCGGTTGTCCCCTGATGACGTCAAATTTGCCCTGGAGAGCCGGGACCGCTCGAATGCGGGTCCGACCGCGCCCGCCGCGGGGCTCTACCTGTTGCGGGTGCTCTATCCGCGCTCCGAGCGGGCCTTCGCGGGCCGTGATCGTGGCCCGTCCGGGGTCCCGGGACTGTTTCAGTACTAGCGAGCCCGCATGTGGGGGCCGATCCTGGCAGGGAATGCCGATGCGAACTCCTCGGTCAGGCCCGATTTTGATAATCTCTCCCGCTCCGATCCCGCGCAAATCAACGAAGAATCACGACTCAACTCGCATGAACTGGTGGAAGCAATTCAAGGCAAAGTCCTGCAGCATCAAGCTAAAAGGGGCTGACAAGGGCGAGGTCCTGCTGAGCGCCGTCCAGCAGCTCCTGAAGTCAGGGGCTCTGGACGAGAGCCTGGCTGCCAGGGCGGACAAGGCCCTGGCGGAGCGTGAACTGCTCGCGTCGACCGGGGTCGGAATGAATGTCGCGATTCCGCACGTCAAGATCGCCGGCCTGACCCAGTCGATCTGCAGCCTGATGGTGCTCGATCAGCCGGTTGAGTGGGCGGCCATCGACGGGGAGCCCGTGACCACGCTTTTCGTGATCCTGCGGCCCGATCGTGCGGGCGACGATTACGACCCCGAGGCGCACCTGGAGATGATGCGCTGGATCGCGAAACTCAGCCGTCATCCCGATTTTCGGCGTTTCGCAGAGTCGGCCAAGACCAAGAGCGATCTGGTCAGCCTCCTGAAAGAGATGTCGGCAGTCTAAGAGGCTGTCGGAAACGTGATCGGGCGCCTGATGAGCGATCGGGCTGCCAGCAGCGGGGCCGGCGCGGCTGGCCGGGTGGGGGACCGTGACCTGCGGCCCGGGCCGCGAGCGGATCGATAGAGCCCTCATGGAGATCACCCGAACCTTACGAATCGTCAACCAGGCCGGGATGCACGCGCGTCCGTGCCATGCCATCGTGGCCCTGGCCCTCGAGTTCGAGGCAGAGCTCTGCATGGGCTGCAACGGGCGTGAGGTGAACGGCAAGAGCATCATTCAGCTGATGACGCTCGGTGCGGGCCCGGACACAGAACTCCAGGTGACGGTCCGCGGGAGCGACGCTGAGGCCCTGATCGAGCGCCTCGAAGTGCTGATCGCGTCGGGTTTCGACGAAAGGTCCTAAACCCACCCCCCCTCGTACGCCGAAGGGTCGGCTATGTACCGCCGGGGCACCCACGCCCCCCCCGAGTGCGGTCGGCTGAAACAGCGAGCG
>JBLHKW010000243.1:0-4905 GCA_047618565.1 Planctomycetota bacterium
GTGACGGAATCGCGGATTCGCCCCTCGGGAGGCCGCAGCCGGGCGTACAGCCCGCCGGCAACCGCCTGGTCCTCTGCACGGCCGAGGACGAGTTCCTTTTCCTGAGCCACCTCCTGACCGGGTCCTTTCTGGTCGCCCAGGGGGATGAGGTCGAGATCGGCCAGTCCCTGGCGCGGGTGGGCTACTCGGGCTTCTCGCCGGTCACGCCCGAGCCGCACGTGGCATTGCACCTGCAGACGACCCCCCTGGAGGGCATGGGCGAGGGCATTCCGTGGCGCTTCCACGGCTACACGGCGGATGGCAAGGAAGTCGGTGCCGGGATGCCCCGTGGGGGGGTCGATGCCAGCCGCGGGCTGATCGGGCAGCTGCTGGTCGTGGGGCCAATCCGGGACACCCGAGATTCTGATCACTAGCGGTCTTGACGCCCGTTAGGACAGGCGTACGCTGAAACGTTTTCCCTGGCGCCTCCAGACTCTCAGGAGCGCCGATCGACATACCGAGCCTCCTCCACGGGGCCCATCCCCGCGCCGAACTGGCCCCGGGGCCGGATCATTTCGGCCCCTGAAAAACCAACCCCCGTCATGACAGCCGTCCTCAAGTCCGATTCCCCCCATCTTCTCAAGAACAAGCGCCCCGGGCCCTCCGAGCGTCGCAACATCGGGATCATGGCCCACATCGATGCGGGCAAGACCACCGTCACGGAGCGCGTGCTGTTCCTGACCGAGAAGATCCACAAGACGGGCGAGGTTCACGACGGCGCCGCGACCATGGACTTCCTCGAGGAGGAGCAGAAGCGCGGGATCACGATCCAGTCGGCTGCGACCACCTGCGAGTGGAACTCGTACGGCATCAACATCATTGACACCCCCGGCCACGTGGACTTCACGGCCGAGGTCGAGCGCTCGTTGCGCGTGCTCGACGGAGCGGTCGCGGTGTTCGACGCGGTGAGCGGCGTCGAGGCCCAGTCCGAGACCGTGTGGCGTCAAGCTGACCGCTACAAGGTTCCGCGCATCTGTTTCATCAACAAGATGGACCGCGTTGGCGCCGACTTCTACGCCGCGGTGCACTCGATCCGGGAGCGCCTTGGAGCGCGTCCGGTGGCAGTTCAGATGCCGGTCGGGGCCGAGAAGGAATTCTCTGGCTTCATCGACCTGATCCGCATGAAGCACGTCACCTTCCCGGACGAGGGTGAGGGACGCGAGTACCTTGAGGGCGAAGTTCCCGCGGAGCTGATGGAGGAGGCGCAGATGCGCCGCCACGAGATGCTCGAGATCGCGGCCGAGAACGACGAGGAACTGCTCGACCTCTTCATCGAGGACAAGGAGATCCCGGAGGCGATGGTGATGCGCGCCCTGCGGCACGCGACGCTGACCCTGGACGCGACGCCCGTTCTGGCCGGATCTGCCCTGAAGCACAAGGGCGTACGTTTCATCCTGGACGCCGTAATCGACTTCCTTCCCTCGCCGATCGAGATCGCGGATCTCGTGGGATCCGTTCCGCGCTCTGACGAGGTGGTCATTCGCAAGCCGATCAGCACGGAGCCCGTGTCCCTGATGGCCTTCAAGACCGTCGCCGAGAGCACGGGCGACCTGACCTTCGTGCGGGTCTACTCGGGAATCCTCGAGAAGGGCCAGAAACTGCTCAATCCGCGCACCGGCAAGACGGAGCGCATCGGACGCCTGGTGCGTATTCACGCCAACAAGCGCGAGGCCGTCGAGGCTGTGCCGGCCGGGGATATCGCCGCCGTTATCGGTCTCAAGAACACGATCACGGGCGACACCCTGTGTGACGAGGACGATCCGATCGTGCTCGTCAAGATGTCCTTCCCGGACTCCGTCATCTCGATGTCCTTGGAGCCCAAGGAGAACAAGGACCGCGACAAGCTGTCCATGATCATCGGGCGCATGACGCGCGAGGACCCGACCTTCCGCGCCGTGACGAATGAGGCGACCGGGCAGCTGGTCATCTCGGGCATGGGCGAGCTGCACCTCGAAGTCGTCGTCAACCGCATCCAGAACGACCACAAGTGCATGGTGCAGACCGGACGCCCGAAGGTGGCCTTCAAGCAGCGCCTCAAGAAGCCGATCGATACGGTCGCGCGCTACGTGCGTCAGTCCGGTGGTCGCGGTCAGTTCGCCGTCGTGAACGTCAAGTTCGAGCCGGTCGAGACCGAGGGCGGGCTGCTGGAATTTGTCGACGCGATCAAGGGCGGCAACGTGCCGCGCGAGTACATCCCGAAGGTTGGTGAGGGCTTGAGAGAGTTCCACATTAGCGGTGGCCGCACGGGCTACCCCTTCGTGAACACCCGCGCGACGCTGTACGACGGCAAGTCGCACGACGTCGACTCCAGCGAGATGTCCTTCCATGCAGCCGGCGTGCTGGCCTTCCGTCAGGCTGCCGATGGCAACACGGTCATGCTCGAGCCGGTCATGAAGGTCGACGTGCGCGTGCCCGAGGAGTACCTCGGAGCCGTGGTCGGTGACCTGAACTCCCGTCGCGGCGAGGTCTCCGAGGTCGACTCCCAAGGTTCCTTGCGCGTGGTACGCGCGATGGTGCCGATCGCGGAGATGTTCGCCTACTCGTCCGCCTTGCGCGGTGCGACCCAGGGCCGTGGCGACTACTCGATGGAGCTGGCCGAGTACAGGGACATGCCCGCCAGCCTGGCCGCGAAGATCATGCAGGGCGACGAGGAGTAGGTCTCGCCGCCGCGGAGCTTGCGCGGCACGAAGTCACCCCCGGTAGCGCCCCGAGCACGGTTGAGCGCCGTGCTCGGGGCGCTACCCTTTGAGGATGCTCTTCCACGATTCGCGACGTTCGCCCTCGCTGGCCCCAGATTCGCGCCGGATTGGCTCCATCATGCGCGCGATGGACCTGGAGGTCGGGCCGTGACCGCGACCGCCAGGCGACGCTGGAGCAAGGAACTCGAAAGCGAGATCGACGGCATCGCCATGGGGCGCACCGGACCGGTCCTGTTGCACGGCTACGATCCGCCGGCGGGCGGCAAATGGGTCGACAGTGTCATTCCCGGGAAGCTGGCCGCCCTCGACCGCCATTCGGGTGAGCTCCTGTGGGTCGGGCCCTGTGAGGTGGGTTACGGTCGCGGCTTCGGAGCTGCGATTGGCAAGGACGACGACATCTGGGTCCTCGGGCCCGGAACCGTCGAGCACCGCGTCGTGCGCATGTCCCTCGCCAGCGGCGAGCTGCGTGACGTGGCCGAGATCCCGGCCTTCGACGAAGCCCACGTGGACAGTGAGCTTGGCCTTTGCATTGCACCATCGCGGGTCTTCGGAGTGGGTTTCGAGGCCCTTTCCGAGGCATGGGCCTATTCGAGAAATGGCGAGCGCTATCACCTCGTGGACCGCTCAGGTGCATGGGCGTTCGTTGTGTACACGGACCTGAAACGCAAGCTTCAGGGGGTACTGAGGCTCGACGCACGCACGGGCGAACCGAGTGACCCCTTCGTGCCCGCCCAGTTGCCGGGCATCCGCCAGATCGCCTGCATCGATGAGGCCGTCGTCCTGCTCGGCTCCGGCATCGGGAAGATGCTCCCGCCGGACCTGCGGGCGGGCTTTCAGGCCGAGGTGATGCTGCACGGTGGGGGTGAGATGGACACCCTTTCACTGGTGGCCCTGCGGCCCGATGCGCGTCCGGGGGAGGTCCCGCTCTGGCATCGGATCCTGTCCACCCAGCCCGTGGACGACCAGCCCGAGGTCTCGATCTGCGCGGACAGCGGCAAGGTCTATCTCATGCGCGGAGCCATGCTGGAGGCGCTGGACGGGCTTTCAGGGCGCCCGCTGGGCAACTGGACCGTGCCGGGCCTGGATCTCCAGATCGGCTGGCAAGTGGTCGACGGGGGCGGGCTGCTGGCCGAGGAGACGCGCGCGTCGCTCTTCGAGTTGCCGGCCTGATCTCACACAGCCTGGCGACGACGGCTTGACCCGGGCGCCGGGATGGTGACAATCGCCGCATGGACCAACCCGAGAGCGCAGAACAGGAACTGGACGCGGACGGCCTCGTCATCCAGAAGTACGACAGCACGGTTCTGGTCGTTCTACCTCCGAAGGGATTCGGCGAGCAGGTGCTGCGGTACGCACGTTCCAGTCTCTACAACGTCCACGTCGGGACCTACTCGGTCTCCACGGTCGTTGATGAGCTGATCGAGGGCCGTCTGCAGGACGCGTTCATGGTCGACGGTCCACTCTCCGACGCGAGCATGGACAGCTACTCGGGCCTGCTGGTGGTCGGCGGCGAGGGAGCTTCGGGCCTGGCCCAGGACGCCCAGGTGCTGGCTCTGGTCAAGGCGGCTCACGCGGACGGCAAGCTCGTTGCTGGCTGGGGCGATGCGGTCGAGGTCCTGGCGCTGGCCGGCGTGGTCAAGGGCCAGAAGGTGACCGGCACCCGTTCCTACCAGGGATTGGTAGAGCAGCACGGTGGCAAGTACACGGGCCGCGAGATCCAGACTTCCGGACACATCATCACCGCGCGTGATGAGGGGGCCGGAATGCGCTTCGGTCAGGCATTGGCCGAGCGCGTCCGGATCTAACCGGCCATCGGGAGAGCGATAGGGGGCCGTGGGCTCATCGGAGCGCCATGTCGCCGGAATGCCGGCGCCGGGGTTTGCCTGTCGACGGGCGATCTGCCCCGCGCCTGGGTCTCGGGGGGGGCTTTGTTCGGGCCGTTGACCCCGCAGCGGTTGGATTGTGGTATCTATTACAGTAATAGATGTGCAGCCCACGGTCAGTGATGTCCGGGTTGTGCCTTAGCACGCAAACAGAGACCACGCAGGGATTCTCAAGTGACCGCTACCCTCATTCTCGAGACCCTGGCCAAGGAGTTCTCGATCCGTGTCGAAGCCGTTAGAAGCGCCTTCGAGATGATCGACGCCGGCCTGAGTTCACCTTTCAT
>JBLHKW010000244.1:0-4892 GCA_047618565.1 Planctomycetota bacterium
GGCTGGTTCCAGCACACCTTCCGTGTCGCGGATTTCGTGGCGCCCACGAACCAGGTGCGCCTGCGAGTACGCGCATCAGACCTCGGCGCCTTCTCGGCGGTCGAGGCTGCCATCGATGACTTCGAGGTCTTCGACATCGTCTGCACGGCCATGCTCGCGGATTGCAACGGCAACGGCATCGTCGACTTCGACGACATTGCAGCGGGCCGGTCCATGGACATGAACGGGGATAATATTCCCGATGAATGCGGAACACTGGGGAGCGAGTATTGCTTCTGCCCCTCGGGTCCGTGTGGCAACGACTCGGCCACCACCGGCTGTCTGCACTCGGGCGGCATCGGACCGCGTTCAACGGCGACCGGCTCCCTGAGTGTTGCGGCCGATGATCTGGTGATTCTTGGCTTCGACCTGCCGGCCAACAAGCCCGGGTTGATGTTCATGGGGGCAAGCCAGATCCAGGTGCCGTTCGGCGACGGCCAGAGGTGCGTCGGTGCGGGTGGCATCGGAGTCTTCCGTTACGGCGTGCAGCAGTCCGACGCGTCGGGCGTCTTCACCATGGGACCGGGACTGGCGGCCACATCGCTGCAGCGCTTCGGCGCGGCCGGCCAGATCACGGCCGGCTCGACCTGGAAATTTCAGGCCTGGCTACGGGATCCGAGCGGACCTTGTGGCAGTGGCTTCACGACCGGGACGGCCCTGTCGGTGACGTTCACACCCTGATCTGGCTGCATCTCCGGATGCGGATCACGGGCCCCGGCGAGTAGATCGCCGGGGCCCGGTGCATTGGCGTCGGGTTCTCCGGGCCCGATTCATCAGGCCCGGTTCATTGGCGTCGGGTCACCTGGACTCGATCAAGGCCACCACGGCCACCAGTTCCGCGTCGCGTCCTGTCAGCACGTCGTCGACGGTAGGGCGTACATGCGCATCCGGTACCGCGCCGCGCCCATGCAGATCGTGACCCACGTTGGCGGTCGTGTACATCCATTGGGGGACGCCCACGAGCAGGCCCGAGGCGGGCAACGTCATGCGCTCTGATACACCACCGGTGTTCCCGTCGTAGCCACCACCGCTCTGCTCGCCAACCAGTGTCGCAAATCCGTTGTGGTGCGCGACCGTCGAGACGTCCGCCGCGGTCGAGAACGTCCAGCCGTCCTGGAGCGCGTAGACTCGCCCGCAAAGCGCTGGATGGCCGGCTGCCACGGCGAGAGACTCTTGCGCTTGCTCACCAGGCGCCGCCCGTCTTTCTCGACGGTGCCGCCCGGACCGTCGTAGTCCGGGGTCACTTCCATGCGTTCGAAGTACGGGAATGGGCGCGTCGCCATGTAGGAGACCAGCAACGCTCCGTGGTTATTGGAACCGCCGCCATTACCGCGCAGGTCGACGGCAACGTTCTTGACGCCGGACGCGTTCAGCTCCGTGAAGGCGGGCTTTAGATGCTATGGGCGCCGCAAGGTACCGGGCAGTGCAAACTGCCCCAAGGCAGCCCTGACCAGTACGAGACTTTCTCGTGACGTGGAAGAGGGGCCGCCTGGACCGCCAGCGCCCAAGGTATTCGAGACTGCGGGCGGCTGGCTGAACTGAGGACAGCCCGATGGCCCGGATTATTCACGACCTCGCGGTCGAAACCTCACGAAAGGCCGGCTTCGCCCGGCCTTTCGGTCCCTGCCTGCACTTTGCGAACATGGCGTCCTCCGTGACCAAAAAAGTTCGCCTGCGGGGCCAATGCCCGCAAAGCACCGGCAGGGACCGAATCGAGGCGTTTCGCCTCGCGGCTCATGAATAACCCGGGCTAGCTGAACCGGGAAGGAGTCCTGGTCGCTGCGGTCACCGAACTCGCTGACGCGTAGCACGCCCAGGTCCTGTTCGGGCATGAGCGTGACCGACATCAAGGGCCGGTCCGGACGCTCGATCCGGCGCCTGGCGAACTCCGCCCGCGATAGCCCGGGCACTACGATCGGCTGCAGCGCGCGCCGGTACCGGCGCGTATGGTGCTGGAGGAGCGCGCTGGCCTGATCTCGGGAACGTGGGAGACGGACGGGCAGGTGACGGCACTCGCGCACCTGGGATTCGTCGACGGGGAACTGACGTTCAATTGCGCGCTGCCGGACTCGGAGGACAGCATGCGATTCGAAGGCATTGTCGACGCGGACTCGATCTTCGGCGTCGCCCGTATGGGGGGTGCTGAAGACTCGTGTTTCGGAGATCGGTCCGAGTAGGCGCGCGCCCGGTTCAGTCCACGGCGGAGGCGCCTCGGGGCGCGGCGCGCGTTGCCATGCCCGGAAGGGCATCGAGCTCCCTGCGCGGTGAGAGCGGGACGATCAGCGCGCTCCCCGGCCTGGTCTGCCACTCCTCGCGCCAGGCTCGGTGCGCCTCGTCGTCCGGAAAGGCCTCGTCGGGGCCGTACGGGTAGCCACTCATGGCGTGGAAGGGCAGCGGCTCGACCTCGAGCGCCTGGATCGTGTTCGGGTCGCGGTCCTTGGCCCAGCCGTCGAAGAAGACCAGGTAGTCGCGCACGAACCCCGCCGCGACGGGCGGCAGCTCGCGCGCGTCGAAGCGCAGGGCGAGGACATCGCCGGAGCCGAGCACGGCGAACTGGTCGTCGATCTCCTCGAGCAGGGGAAGCGTCTCGCCGTAGCGCGTGTAGTCGCCGGGGTGCGGGTTCCACGAAGGTTCACCCGTCAGGCGCTCGAAGTCGAAGCGCGCCGGAAGGTCGTCACGGTCGGGAATCAGGGCGGCGCTGAAGCCGCGGTACCCGAGAGTGGCGGACGCGGGCTCGAGGCTGTGAGTCTGCAGTTCGGCGTCGTCGTCGTCGACGGCGAGCGCTATGCGATCCCAGTACAGGCGCAGGGTCGAGAAGATGCGCAGGCGCGGATCAGCGCGGTCCAGGTGCGCGCTCACATCGATCACCATCGACTTGGTCTTGCCGGCGGGGAAGCCGACCGGCGGGCCGATCGCGCGCCAGCCACCGTCGCCGTCGGGAACCTCGAAGATGGGCGGGACGAAGTCGATCCCGGGCGTGCGCGCGCTGGCCATGTTGACGCTGGCGTCGGTCCAGTAGAACCAGCCGGTCAGGATCAGCCGCAGCTTCTCGGCCTGGCCTACATCATGCGGGTCGAACTCGAGCTCGATCCAGTGGGGCGTGGCGAGGCCCAGGAACTGGCTACGCTGGGGCTCGAAGGGCGCGGCGTGCACGTCGTCCACCTGCACCAGTTCCTCGGTCCAGTCGCGTCCATCGCTGCCCGAGACGCGCACCGGCGCGAGCTCGCCCCGAACCGTGTGGATGTGGGCCGGGGGGAAGGGCGGGAAGCAGAAACGCTCGTCCGGGAAGATGGCGGTCCCGGCCGGGTGGTCGATCACGTCGAGGCGCACGCGATCGAGGTAGGTCACCTCGCGCAGCTCCTCGGTGAACTGCAGCTCGAAGAAGCCATCCCTCTCGGCCAGCTGGTCCCCGCGCACGAGGACGTACTCATCGTGATCCGGCGGCACGAGCTGCCCGGGCGCCATGGGCAGGCCGAGGGGCGTGATGCCGAGCACGTCGGAGATGAACTCGAACTCCTCGCCGTTCCACGTGTAGAGGAAGGGGCACGATCCGACCAATCCCTCGGGCTGAACGCCGAAGCCTTCGCCATCGATCAGGGGCTGGTAGCCCGGCTCCACATCCAGGTCGGTCTGGATCGTTCCGTTGGGCCAGGTGACGCGCACGACGTCCGCCCACTTGCGCTCGCCTATGCCGGCGAGCTGCATGTCACCGCGCCAGAAGATGCGCCGATAGATCGGACCCGCGCGTAGCTCGACGACCGCGCCCAGCGCGTTGCGGTTGTCCTTGAGTCCCACGAACTGCATGCCGAGCGCGTTGCCTACCGGACCCTCGCAGCTGTGGATCTCGATGCCCGCAGCGGTCGCGAGGATGACATCCACATCCAGGTCGCGGTCGAGATCACCGATCGCGAAGCCCGTCGCGGCGCTGCCGGACGCGACGCCACCCGGGCTGATCTCGCCCAGGCTGACTGCCAGTCGGCGCTCCAGGCCTGGGGCCAGCCAGCCTTCGAAGAGCGTGTTCGATCCGGGCCAGAGCACGTCGACCGACCCGTCCAGGTCGATGTCCACCTCGAAGAGCTGCTGGGTGCCCGGCCCCGAGTTGAGCGACTGGCCGAGGTCGACCGGTGCCACACCCCCTGGACCATGGGCCGTATCGGGCGCTGCCTGAAGCCAGAGGCCCGGCTCGGGACCGGTGACCAGATCCGCGCGCGCGTCCCCGTCCAGATCCGCGAGCAGGGGTCGCTGGGCGAGCTCCGTAATGGCACCGAAGTAATCGGTCGTGGCGTTGCGGAAGTGCCCGCCGCGCAGGGAGTCCGCCAGGAAGAGCCCGTCGGGGCCGCCGAGGATGAGGTCGACGTCCTGGTCGCCGTCCACGTCCTCGACCGTGCACCATGCGAAGTTCTGGTCACTCGCCAGGCCTGCTTCGTCCGTGGTTTCCGTGAACACGCCGCTCTCCTCGGCCGCGCCGTCGTTGCGCCACAGGCACGCTCCCGACTCGCAGGCGAAGAGCAGGTCCAGGTCGCCGTCGTGGTCATAATCGGCTACGAGCATGTCGTTGGCGCGCGACGGCAAGGCCGGCAGCGTGAGGCGCGACGCGTCCCAAGCTTCGTCCTCCTGCTCGAACAGGCGCACGCTCATTCCGTCGGCCGCGATGACGACCAGATCCAGATCGTCGTCGTTGCCGAGATCGATGCCGCGCACCAGGTGCACGGGCAGCGGGTCGAGCTGTCGCAATGTGAAGGGATCGTCCTGGATCGCGATGAAGAGTCCCTGCTCGCCGCCCGCGACGATATCGAGGGAGCGGTCCCCGTCGAGGTCGTGCAGGAAGAGCTGGTGCACGTTCGCGAGCTCGG
>JBLHKW010000245.1:0-4828 GCA_047618565.1 Planctomycetota bacterium
TCGCAACGGTTCGTAGACCTCACCCGTCAGCCACAGGCGGTGCAGCAGCACGGCAAGCTTTCGGGCCACCGCAATGACGGCTTTCTTCTTGGCCGTTGCAGCGCCTCGACTCGCGAGCTTGAGCCCCGTAGGGTGCATTTACTCGGCCGAACGCAACTCGTTGCCGACGCGGACCTTGTGAACGCGCGACAATGGACGTCATGGCCCACATCTATCCGCTCCACATCCTGATCGCGTCGCTCGCCGGGCTCATCAACCGGCGCCAAGCCGAAGTGCTCGAGTATCTGATCGAGGAGAACCGGGTTCTAAAGGAGCAGATGAAGGGGCGGCGTCTACGGTTGACTGATGACCAGCGGCGGCGACTGGCCGCGAAGGGGAAACGAATCGGTCGACGCCTTCTGATGCAGGTGGCGACCATCGTGACGCCAGACACGATCTTGCGTTGGCACAACAGACTCATCAGGGCGAAGTGGACCTTCCCGGCGAAGCGTGTCGGTCGCCCTGGTTTGATGAAAGAGATCCGCGCGCTGATCATTCGGTTCGCCCAGGAGAACTGTGGGTGGGGCTACACTCGGATCGAGGGCGCTCTCCGCAACGTGGGGCATCGCGTCGCACCGACCACCATTCGAAACGTCTTGAAGGCCAACGGGATCAAGCCCGCCCCGGACCGCCCGACGACCTGGAGAGCGTTCCTGAAGACCCACTGGGATCAGATCGCGGCCACTGACTTCTTCACCATCGAGGTGTGGACGGTAACGGGACTGAAGACCGACTACGTGCTATTCCTGATCGAACTCGACACGCGGCGCGTCCATCTGGCCGGAATCACTCGGCACCCAAACGGCATGTGGATGGGCTACGTGGCCGAGCGAGCCGCAGCGTTCCTGAAGGGACGCAGGTTCTTGATCTGCGACGGTGACATGAACTTCAGGTACCGGTTCAAGATCGTCATGGAGGCCGCCGGCATCAAGCTAGTCAAGACGCCGTACCGGGCCCCGAACGCCAACGCGTATGCCGAGCGCTTCGTTAGGTCCATCAGGGAGGAGTGTCTGAGCAGGATGATCCTGTTCGGCGAAGCGCACCTCCGTCGCGTCGTAGATGAGTATCTGCTCCACTTCAACCACGAGCGGAACCACCAGGGCATCGGCAATGAGTTGGAGGTGTGTCCGTGGCTCCGAAGGTCGGCCGTGGAATCGGCGTGTTGCCTGGTGCAAGCCGTTGTTCAGGCCCGAGATGGGCTTCGGCTTGGTTTGTGCACGGTACGGCATCGGCAACGAGCTGATCGACGGCGACGCTGCCACCGGTACTGGGTCGGTCGAGTGCCGCGAGCGTCTTGGCGGCCTGCTCAAGTTCTACCACCGCGCGGCCTGACGGAAGATGGCGCCGCGGATGTCTGAGGTCGGTGGGGGAGGTGTGCCTATGCTGCGCATGGGGCAGAAACTCGGCCGTGGAATCGGCGCGTTGCCCGGTGCAAGCCGTTGTTCCGGCGCGAGTTGGGCTTCGGCTGGGTTTCTGCACCATACGGGCTTCAGGTCACGGTGTACAACCCCCGCTTCGTGCGCGACTTCCAGTCCGGTGGCGAGATTTGACGGCACACGTCGAGCGCCTCGTCCACCTCTAGCGCCCCCTGCTCGATGCGCTGCGACAAGTCCTCGCCGGGTACGAGTTCCATCGCGATAAAGCAGGTGCCATCCACCTGATCCATCCCGTGGATACCAGCGATGTTGGGGTGATTCAGCGAAGCGAGCACCTTGGCCTCGCGCTCGAAACGCCGCAGCCGCTCCTCGTCGTCCGCAAACTCATCGGGCAGCACCTTGATCGCGACCTCACGATCGAGGCGCGTGTCGCGCGCGAGATAGACTTCGCCCATGCCAACGGCGCCTAAGGGACCGATGATCTCGTAGAAGGAAAGCTGCTGACTCTTGGTGAGTGACATGATTGGTTCGCGCTACTGCGCGAGTAGTACCCCTTCCCGGAGCCAGTCCGACTGCACGCGCAGCTCGCGACCAAGCTCTGAGCCACCGTCATCGGCGAGGGTGAGGATGCTGCCGTCGGGCGCTACGTCGTAGACGTACTGCTTGCCAACGTCCCAGTAAAAGTCTTCCACGATGACGTGCGGCGCTCCGAGTGTTGGCTGAGCGCTCAGCTCGACGTCGACCGCCCACAGCTCGCGCTTTCCTATAGGAAGGAAGTAGATCGACGTTCCGTCGGGTGCCCAGCGCGGAGAGCGACTTGGAGCTAGGGAAACCTGAAGTAGAGGGCCGTCTGGAGCTAGGGTCGTCAGGAAGATGTGGCTGTCGCCGGCTTGCTCACGCATAAAGGCCAGCCACTTCCCGCTTGGGTCAATCGCAGGCTGCGTCTCGATGGCTGGCGTCGCGATCAGGTCGCGCCCCTCTCCAGAATCGGGATCGACGATCCGGATGTCGACTTGGCTCTGCTTATCATCGAAGACCACGACGAGCTTGCCGTCGTGGGTTATCGTGCTGGTGATCAGGAAGCTATCGGGCTCGCCTTCGAAGACCACCCGTGGCGGGCTGGCTCCCTCCACGTCCAACACGTAGATCGCTGGATCACTCGCGAGTCCCGAACCGAAGTAGATGCGATCCGAAGCCTTCGACCAGATCGGAACCAACAGGTCCGCCTGCTTGAGCCGGCGCCGGGACGTCTGGCGCTCGATGTCATAGAGCCAGAGTTCGGAGTGGTCGGCCCCCCACGTGGTCCACGAAATGTAGCGTCCGTCTGGCGAAACCCGCGGGCTCTCGTAGGAACCCGGCGGGAGATCAAGGAAGACGGCTGGCTCACCTTGGCGGCGCCAGGCCACGCGCTTCAAGCGCGTTCTATCGATACCCGGCATGTGGACCAGGGCGCCAGCGTTCGAGAGATCAAAGTGCCCGAGGCCGTTCGTCGTGTCGTACTCCACCCCGGTGATGATCTTGCGCGGTATCCCAGAGACGCTGAGGGTCTCCGGGTCAAAGGGCTGCGCATAGAGCTCGGCGGCCCGTACAAAAACCACCTGGCCAGCGGCATAGCGAGCCTGGCCGGCGCCCTCCACAATCACCCGCTCCTCGCCGGTCACCAGCGAGCGCGCGACGATGGATGCATCGTCGTGGTATTCCGAGGTGCGCTTGTCGTCCTGGGTATAGAGCACCACCTCAGATCCCGGGAGCACGAAGGGGTAGCGATGCGTGCGCACATCGGACGCCGGATCGAGCTCCGTCACTGCCTCCAGCGCGCCTCCGGATTCAGGGACCCGGAAGAGGCCCGTCGCGATGCTCGGAGCAAAAACGATGTTGCCGTCGTCCCCCCAGCAGGCTCCGCGGAAGTGCATCTGCTTGCCTTGAACGTAAGTGATCTTCGTGAGCGACCCGCCACTGGTGGCAATCGACATCAAGGCCCCCTCCTTTAAGAAGCCCACGCGCTTCGAATCTGGAGAGAAAAACACTCCGAGCGCATTCTCGGTACCCGGCAGACAGCGGACTTCGAAGGAGTTGAGCGAGCGTACGTACACGGCCCCCTTCACCCCGCCGACCCACGCGAGCGTGCCACCGTCCGGGGAGATGGCCACGGTGGCAGACCCCCCATAGGCACGTACGGCCTGGTCCTTGGACACGTGTACAGAGGTGAGCGTGATCGGCGCCTCGCCCGCCTCCACCTGCGGGTCCCCAGCCCGGGTGAATGCGATGGCTAGGCCGGCTGCCACTCCGAGCACTAGACCGGCCGCAAGCCCGGCGCCGGCGCGACGAGCTCCGCTATTAGCTTTGGCGGCGGCTTGAGCCATGTGCACCGGCGCATCCAGCGGCGAAGCGAGCATCAGGCCCGCGTCCCCCGCGTCGCGCAAGCGTTGCTGGGTGTCCTTGACCAAACATCGTGTCAGTACATTCCGCACGTGAACCGGTGTCTCGGCCGGGAGCTGCGACCAATCCGGCTCCTGCTGCAGCACCGCGGCTAGCACGTCGGAGAGGGTCTCGCCCCCAAAGGCACGTTTAGCCGTCAGGCACTCGAAGAGCACGCACCCGAAGGCCCACATGTCGACCCTGCGGTCGATGGGCTTGCCGCGCACCTGCTCGGGTGCCATGTAGGTCGGCGTACCCAACATGCGGCCGGCTTCGGTGGCGAGCACGCTGTCGGTGGAGGCTCCGGAGGCCGCCTCCGGTCCGCTGGGCTTGGCCAGCCCAAAGTCGAGCACCTTGACCTGGCCCTCGGGCGTTATGCACAAGTTGGCCGGCTTGAGATCCCGGTGGATGACCCCCGCCCGATGCGCGGCTTCCAGGCCGTCGGCGACCTGACAGCACAGCTCGAGCGCTTCCTCCACGGGCAAAGCACCGCGACGGAGACGCTCCTCCAGTGTCTCCCCGGGGACGAGCTCCAGCACCAGGAAGCAGGTCCCTTGCGCCTGATCCACGCCGAAGATCTGCGCCACGTTCGGGTGGTTTAGGCTCGCGAGTGACTTGGCCTCGCGTTCAAACCTACGCAGACGCTCGTCATCGTTCGCAAAGTGCTCGGGCAGGATCTTGATCGCCACCTCGCGCTCGAGGCGCGTGTCCAGGGCTCGGTAGACCTCCCCCATGGCCCCCGCGCCCAGGGGACCGAGGATCTCGTAGAAGGAGAGGGAGCTGCCGGATAGGAGGGACATAGTTGGGCGTTGGTGCATGAATCATACGCTCCTCGCTGGCATCCGTCGATCGCCTGGCCCTTATGACGGCCGAGGGAGGATGATCGCGGCATGAACTCGCGAGTGCATCCCACGTACAGGACCAAGTACACGTCAGCAACTGGGCAGAGTACGAGCAAGCGCTCGTGCAACGGGGCGACATCACGCTGTGGATCT
>JBLHKW010000246.1:0-4772 GCA_047618565.1 Planctomycetota bacterium
GCATCCTCGACGACCCGTAAGGGTCGCCTCCGGGGCCAACGCGCGAGAAGCACCACCAGAAGCCGAATCGACGCGTTTTGGCTCGCGCTTCATGAATTATCCGGGCTAGGAGTCTGCGCCACGGGTCGCCGATTCCCGCTCGGCTTCCCCGGGCCGACTGACAAGGCGCCGGGTTCCACCCATGGTTGCCTCCATGTGCGGGCTCCGGCAACGCCGGCAGGCCGTTCGGGGGAGTCGAGCGGGGATTCGCGACCTGTGGCGCAGGCTCCTAGCCGCCGACGATCGCTGACATTGCGGGCGGAGTACGCAGCGGCCTGCGATCGATCTCCTCGCCACGACTGGTCGCGACCATCAGGTAGGACCCGGAGAGCAGGGCCACGTGCTGAACGCCCTTGCCGGGCATGCTCAGACGCGCGACCGAGACGCCCCGGTTGTCGCGGATATCCAGCTCGACCGCCTGCTCGAAGCCGTTGCGCACCACGACCCCGTGCGCGTCCTCGAGCTCCAGCACCACACCCGACTGCGGACCGCTGCGGGTATCGACCAGGCGCGGCCGACTGAGGGGCCAGTGCCCGTTGGTCGCACTCTTGATCGTGGCTGGCAGAACGACTCGCAGGGCATACTCACCCGCCGGCAGGTCGAAGACCCGAAACTGTCCCTTGCCGTCGGTCGAGATGCGACGCAGCTCGACCGCAGTGAGTTGCGCCTTGCTGCGATCGATCACCTGGATGGCGATCTGTCGGTTGGCCGCGAAACGCTTCTCACCCTGGATGGAGCCGGACAGGGGCACGGGCGGCTGCAGGGTGATGTCCCCAAGCTCGAGCGACTGCGATGGCTCGACCTGGACCGTCTGGAAGTAGCTCGCGAAACGGTTCGCGTAGATCGAGAGCTGGTACTCGCCGGGCGCCACATTCTTGAAACGCAGGCAACCCAGCTCGTCGGCCTCCGAGTTCAGCTGGTTGGCCGTATCCCCGCGCAGGTACGCACGTGCGCGCACCGCGCCCCGCGCCCCGCCGGGCAGACAGAGCTCGACGCGGCCGAGAGCCCCACGCACATCGTCTTCCGTCAGCTTGACCAGAATCTCCGACTCGCCCTCCCCCACGCGTTCCGTAGCGATCACAACGCCGCCAAAGACGACGCTCAGGAATCTGGGGCGCTGGGTCACCACGACCGTGAAGGTCGTGTCTCCGTCCTCGAGCTTCGGCCCCATGGTCGCGAATCGGAACGGCGTGTTCGCGGCCGAAATCGAGCCGTACTTGTGCATGCCCGGCGACCGTCGAGTTCCGACGCAGCTCAGCTCGTGCTGGGCGAGTCCCCATGCACCGAGTGCTTCACGGATCGGTCGGCCGTCGGCGGCGCGCACGGTCATCGTCACCTCGGCGCCGGTCTCGCCGCGCTTGGGCTGGGTCGTGCGCGGTACGAGGCCCGCACGCCCACCATCGTCTTCCACGACCTCCGGAATCGCAGCCACGCTCGCGTCACCGCGCGGCCCGGGCTGCGCGACTTCAGATCTGCCCGGCCCGACGGTCAGCGGTCCTGGCCCGGACAGATCCGTCGAGAACCAGAACCACGACAAACCCGCCACGAGGACGACCCCCAGGACTATCAGGACTTTGACCGGCGCACCCATAGCGAGTCATTGTAAGGGCACGGGCACCGATCGGGGCGCCCGCCCGCCTGGCAATTGCGGCCCGATGCGGTGCAGCGGGCCAGCGCAGTGCTCCCCTACAGTTCCTTGACGCACCCCAGCAGCTCGTTCATCTTCTGCTTGCCGTCACCGAACAGCATCATCGTCCCTGGACGGTAGAAGAGATCGTTATCGACGCCCGCGTAGCCCGGTGAGAGCGAGCGCTTGACGATCATCACCGTGCGCGCCTTCTCGACATCGAGCACCGGCATACCGCCCAGCGGGCCCGTCGGATCGGTCTTCGCCGCGGGGTTGATCGTGTCGTTGGCTCCCACCACGAGGGCGACATCGCACTCGCTGAAGGAGCTGTTGATCTCGTCCAGCTCGAAGAGCTTCTCGTAGGGCACGTTGGCCTCGGCCAGCAGGACGTTCATGTGGCCCGGCATGCGCCCGGCCACGGGGTGGATCGCGAAGCTCACGTCCGTGCCACGCCGCTCGAGCTCCTCGGCCAGTTCGCGCACGACGTGCTGCGCCTGACTGACCGCCATGCCGTAGCCCGGAACGATGATCACGCGCCGCGCGCCGTCGAAGGCCATCGCCGCGTCCTCGGCATCATAGCCCTGGACCGTGCGCTTCTCGCCGGACCCCGAATCAGTGGCGTTGCCGTAGGCCTTCAGCACGACATCCATGAACTTCCGGTTCATGGCCTTGCACATGATCCCGGTCAGGATCAGACCCGCGGCGCCGACCAGCGCCCCGCCGATGATCAGAGCGTTGTTGTTGACGACGAAGCCGGTCGCGGCGGCAGCGAGCCCGGACAGGGAGTTCAGGAACGAGATCACGACCGGCATGTCCGCGCCGCCGATCGGGACCACGAAGAGCACACCCAGGGCGCACGATGCGAGCACCATGCCGCTGATCCCGAGCACGCTGTGGGGATCGTCCATGAGCATGCCGGCACAGACGACACTCACCACCAGCAGCGCCAGCTTGATGAAGTTCTGTGCGGGCAGGATCAGGTTCCCGCGCATCTTGCCGGAGAGCTTGAGCACGGCCACGAAGCTGCCCGTCAGGGTCACCCAGCCGATGATGCTACTGGCACCGATGGCGACCACGAAGACCGTCGGCCCGACACCGATCGCGCCATCCGGGAGGTCGACGCGGATGATCTCGGAGAGTCCCACGATGGCGGAAGCGCCGCCACCGAAGCCGTTGAACAGCCCGACGAGCTCCGGCATCCCGGTCATCTCGACGCGGATGGCCATCCACATGCCGATGCCGCCGCCGACCAGGAGACCGCCGATGATCAACGGCCATCCGATGAGGCCGGTTTCGGTCTGCATGCGCACGACGGTCACGAGGACCGCGATCAGCATGCCGATTCCACCGAGACGGTTGCCACGCGGAGCGGTGCGCGGCGAACCGAGGAACTTCAGCCCGAAGATGAAGAGACCCGCGGCGATGAGATAGCCGAGGTCGTAGACGCTTTCGATTCCCTCCACGTCAGCTGCCCTTCTTCTTCTGGAACATCTTCAGCATCCGTCCGGTGACCATGAAGCCGCCGACCACGTTGATCATCGCGAGCACCAGAGCCAGAAAGCCCAGGCCCGCGGCAAGGCCGGCGCGACCGGTCTCGAGCTGTGCGTTCGCGGCCAGCAACGCGCCGACCACGGTGATGCCCGAGATGGCGTTGGCGCCCGACATGAGCGGTGTGTGAAGCGTCGGCGGGACCTTGGAGATCAGCTCGAAGCCTAGAAATACGGACAGGAACAGCACCGTGATCGAGGCGATCAGGGTTCCGACGGTCAGCGTGATCACGAGAGACCCTCCTTTACTCGGTCGTTGGTGATTTCCCCTTCGTGGCACACGAGCGGCACCCGGATCACCTCGTCCTCCAGGTCGAGCTTCAGCTCGCCCTCCACCACCAGCTGCCCGAGGTAGTTGATCAGGTTGTTCGCGTAGAGCTGGCTTGCGGACTGGGGCACGGTCGCGGGCAGGTCGCTGATGCCGATGAGCGTGACGCCGTGCTTCACGACCTCCTCGCCAGCGACCGTCAGCTCGCAGTTGCCGCCGCTACCGGCCGCCATGTCCACGATCACCGCACCAGCCTTCATGCCCTCGACCACCGATCCGGGGATCAGCAATGGCGCCCGTCGTCCAGGCACCTGAGCCGTGGTGATGACCACGTCGGCGGCCTGAATCTGGGCCGCCATGAGCTCGGTCTGCAGCTTCTTCTGCTCGTCCGTCAGCTCCTTCGCGTAGCCGCGCTCATCCTGCGCGTCACCGGCGCCGAGATCGAACTCGACGAAGCGCGCGCCCAGGCTCTCGACCTGCTCCTTCGTGTCCGAGCGAATGTCATAAGCCTCCACGACCGCTCCCAGCCGGCGTGCGGTCGCGATCGCCTGCAGACCGGCGACGCCCGCTCCGAGCACGAAGACCTTGGCGGGACGCACGGTCCCGGCGGCGGTCATCATCAACGGGAACATCTTGGGCGAGCGCGCGGCAGCCACCAGGACCGCCTTGTAGCCGCCGATGTTGGCCATGGAGCTCAGGACGTCCATGGCCTGAGCGCGGCTGATGCGTGGCATCAACTCGAGCGCCAGGCACGTCACCTTGCCCTGCGCGAGCTTGGAGATGAGTTCCGGCTGGCCGAGCGGATTGGGCGAGCAGATCAGCACCGTGCCCGCTTTCAGTCGCGCCGGGTCCGGGCTGTCGAACGCGAGCACCAGGCCCGTATCCAGGACCTCGTCAGAGGTTCCCAGCGTTGCGCCCTTGGCCTCGTAGTCCGCGTCCGCGAAGCCGCTCGCGACTCCGGCGCCACGTTCGATGAGAACTTCGAGACCCAGTCGACCGAGTTTCGTCAACGCGTCGGGCACGATGGCCACGCGCGCTTCACCCGGTCTTGTTTCTTTCGGTATACCGACGCGCATGTGCGGCGCTCGCAGTCTGGCTGGCGGCGTGGCTGGCATGGATCGACCCGAAAATAGGTCCTGTATCGCTCGACGCCGGTTTCGGTGAGACGCGAGGAGTCTAGCCCGGATAATTCATGAAGCGCGAGCCAAAACGCGTCGATTCGGCTTCTGGTGGTGCTTCTCGCGCGTTGGCCCCGGAGGCGACCCTTACGGGTCGTCGAGGATGCCAACGC
>JBLHKW010000247.1:0-4756 GCA_047618565.1 Planctomycetota bacterium
GGCCGGGATCGGGGATGGCAGCGACTGCTGGGTCAACCCGCGCCTGCGCAGCTGGTGGCATCCGATGGAGCATCTGCGCTTCCTGATCTACCTCTCCGCGGCGGGTGTCGACCGCGACGCGAACCCCGCGGATGCGCAGACCGCGCCCGCTGCTGCGGGGCTGGATATTCTCTTTGTCGATCAGCTGGTGCGGCTGGCGGGGGCGTTGCCTGGCCACGGACGTCACCTGTTGCTGGCCTTCGATCACCGCCACGACGAGCAGGGACGCGTCGACCTCGAGCACAGCGAGTTCTTTGTCTCGAACGAGGCCATGTGGGCCGCGGTCGGTCGCGCGCCGGAGCTGTTCGTACCCTGCATCTCCGTCCATCCCTACCGTGACGATGCCCTGGCAGAGCTCGGTCGCTGGGCCGATCAGGGTGTGCGCTTCGTCAAGTGGTTGCCGAATGCGATGGGGATCGACCCGGCGAGCGAGCGCTGTGACGCGTTCTTCGAGCTCATGGTGGAGCGCGACATGGTCCTGATCACGCACACGGGTCTGGAGCGAGCCGTCGATGCCGAAGAGGACCAGGAACTCGGCAATCCGCTGCGCTTGCGGCGTGCACTGGGACATGGTCTGAAGGTCATCGCCGCGCATTGCGCGAGCAGCGGCGACGGCGATGATCTCGACCGTCCGGGCCAGCGTGTCCCGAACTTCGATCTGTTCATGCGCCTGATGGACGAACCTGCGAGCCAGGGCCTCCTGTTTGGCGACATCTCGACGGTCACGCAGGTCAACCGCTTCGGGAGCGCGCTCGAAGCCCTGCTCCTGCGCCCGGATCTGCACCGGCGGCTGGTCAACGGGAGCGATTGGCCCCTGCCCGGCATCAACGCGCTCTACTCGACCTGGCTCCTGCGGCGCGCGGGCTTCCTGACCGAGGCGGAGAGCGCGCACCTGGCCGAGCTCTACGACTACAGCCCGCTCGTCTTCGACCTGGCCCTGAAGCGCACGGTCCACGCACCGGGTACCACGCAGCGCTTTGGCGCCAGCGTGTTCGAGGCCCCGCAAGCATTGCTCCCCTGAGCAGGGGGGGGCGCATCTGGCGCTCTTCTAGGGGTTACGTACGCGTTCGGTGCCCGTCCAGCGGTGCGTGCGAACGAGGATGGGGTTGCAAGTGCCGCCCATCTTCCTGTTGATCCGCTTCTTGGGCAGCGCGCGTTGAAATACGATCGAGGCGCCGTACACTGCGCGCCAGTTCCGCCCGTACCGACCGTTGACTAGTTATAGGAAGACCTGGATATGAAACCGACAGCCCTTGGCATGGTCGAGACAAAGGGTCTCGTTGGAGCGATCGAAGCCGCGGACGCGATGGTCAAGGCCGCCATGGTCGACCTCGTTGGCAAGGAACGCGCCACAGGAGGACTCATCACGTTCTTCGTGCGCGGTGAGGTGGGGGCCGTCAAGGCTGCCACGGACGCCGGTGCGGCCGCCGCGCGCCGCGTGGGCGAGCTGGTGAGCGTGCACGTCATCCCGCGCCCGCACGAGCAGCTCGAGCGCATCCTACCGGCCATGACTCCGGCCGCAACGGCCGGTCGTTGACGCCGCCGCGCTTCACCAGCACGGCACGACTGTCTTGAAGGGTCTCGATCCCGACCTGCGCGCGTTACAGGAAGTGCGCGACACCGTCGCGCGCGCCAAGCGGGCGTGCGGCGAGGTCCGCGGTCTGGACCAGCAGCAGGTCGACCGTCTCTGCGAGTCCATGGCACGCGCGGGCGCTGCTGCGGCCCTGGATCTCGCGCGTCTGACCGTCCAGGAGACGGGTATCGGGCGCGTGCATTACAAGGTCCTCAAGAACCTGCACGGCTCCGAGGGCGTCTGGGAATCGATCAAGGACGAGAAGACCGTCGGCATCATCTCCCGTGACGAACGTCGCGGCATCATCGAGGTGGCGACGCCGGTGGGCGTGATCGCGGGCATCATCCCGACCACGAATCCAGCCTGCACGGCGATCTACAAGGCCCTGATCTCGGTCAAGGCGCGCAACGCGATCGTCATCAGTCCACACCCGCGTGCACGCGGCTGTATCTTCGAAGCGGTCGAGATCATGCGGCGCGCGATCCAGCGTGCGGGTGGACCGCCGGACCTCGTGTGTTGCCTGAGCAATCCCACGATCGAGTCCACGGGCGCGCTGATGAAGCACCGCGATGTCGCCATGATCCTTGCCACGGGTGGCGGTGGTCTGGTGCGCGCCGCGTACAGCTCCGGCAAGCCCGCTTACGGTGTCGGTCCGGGCAACGTGCCCTGCTACGTGGACCGCAGCGCCGATATCGAACAGGTCGCGACCGACGTGGTCAGCAGTCAGAGCTTCGACAACGCGACTCTCTGCTGTTCCGAGCAGGCGCTCGTGCTCGATCGCCCGATCGCCGAGCGCACCCTCGCGGCGTTCAAGGCGCGCGGGGCCTATCTGTGTGATGCCGAGGAGACCGCGAAGCTGGCTGCAGCGTGCAACACGGACGGCCACATGAACGCCGATGTCGTCGGGCTCGATCCGTGGAAGATCGCGCAGCTCGCGGGCTTCGAAGTGCCGCGCGCGACCAGTGTTCTTCTGGCCCACCAGGGCGGTGTCGGCAAGGACTGGCCACTCTCGATCGAGATCCTGTGCCCGTTGCTGTCGGTGCACGTGGTGGACGGTTGGGAGGAGGGCTGTCGGACCTGTATCGACCTGCTCAAGTTCGGGGGCCTGGGCCACACGCTGGCGGTGCATGCGCGCGAACAGGAGGTGCTCGACGCATTTTTCCTGCAGAAGCCCGCCAGTCGCATCTGCGCCAACGGCCCCACATCCCAGGGTGCGGTCGGTTTCAGCACGAACCTGGTTCCGGCCATGAGTCTCGGGTGCGGGCCCCAGGCGGGCAACATCACGTCGGACAACATCACGGCCAAGCACCTGGTCAATCTCAAGCGCGTGGCCCTGCCCAAGGCTGGCTGGCGCGATGTCGAACGGCGGCTGCACGAGCGCGTCTCCGCCATGACCGGAGCCCCCGCGCCGCGCGGTTCGGGCATGCCCGGCGACCCCTCCCTGGATCTTGGCGCGCGCGCACAGCAGGCTGCGCGCGTCTCCAAAGCACCAAAGCGTCCGGCCGCCGGGAGCAACTGGCAGGGCAACCCGACCTTCGTGCCGAGCCTCGACCCGACCGCCGGATCCAGCAGCGCCGCGATCGCCGCACCCGCGCCCGCCGCGCCGGCGGCTACGCGCGAGCCGGTGGTCCAACCGCACTCCGCTCCGACCTTCACGCGCCCTGCTCCGTCATCGAGGCCGCGACCGGCGGTGGTTCAGAGTGTGCCCATTACCCCGACGCTCCGGCCTGCGGCCCAAGTGCAAGGGCATGAACTGGGAGCCGGCCTTTCTCCGACCGAGATCGAGGGCATTCTCGAGCACGCCGGAGCGGGCTGCCCGCTAGGACCGTGCCAGGGCTGCCCTCACCTGGACGTCAAGACCCACGCTTGTACCGCATGATGCGTGCACAGCTTGTATTCGAACGCAACGAACGCAACGAACGTAAGGACCAAGATGCCTGATAACACGAACATCGCCCTCGGACTGATCGAGACACGGGGTCTCGTCGGCTCCATCGAAGCGGCTGACGCCATGCTGAAGGCCGCGAAGGTGACCCTGCTCAAGAAGGAAATCTCGGGTGGCGCGCTCGTCACCGTCATGGTGCGCGGCGAGGTCGGCGCCGTGAAGGCGGCCACCGAAGCCGGTGCAGCGGCGGCCAAGCGCGTCGGCGAGCTCGTCTCGGTGCACGTGATTCCGCGTCCCGCCGTCGACGTCGAGCAGTACTTGCCCGAGGATCCTGGCGGCGAGGCCTGAGCCTCTCTGACCCCCGAATATGACCGTCTCGAGCAACAAGGTCGAGCTGCGTGGTGCAGTCCATATCGACAAGATGCAGCCCCAGTTCGCGGCCGTGTGTGCCGCCAACTCGGACGGCTTTTTCCCGGTGACGGGGGAGAGTGCGTTCTGGCTAGAGGTGAAGCCCGGGATCGTGGTCAACCGACTGCTGGATGTGGCCCTCAAGACCTGCGACGTCACACCGGGAGCGCTGATCACCGAGCGTCACTTCGGAACGCTCGAGGTGCACGGGCCGGACCAGGGGCAGGTCGTGCAGGCCGGCCGCGCGATCCTGGAAGGAGCTGGCGCGACCATGGAGGACGGGCTGAAGCCATGCGTCCTCACGGACGAGATCATCCACAAGATCGACGATCACCACGCGATGATGATCAATCGCAACCGAGCGGGCATGCTGGTGCTGGGGGATGACACGCTCTACACGCTCGAGGTCACTCCGGCCGTCTTTGTCGTCCTGGCCGCCAACGAGGCCGAGAAGGCCTCACCCATCCGACTTGTCGGGCTGGGAGTCGAGGGTGCCGTCGGGCGCCTGCGCTTGGCCGGTAGTGACGCCGAGATCGAGGAAGCTGTCGCCGCGGTCAAGCGCGCGCTCGACGGCGTGGCCGGGCGCGTCGGGGGGGCAGACTGATGTTCCTGGGACGTGTCGTTGGGCAACTCTGGGCGACCAAGAAGGTCGATGACCTCAAGGGGCTACGGCTGCTCGTGGTCGAGGCCGTGGACGAGCGCGCGCAACCGGGTGCTCCCAAGGTCACTCCGGTCGTCGCGGCCGACCCGATGGGGGCCGACATCGGCGAGCACGTCATCGTGGCCTTCGGCAAGGCTGCGCGCGTGGCCTGTGGCGGCGATGGGGACTACGCGTTCGAGGCCGCCATCGT
>JBLHKW010000248.1:0-4744 GCA_047618565.1 Planctomycetota bacterium
AATCATCGTCGTTGCATTGCTCCTCGCAGCCGGCGTCTGAGTTCCGTCCGAAGAACCGTGCACGGGGCTCGCGCACGGCGCGCGGCTCACGCGGTTCACGCGGGGCGCGAGGCTCACGCGGGGCGCGAGGCTCACGCGGGGCGCGCTTGAACTCGTACAGCGCGCGCGGAGCGTGCCGCTGGGCTCTGTCGTCCCCGCTATCCGAGCCCTCGCGCTTGAGCTCGTTACTCAGGGTCGCAAGCTCCTCTTCGAGCTCGCGCAGTCGCTCGACGAGCTCCTTCGACCCAGACCGATTTTGGCGCGCCTGGGCGTGGCTTTCTTGAAACATGGACCTGGCGAAATCAAGCTGGGCCCGCTGGTCGGCACGCAGCACCTGGGCAGCCGCGCGCTCCCGCTCGTGAAGCTGGCGCTTGGTCTCGCTCTGGGCGCGCTGGACCTCTCGCTTGACGTGGGTCTCCACCTGGCGCTTGACGCGCTCCTCATCCCGGTGCGCTCTCTCCATCTCGCGGTGGGCATGAACCTGCACCTCGCGCTGCGCGTGCTCGCGATGCTCATGCTCCTGCTCGCGAAGAGCTCTCTCAACGTCGTGATGCGCGTGCTCTTCCGCCTGTTGCCGAGCATGCTCTAGCTGACGATGAGCGTGCTCGAGTTGGCGGTGCGCGTGCTCTTGCGCCTCGTGGCGACCGAGCTCCTCGAGCTCGGTCACGTCTTCATGGTGCTCGTGGGCCTGCTCCTGGAAACGCGCGGCCAGCTCGTGAGCGATGGCATCGGCGTGCTGGTCATGCACGACGTGCACGTCGGCGTCGGCAGCATCGCGGGCCATCAGGAATGCCCGCTTGAGGGCGTCCTTGGCGGTCGCGAGGGCCTTGCTCGCAGTGCTCTGGACCTCGGATCCGGATCCGCTGGAGGCCGTACCCAGGGGGGCGTCACCACTCTGGGCCGAGACGGTGGAAATGACCATGGCGCTGATCGCGCCGGCCAGGGTCAGTGTGCAAACTAGAGCTTTCATCGAGACATCTCCGGGGTAGTCAATGTGGCTTGTGCACGAGGCGCGGTGACGAATTGCCAGCTGGCAATCAGATGCTCCATGCGTTCCTTGCGGTCGAGTAGGTCTTGTGAACGCTGTTCCAGCGCATCGATGCGCGCGGCCAGCGAGGGAGTGAGCTGCTTGTCTTCGGAGCGTGATCGCAGCTCGTCGATCGAGCGTGTCAGGTCGCTCATCTCCATGGAGAGCTCGACGCTGAGCCGAACGAGGGTGCTGTTCATGCCCTCCTGGGCGAGCGGCACATTCTCGTCGGCGTTGCTCGTGGCGAGATGGTGCGGTTGCGCTTGAAGCAAGAGTGTGGCGCTGTCATGCAGCGGATCGTCATCGATCGGGCGCCCCTGATCGGCGAAGCCGGGGGCGAGCATGACGGTGGCGCCGAGCAGGAGGGAGGACGCCGGTAGGGCCCAGGTCGAGCGGGCTTCGGGCTTGCGCTCGTTGAGCAGGCGTGAGACACGCTCCCCGAGCGCGGAGCTCTGGGCGACCATTGCACAGGCCAGCTGCGCGGGCTCGCCGATCAGCCAGCCGGCAACCTCTGCAAGGGAGCGGGCGAGCACGATCGGGCGTGCCGTGCGTTCGATTGCCCAGTCGTCGCAGAGAAGCTCGGCGCTCTGCTGGATGTGCCGGCGTGCGACGCGGTTCAGGGGCTGGAAGAAAAACACCACCTCGAGCGCGCGCGCCACGATCAGCCAGAGCGGGTCGAAACGCGCAATGTGGGCCAGCTCGTGGGCCAGGATCGACTCCTGCATGTCGCGCGGGAGGCTGTTGATGCGTTCGGGCAGGCAGATCTTCGGGAAGACCGCGCCCATCGCGAGCGGGCTCGAAAGGCCCGGGCAGGTGTACAGACGAACGTGGCGGCGGACGCCGCCCTGACGGCGCAGCATCGCGAGTAGACCGGGCAGCGAGCCCTCGTGGATTCGTCGCTTGCCAGCCAGGAAGCGACCGAGGCGGCGCCATGAGAGCGCGAACGCCAGCAGGCACAGGGCTCCGATGCAGGCCCATGCGATCAGGCTCCAGCGGCCCCAATCTGCGATGCCAGTCGTGGCCGTCGATTGGGGGAGGATGGGTGAGGTTGCGCCGGTTCCGTTTGTCCCGCTAAAAGCGTCGTGAACCGAGGTGGTTTGCGGAACCGGCGCGTCCACCTCGGTGAACAATTCTGCGTCATGGTGTGCGATGGGCGTGGCGTGGTAGCTCGCAACGTGGGTGCCCGCGGCCGAGATCAGCTCGGCTTCGAGCGGTGCCGATGTCGAGGGGAGTACCCAGCGACCGCCCAGCGGGGTCGGGGCCACGGTCGACTGCAGGGTCGCGGTCACGATGCCCCCCAGAAGAACGCTCTTCCAGACCACTTCCCGTGCCCGCAGGGAGCCCAGGGATGTGCGTGAGAAGACCAGCCACGCCGCGCTGAGGAGCAACGTGCTGTGGACGGCGTAGGTGATCAGCCAGGACAGCAACGTGCCTTCGATGAACGAGCTGCTCATCGGGGGCTCTGCCCTTCTTCGCTCGCCTCGATCATCTCGCGAATGCGCCGCAGCTCACCCGGGTCGATGTCCGAGCGCGTCAGCAGGTGGCTGACGAGCGCCGCGGGGCTACCCTCGAAGAGCCGCTGGGTCAGTTCCGAGACCATCGAGCGGTTGACCTGGGCCTGGCTGACGGTGGCGCGGTAGACGAACTGGCGTCCCTCGCTGCGGTGCGCGACGACGCCCTTCTTCTCCATCTTGGAGAGCATTGTGGCGACCGTGGTGTGCGCCAGATCGCGCTCCGGCTGCAGCTCGCGGTGGACGATGGCGACCGTCGCCTCGTCGGCGGACCACAGGATTTGCATTATCGCGAGCTGAAGCTCGCCCAGTTGGTGGGCTCTTGTCATGGGTATTTCTCGTGCAGGCGTCTATCAACGACTCGGGTAATACTACCCAGGTAGTTGTTTGTTGGCCGTCTTCTCCAGCATTCTCACGCCATAGCCATAAAGCATGTAAATGTAATGCTTTATGGCTATAGGTGAACTTGGTCGCGCGGCGGGCAGGGACCGGTCGACCTGAAACTCTGACTCGGGGCCCCTCACGGCCAGCGCGGGGCTCAATCTCGCGCCCCGCGCCCCGAATGTTGGTCTGGGCCCGTGCTGGCGGCCTTGGCGGCTGGCTACAATGCCCTTCCGCCCCGCACGAACTCGAATCGATGTACGGGGTGCAATCCCCAGACGCGTAGGCCGCGCTACCCCTCGGCCCGGAACCCAATGGCAAGCTTCAGAGCCGAACTCGATAAGGACAACTCCATCGTTCTCGTGATGGTCACGGAGGACGATGGCAGCGAGCACGACTACCAGTTCGACTTCGACCCCACATCCGGCCGCTACGAGTTCTCCGAGCGCGACCTGCTCGAGCGAGACTTCGGTGAGGAGTGGGTCGATGAGATGGAAGCGGAGATCGAGGGCCTGATCAAGAAAGCGCTCGGCTAGCAGCGCGTGCAAGCTCGGGACGCCGCGCGACCCAGATGACACGGGTCTTTGTGATCGTTCTCGACTCCCTCGGCGTCGGCGCCCTGCCCGATGCTGGTGGATTCGGCGAGTCGGGCTGCCACACGCTCGACCACATCGTTGCCGCCGCCGGGCGACCGGTCATCCCGCGTCTCGAACGACTCGGTCTCGGTTGTATCGAGGGCGTCACCGGAATTCCGGCGAGTCCATCGCCAGCCGGTTCCTTCGGCCGTATGGCCGAACGGTCGCCGGGCAAGGACACCCTGACGGGTCACTGGGAGATGATGGGTTGCCCGCTCGAGCACGCGTTCCCCGTGTTTCCGGATGGGTTCCCCGCGGCGATCCTCGACGAGCTCGTCTCGCGCGCAAAGCTGCCCGGTGTTCTGTGCAACGAGCCCGCCTCGGGCACCGAGGTGATCGAGCGCCTGGGGCCGGAGCACCTGAGCAGCGGGAAGCCGATCGTGTACACGAGCGCGGACAGCGTGCTGCAGATCGCCGCGCACGAAGAGCGGTTCGGACTGGAGCGATTGTACGAGGTCTCCTCGATCGCACGCGAGATCGTCCGGCCGCACGGAGTGGCGCGCGTCATCGCGCGACCCTTCGTCGGCAAGCCGGGCGCATTCGAACGCACCTACAACCGTCGCGACTACAGCCTCGAGCCACCGCGCGAGACCGTGCTCGACCGCCTGCTGGCTTCCGGGATCGACGTGACCGGCATCGGCAAGATCGAGGACATCTTTGCCGGCCGTGGCATCACGCGCTCCCTGCATAGCGAGGGCAACCGCGACGGGATGCGGCTACTGACCGAAGCCGCGCAGGAGACAGCCGCTGGCTTCTACTTCGTGAACCTGGTCGACTTCGACATGCTCTACGGACACCGCCGCGACCCGATCGGTTACCGGCGCGCGCTCGAGGAATTCGACGTCGACCTGGTGACCTTCGAAGCCACCCTGCGTCCGAACGATCTGGTCTTCCTGACCGCGGATCACGGCAATGACCCGACCCACCAGCCGGGCACCGACCACACGCGCGAATACGTGCCCGTGATCGCCTACGGCTCCGATTTACCTGCCGGTGTCAACCTGGGCACGCGCACGAGCTTCGCGGACCTGGGCGCGACCGTCGAGCAGGCCTTCGGGTTACCCGCGCACGGTCCCGGTCGTTCGTTCCTCTAGCCCGGATAATTCATGAAGCGCGAGCCGAATCGACGGCGAAGCCGGCCGGTCGTCGCG
>JBLHKW010000249.1:0-4654 GCA_047618565.1 Planctomycetota bacterium
CGTAGTCATTCTGAGCGCGGCCCATGGCCACAGAGAGCTCTCCCCGCGGGCTGTAGACGAGGAGGTGATAGTGCGTCGTCATGACGCACCAGGCATGGATCTCGATCTGGCCGCGCCGTACCCCGCGGGCCAGACAGGCCATGAAGTAGCGGATGTCATCGCGCGACTCGAACATGCTGCGACGGGCGATACCGCGATTCATGACATGGTGCCAGGAACCGGCGTGATCAAAACGTGGATTGCGAGCCAAGGGCAGTCACCTCGGATAGGAGACCGCCCGTGGCCGTGGTCGGTTACGCGAATCCGTTGAGGATTGTCGTGGCTCTGTACTGGGAATACGTCTCAGAAGTACCGCAAAAAACTCCCCGGATGCCGAGCCTTAACCCGCCTGTAGCCAAGACACAGCGGATAAAGCACCACGATCACAATGCCAAATCCCAACAGCGCATGCCCCAAACCACCCTGCATGTGAATCCCCGAGGCCCGCGCACCCAGCTCGAGCAAGAAGATGTGCGCCAGGTAGAAAAAGAACGCCGTCTGCCCAAATACCAGAACGGGATGATTGGGCCCCGAAATCCGCCCCCGCGCCGCGTCCATTCGAAAAAGCCCCGCGAGGATCACAAACATGATCCCCAGCTCGAGCGCCGCGTAGCTCAAGCTCGGCGGATACTTGCTGACGTGCAACCACTGCAGCAGCGAGCCATCCGTGCGTAAGAGCCCAAGATTCCCAAAGCCGTTCAGCCCACGCAGCAACACAAAGCCGAGCAGAAGAACCACCCCGACCAGCGCCAGCGGTTTGACAACCGCCGCTCCATCGACGCTTCCCCCGTCGGCCTCGGCGCGACGCAGCAGGTAGCGCCCCAGCACCCACCCCATGGCCATCATCGCGCACCATGGCAGCACCGGATACGCGACCAGGATGCCGTTCAAGTGGAACACGGAAACCGGCAGCATGCCCGCGTTCAACAGTGCCGCATTACCCCCCGGGAGCCACCCCGCTGGCACAGGCATGAGACCCGAGCGCGTCCACTCACCGACGATCAATGCCCCAAACGCGAAAGCAATCAGCAGGCCGTCGGGCAATCGGCGCAACCCGATCATGCAAATCATGCTCAAGCCGATGGCATACATGACCTGCAACAACAGCGCCCCGGGATGCCAGACCAGGTTGATCAGGAACAGATCCACACCAAGGATCAGCAAGCCCCGAATCAGGAGGTCCTTGTCGATGCTCCATCCGGAAGTGCCGCGCGCCAGCTTGCGCCCGATACTCAGCGCCATACTTGTCCCGGCCAGAAACAGAAAAACAGGCGCGCAAATGTGGCTGAGCCAGCGAAACGGAAACTGCAGCGCGTCGAGCGGTTGATCCCAACCCGGCAACAGCACCGAATCGGTAACCGGCCGCGCCGCGTTGAAGGCCTCGGAAGCATGGTCGGTGACCATGATCACCATCACGATCCCACGCATCCAATCCAGTGCCTGCATACGGTGCTTCATGAAACGCTCAAGGGTCAGGCCGCAGAGGGCGAGGAAGTGGTACGTGAAGAGGCTACGAGCCTACCCGATCCGACCCGACCTTCGCCAAGCTTGAGCCTGGATGGAGCACGTCCATCCAGCGCCCAGGCGTACGGTGTCCGACACCTGTACATCCGCACTCGGTGACTACGGCCGCCGGTAATGCGCCAGCACACGCTCGCGAGCCGCCGGTTCAGGAAGCGTGTACTCGATGAACTCCGGCTCCCGGTAAGCCTCGGGCTTCTTGCTCTTCGCACGTTGCTCCGGGCTCATCCAGCACAGGAAACTACCCGCCTGGGTCAGCAGGGGCCGCGCCAGCAAGCCGACCTCAAAGGCATCCCCCACCGCACGCGCGGCGACCAGGTCGTACTTGCGCTTGTGCCCGTGCTTCGGCGCCTCGATCGCGTTCATCTGCACCGTGCGCACCCGTTCCGACGTCAGACCAGCGACATCCAGGGCGCGCTCGATGGCCTTCAGCTTCTTCAGCGTGCGATCCATCAGGACCACCTCCGCCTCCGGATACAGGCACAGCGCCGCCACACCCGGGAAGCCGTTCCCGGTGCCCAGATCCAGGCACGCGGTCACCTCCAAGCCGAACGCCGCGCTACCCATCGCGACCGAATCGAGGGCATGAAACATCACCGCCGCCTCGCGTTCCCGGACTGCGGTCAGGTTGATGCGCTGGTTCTCGTCCAGCATCGCGTCCAGGTAGGCCAGTAGCTGCTCGGCCGCCTCGAGGGAGAGTTCGCAATCGATGGCTGCCGCCATCGCCTTGAATGCTGCTGCGTTGGTCACGCGGTGACGGTAACTACCAAGCGCGCGGCGTGCTGCCTCAAACCCGGATCCCTGACGCGATGCACGGTTCGAGGCCCGCCCATGGAGAGAGTCGACCGGCACCACGTCACGCGCAAACGCGCGCCGTGCCCCCCGCACCGGGACTCGAGCACGAGAACGTCGCGTACATGTTGCACATCATCGCGGGCTGCACAGGTGGAGGTGATAATGCGTCATCATGACGCACCAGGCATGCATCTCGACCTGGCCGCGGCGTACTACGCGGGCCAAGTACGGGAATCCGTTGAGGATTGTCGTGGCTCTGTACCGGGGATACGCGGCCGCGTGAGCGCCGATCGCCGGGGCACGGATGCCCACAGACGGTACCTGGGCACGAGACCGTGTATAGTATCGGTCGACATCGGCACTCGCTTCCCGCCGCACCACCAAACCACCCCCAAGCGCCAGGGCGGCGATACCGACCCGGCGTTCGCACTGCTCGTGACCCCCACCGCTGAGAGTCTCTTCGCAGAGTTCCTGAAAGGCCTGGCCGCGGGCGAGGACCTGGACTTCGATACCTGGGTGCGTGCGCACGCGGACCTGGAGCCCGAGCTGGGCCGTCTGCATGCGAACTGGAAACGGACAGGCGCTGGCAAGGCAGAGGCCATGTCGTTCTTCCGTAGCGCAGAGGCGGAGCCCCCGCAGCCGGCACCGGGATTGGAAGCGGGCAAGGTGATCGGAGACTTCCGGCTGGTGTCGATGATTGGCCAGGGCGGGATGGGCCAGGTCTGGGAGGCGCAACAGGCGTCACTCGGACGCCGTGTCGCCGTCAAGTTCGTGCGCCCGGAACGGGTGACGGGCAAGCAGCTCGACTTCTTCGCCCGTGAAGCACGTGCCGGTGGACGGCTGGAGCACCCGGGCATCGTATCGGTGCACGGCTTTGGCGAGGACGGCGGCATCGCGTGGATCGCGATGGAGCTGGTGGACGGCTGCTGGACCCTGCGCGATTTCCTGGACGACATTGCGCGCGAGGACCAGGTACCGGCGGAGTACGACTTACAGGTGGCGCGCTTCGTCGCGCGACTGGCGCAGGCCATGCAGGCCGCGCACGAGGCGGGCGTGATCCACCGTGACTTGAAACCGCAGAACGTGCTGATCGCCCCGGACGAGAAGCCCAAGGTGACGGACTTCGGGCTCGCGCGCCTGACGGACGAGTCCGCGCTATCGCAGACCGGGGACTTCGCGGGCACGTACTTCTACATGAGCCCGGAGCAGGTCGCAGCGAAGCGAGCCGGTATCGACCACCGGACCGATATCTTCAGCCTGGGCGTGGTGATGTACGAGATGCTCACCCTGCGCAGGCCGTTCCACGGGGACACGACGCACCAGGTGGCGCAGCAGATCATGTGGCACGACGCGCCGGACATGCGTGTAATCCGTTCACGTATCCCGCGCGACCTGGCTGTGATCTGCGGGAAGGCGCTGGAGAAGGACCCGGAGAAGCGCTACGGGGCGATGGCGGATCTGGCGGCGGATATCGAGCGACACCTGGCGAACGAGCCGATTCACGCGCAGCCGCCGACGCGGATCGAGCGGGTGGTGAAGTGGACGAAGAGGAACCCTACGAAGAGTGTGGCGGCGGTCGTCACAGCACTGGCCTTCGTCGTAATTTCCGGCCTTGGGCTGCGGCTGTCGACGGCCAACAGTGCCCTGGAGGGCAAGACGGAGGAAGCGCAGGAAAACGCTCGGCTCGCGGAGGACAACGCGGAGCTCGCCGATGAGAACGCTGCCGAAGCGCAAACCAACGCGGCTGAGGCCGAAGCCAACGCCGTCGAAGCGCAGAGGAACGCGGCCGAATCAGAGCGTAAGGCAGCGGACGTGCTGCGGCTTTCGCTGGCTCAGGACTACGAGGATCTGATGTCGGAAGCGGAGGATCTCTGGCCGCCGCACCCGGAGAAGATCGAGGGGCTGGAGACGTGGCTGTCGGATGCGCGTGCACTTGCCGGGGAAACCGAGAGCCTGGTGGCGAAGAGGGACGAGTTGCGCTCTCTGGCATTGCCGCAAAGTGAGGAAGAACGGCGAGGTGAGCGGGAGAGTCACCCGGACTTCGCCGAACTCGACCGAATTGGGGGCGAGCTTGTGTTCATGCGACGTGCACTTGCACAGCGCCGGGATGGGAAGGCGGCGAAGCTTCCTGAGGTGGACTGGAGTGTGGCGCCGGGGGATGCAGCAGGCCTTGGCGCGCGTGCGCGGGCACTGGTGGCTGGTGGGCGTACGGCGTTCGGGAAAGAGGCACTGGGAGTGGTGCTTGCGGAGCGGGCGATCGAGCTGGCTTCGGATGGGGAACGCTCGGAGATCGCGGCGA
>JBLHKW010000250.1:0-4634 GCA_047618565.1 Planctomycetota bacterium
CCGCCACGGCCTGATCTCCGTCACCGCCGCCTGGCCCGCCTGATCCCCGCGCCGCGCCTCACCCGCCGCCGGAGCGCCGCGCCATCGCGCCATCGCGCCATCGCGCCATCGCGCCATCGCGCCATCGCGCCATCGCGCCATCGCGCCATCGCGCCATCGCGCCATCGCGCCATCGCGCCATCGCGCCATC
Organism: Planctomycetota bacterium; assembly: GCA_047618565.1. Lineage (GTDB taxonomy): Bacteria > Planctomycetota > UBA1135 > UBA1135 > JBLHKW01. Next base: position 191 of record JBLHKW010000250.1, read on the forward strand.
GCGCCATCGAGGCCCAATGATGGCCTCCTCTCACCCCGGGACTCCTCCTAGCCCCGCCTTGCCCCGTCACCGCCAGCGTCGGGATACGCCCCTTGGGGCCCCGTCGCTGGCGGTGGCGGGGCAAGGTGGGGCGTCCCCCCGTTTTGCTCCAGAGCCCGAAGCAGAGGGAACCACACCCGTACCCACCCCCATATCCAAATCCCCACATCAACGCCCCCCCTCTCCGCTACCATCCCCGCGTGACCTACCCCCACCGCCTCCGCGTCCGCTACGCTGAAACCGACCAGATGGGCGTCGTCCATCACGCGAACTACATCCTCTACCTCGAGGAGGCGCGCACGGTCTACATGGCCAGTCTCGGTTGCTCCTACGCTGCGCTCGAGCGCAGCGGGGTCGGGCTCGCGGTGCGTAAGCTGCGAATTCACCACCGGGCCTCGGCTCTCTATGAGGAAGAGCTCATCGTCACGACGCGCATCGCACGCGTTCGCGGCGCGTCTGTCCTATTCGGCTACGAGGTCCACCGCGCAACAGACGACGTGCATCTGGCTTCAGCGGAGACCGAGCTCGCGTGCATCGACCTGGCAAGCGACGGGCGTCCGCCGCGACCGCTTCCGGACGAGCTGCGAACACTCCTGTCAGCGGAGACCTGATCCCTGCGAATCCCGTCAGGCGGGATACTCGTCATCCGGATCGTCTTCGACCAGACGCAGCCCGGAGGCTTGCTCCGGCTCCCCGGTCCCGGTTTCCTGCACCGGAATCGCACCGCCAGCCTCGAGCGGCGCGTGGAAGATCGGCGGCAGCTCGTCGAGCAGGCGGTCGCGGCAGGCCGGGCAGGGCTCGCCATCGGCCATCTCGTTCAGCTGGGGCGGGTCGCCGATCGGCTGCGAACAGTGGAAGCAGACTACATCGCTCTCGGGCATGCCCCCCTTATCGGCCAGGAGCGGCCCATAGCTTGACCAGGCAGCACGCTCTCACCAAAACCTACCGTGCACGGAAGATTTCAGCCATTGAACTGGCCCACCCCCCGGTGGCGGCCTATAATAGGGCGTACCCGCGAGGTCGCCCACCGCCCGCGAACAGGCTCCTGAGACTCCAGGACCCTGCTCTAAGGCCCTGAGCCCATCCACGCGGGTCTTTTTAGCAGTTCAAAGGGCACTAATTCAGTGCTCATTGAGCTATCAAAGAAGCCCAGATGCTCCAGTTCACCAAACGCACCGAGTACGGCCTGATCGCCCTGATCCACCTGGCGGGTCGGGAGGGACAGGTCGTGAGTGCGCGCGAGGTCGGTGATCATTACGGCCTGCCCCCGCGACTGCTCGCCGGCGCGTTCAAGGACCTGCAGCAAGCGGGTATCGTGACGTCGCAGCGTGGCGCGACCGGCGGCTACACGCTGGCGCGCCCTCCGCAAACGGTCACCCTCGGCGAAGTCATCGCCGCCCTCGAAGGGGCCCCGACGCTCACCAGTTGCGAAGCATCCAAGCTGACGAGTGCGCTGCCCAGTTCGGCCTGCGAGGTGACGCCCATCTGTCCGATCAAGTCCCCGCTGCACCGCATCCGCGAAGGCATCTGGGCGCTGCTCAACTCGACCACGCTGCGCGCGCTGGTCGACTCCCCGTTCACGACATCCGAACTGCTGGCCGCACCCACCGACTGAAGAATCCGTGAAGACACCGATCTACCTCGACTATCAAGCCACGACGCCCGTTGACCCGCGCGTCCTGGAGACGATGCTGCCGTACTTCAACGAGACGTTCGGCAACGCGGCCAGCCGCAGCCACGCCTACGGCTGGACAGCCGAGAAGGCGATCGACCGGGCGCGCGAGCAGGTCGCATCCCTCATCGGAGCGTCGGCCAAGGAGATCGTCTGGACCTCCGGCTCGACCGAGGCCATCAACCTCGCCATGAAGGGCGTGGCCGAGATGTACGGCTCGAAGGGCAAGCACATCATCACCACCCAGCCCGAGCACAAGGCCGTGCTCGACACGGGACAGCACCTTGAGAAGCAGGGTTTCGAGGTGACCTATGTGAAGCCCGACAAGAACGGTCGCATCAGCGTCGATTCCATCGCCGCCGCGATGCGCGACGACACGATCCTGGTCGCGGTGATGTGGGCCAACAACGAGGTTGGCACGATCAACCCGATCCGCGAGATCGGCGCCCTGTGTCACGAGAAGGGCATCCTGCTCTTCACGGATGCCACCCAGGCGGTAGGCAAGCTGCCCGTCGACGTGGTGGCTGACAACGTCGACCTGCTGTGCCTCTCCGCGCACAAGATCTACGGCCCCAAGGGCGTCGGCGCCCTTTACGTCCGGCGCCGCAATCCGCGCGTACGCCTCGTGGCCCAGATGGACGGCGGCGGGCACGAACGCGGGATGCGCTCGGGCACGCTCAATGTCCCCGGCATCGTCGGTTTAGGCGCAGCGTGCGAGGTCTGCGAACAGGACCTGCAGAAGGACAAGGAGCACTCCGTGAAGCTGCGCGACCACTTCGAGAAGCGCGTCTTCGCTGCCCTCGACCACACGCACATCAACGGCGACCCCGAGCACAGGCTGCCGCACTGCTCGAACCTGTCCTTCAGCTACGTCGAGGGCGAGTCGTTGATCATGGGCATCAAGGACCTGGCCGTCTCGTCGGGTTCGGCCTGCACGTCGGCCAGCCTGGAGCCGAGCCACGTGCTGCAGTCCATGGAAGTCGGGGATGAGCTGGCCCACAGCTCTATCCGATTCGGCTTCGGACGATTCACCACCCAGGAAGAGGTCGACTTCGCGGCGGATCAGGTGATCGAAGCCGTGACGCGACTGCGCGAGCTATCGCCCCTTTACGAGATGGTCCTGGAAGGGATCGATCTCAGCAAGATTCAATGGCAGGCAGAGCACTAGCGGCCAGCCCAAATTTCACCCAGAGCATCCACAACCAACCAATCGAACGATGGCTTACAGCGACAAGGTCCTGGACCACTACAACCAACCGCGAAACGTGGGCTCCCTCGACAAGGGTTCCCAGACCGTGGGCACCGGCGTCGTCGGCGCACCCGAGTGTGGCGACGTCATGAAGCTCCAGATCGAGGTCGAGGGCGACCGCATCGTGGACGCAAAGTTCAAGACGTTCGGATGCGGCTCGGCGATCGCCAGCTCTTCCCTCGCTACCGAATGGATCAAGGGCAAGACGGTCGACGAGGCCATGAAGATCCAGAACACGGACATCGTCGAGGAACTCTCTCTCCCGCCGGTCAAGATCCACTGCAGCGTGCTCGCGGAAGACGCGATCAAGGCGGCGATCAAAGACTTCAAGAGCAAGCAAGCAAGCGAGTAAGAACCATGGCTGTCGACATTACCGATCGCGCGACCATCGAGCTGCGCCGTATCATCAGTGAACAGAAGATGCCCGATGGCACGGCCCTGAGAGTCGGCGTCAAGGGCGGCGGTTGTTCGGGCTTCAGCTACACGCTGGGCTTCGATGATCACGTCTCCGAGACCGACCAGATCAACCAGGTCGAGGACATGCGGGTCGTCTGCGACCCGAAGAGTTTCCTCTACCTGAACGGCACCGTGGTCGACTTCGAGGACAACCTGATGGGACGCGGCTTCAAGTTCACCAACCCCAACGCATCCAAGAGCTGCGGTTGTGGGGAATCCTTCAGCGTCTGAAGCGTAAGCCATGTCCGCGCCCGCGAGTTGCGGTCCGTGCCTGAGCTGCGGCCAGGCACTGGAAACGCCGTTGGTATGTACATCCTGCGGGAACCTGTTCTCGACCGAGCCGGCCCCCGGTCCATTCGAGACCCTCGGGCTCCCGGTCTCGTACACCCTCGACACCAAGGCGCTGAAGAAGCGCCTTCTGCAATTCTCGCGGCACGTCCACCCGGACTTCTTCGGGACCGCCGACGCGCAGGTGCAGGCCACGGCCGAGCGCAACAGCGCCCAGCTAAACGACGCGTTTGAGATCCTGTCCGACGATTTCCGGCGCGCCGACTGGATCGTCAAGCAGCTCAAGGGGCCTTCGGAATCGGACGAGCGCCAGATGCCGCAGGCCTTCCTGATGGAAGTCCTCGAGTGGAACGAGTTGCTGGAAGAAGCACGGGCGGACGGACCGGACTCGCGCGCGTGGAAAGCGCTCGACACGCTCGACACCGACCTCTGCGCAGAGCGCGAGACCACCCTGGCTGCGGTCGCAGCCGGCCTCGACCCGCTGCCCGCCGAGGGCGCCGAGTCCCTGGCCCGAACACGCCGCCAGCTGAACGCGATCCGCTATCTGGATCGCAGCCTGGCCCAGATCCGTACGATGCGCCTCGGCGCCGCGGCGCACTGACGCCACAGAAAGAGACAGCGAGAAGATGGGATTCGTCGAACTCAACGTACTGAACAACCGCCCCATCGAGCGCCGCGCGCTCGGGATCGACCTGGGCACGACCAACACCCTGGTTGCGGTCTGGAACGACGGTCGCCCG
>JBLHKW010000251.1:0-4618 GCA_047618565.1 Planctomycetota bacterium
GTTGCCCCGAGGACTCGGGTGCCGCGCGGCGCGTGACCGCGGGCGCTGGTTTCGAAGCCGCTGGAGCCTGAGCCTGAGCCTGAGCCTGAGCCTGAGCCTGAGCTGGAGCCTGGGCTGGAGCCTGAGCTGGAGCCTGGGCTGGCGCCTGAGCGGGCGCAGCCCTGGCGACGGGTGCCGGGTCAGCGGAACGCCGGGCTCCCGCAGGGTCCGGGACCGCTGCAGGTCGCGCTGCGGGCGCCCCGCTCGCAAGGCGCTCCTCGAGGCCGTACAGACGCGCCTCGATCTCGGCCAGCCCCATCGTCAGCTCGACGCGACAGAGATCCAGCAGGGTCACCTCGACGATCAGCCGGCCGTGTGCAGGCAACAGGCGCATCCTCTCGCGCGCGTGCAACAGCTCCTGCAGGCAAACCTCGAGCCGCTTTGCACCCAGGCGCTTGCCGCGCTCGCGCATGCGTTCCTTGGCCTGCTTGCCCTGCTGAAAGCCGGACAGCATCGGTGCCTCGGCGCCGCAGAGAGCCAATAACAGGCAGCCGCGTAGATAGTCGAGCAGACCGCTCAGCAACTCCCCTTCGCCACCCTCGACGCGCGGCAGGGACTGGACGAGCGCTGCGCGATCTCCCGCGATGATGTGGTCGACGATGGCCTCCAGCACATCGATCGAACCGTCTGCCGACAAGCGTTCGAGGTCGGCCAGCTGCGGCTCGGCTCCAACGAGGGCCAGTAGCTGGTCGGCCATCGACAGTGCGTCGCGCATGCCGCCTCGGGCGCGGCGCGCCAGCTCGGGCGTCACACCCTCTCCAGCCTTCACCGATTCGGCCTCGAACACCTGGTCCAGGCGCCGCACGATATCGGCCTCACCGATGGGCGTCAGCCGCATCACCTGGCAGCGCGACACGATCGTGTCGGGCAACTTGGGAAGCTCGGTCGTCGCCAGCAGGAACTTCACGTGCGGCGGCGGCTCCTCGAGGGTCTTCAACAGCGCGTTGAAGGCCGCCTTGGACAGCATGTGGACCTCGTCCACGATGTAGACCTTGAAGCGCGCGCGCAGGGGCAGGTAGGCCGCCTGGTCGCGCAGGTCGCGTATGTGATCGACGCCCGTGTTGGAGGCCGCGTCGATCTCGACCACATCGACCTCGGTGCCCGAATCCGATGCCACGCAACGCTCGCACGTTCCGCAGGGGTCCGGCGTGGGCCCGTTTTCGCAGTTGAGCGCCTTCGCAAACAGCCGCGCGGAGGTCGTCTTGCCCGTGCCGCGCGGTCCCGAAAACAGGTAGGCGTGACCGATTCGCTCCTCGGCGATGGCGCCGCAGAGTACGCGCGTGACAATGTCTTGCCCGATCACCTCGGTGAAGGTCTTCGGACGATACTTGCGGGCCAGGACGAGGTAGGACATCGAGAGCAGTCTAACGTCTGTCGCCCGCCGGATGCCCGGTCGAATGCCGCAGCGTATCGGGGCCGCCCCAGGGCCCGTCCCGACGTACTCGAGTCCGCCGGTGGGCCCGGGCACCTCGCGCTTGAATACAAGCCCTTAGAGCTGCTCCGTTCCCGGTCTGACCCGGTTCGAACCCGATCCACCACGTGGGACCGGACCCGCCGTCGGACTCGAGTACTGATCTGGTTGTCATCGTCCCGGCGCCCCGCCATCGATGGACCGACGGCGAGGGATGGCGGAGAGGGCGGGATTTGAACCCGCGGTGCCGTTGCCGACACACACGCTTTCCAAGCGTGCTCCTTAAGCCACTCGGACACCTCTCCATGGTTTGCCGGGTAGCCTCTCGGCCAGTGTCCCGGACAGGGGTGGCGGAGAGGGAGGGATTTGAACCCCCGGCACACAAAAGCATGCGCTGGTTTTCGAAACCAGTCCGTTCAGCCGCTCCGGCACCTCTCCTTGAATCAATTTTCAAGCGCTGCTCGCCGGCATCCCGTTTCGGGGAAGCGGCGTGCCGCACGGCGGGGTCACCGGGCTGCTGAACGCTTGGTTTTAAAGAACGAGCGAAGGAGCTCACGGGACGCTTCCGCCCCCACCCCTTCGGTTATCTGAATCTTGTGGTTCGCATCGGGGTGCGTCAGCACCTCGCCGAGCGACTTGCATCCCCCGAACTTGGGATCCCGGACGGCCCACACCACGCGCTCGACGCGCGCGTGCATCAGCGCTCCGGCGCACATGAAGCAGGGCTCGACCGTCGTGTAGACCGTGCAGCCCAGAAGGCGCATCTCTCCGGTCGCGCGAGCCGCGGCTCGAATGGCCAGCATCTCGGCGTGGGCGGTGGGCTCCTTGTGGTGGCGCACCAGATTATGGGCGCTGGCCAGCACCTCCTCACCGCGTACGAGAACGGCGCCGATCGGGACCTCATCGAGGTCGAAGGCGACGCGCGCCTGCTCGAGCGCCAGGTCCATGAAACCCTGGTCGGCGCCCGGGTCGGGCAAGCCGGCCGGTGCCGGAAGGCCGCCTGCGGGGTCGGAATCTCGGGACACTATTAGAAAAGAACGGTGATCCATGGCCCCAGGCCGAGCGCCAGGCAATCCCCCGGGCAGGGGGATTGGTACACCCGAGAGGATTCGAACCTCTAACCTCCTGATCCGTAGTCAGGTGCTCTATCCAATTGAGCCACGGGTGCGCGGCCGGAGGTTGTATCCGTGCCAGGCACGCCTGTCAAGCGGTGTCGGTGATGCAGTCGTAGGCTTTGGTTTCGGCCGGGCCCAGCTGTAACCTGGGGGGGCGCCCGAGGGCCTCCCGACCGCCTGGTTCGCGGGCAGATCCTCGGCTGGGATCGCCGCCCGGCGCCCGAGCAGCGATCGCCGCAGTCGCCCCCTTATTAAACACCGACCCGCCCCGCTCGAGATGAGAACGATCCCCCATTTCATTCGACTCCGCGACTTCGATGATCGCCAGATCGAGGATGTCCTCGACCTGGCCATGCGCATCAAGCGCGGCGTCTCGCGCGCGGAACTCGCAGGCCGCAGCGTCGGCCTGCTGTTCTTCCGTGGCTCCCTGCGAACGCGCACCTCGCTCGAGGTAGCCCTCAGTCAACTCGGCGGGCATACGGTCAACCTGACCGCATCCTCTGACTTCTGGGAGCTTGAGGCGCGCACCGGGACGGTCATGGACGGGTCCTCGCCCGAGCACATCAAGGACGCTGCGACGGTCCTCTCGAGCTACGTCAACGCCCTCGCGATCCGCCCGGCCCCGGCCGGGAAATCCTGGGACGTGGACCGCCGCGACGAAGGCATCAGCGCCTGGGCCGCCTGCTCCAAGGTGCCCGTCATTAATATGGAGAGCGTCCTGTGGCACCCGCTGCAGGCCCTGGCGGATCTCATGACCCTGCGCGAGACCCTGGGCGATCTCCAAGGCAAGCGCCTGGCCATTTGCTGGACCCCCTCGCCCACCCCGGCAGGGCCCGCGGTGGTCCACTCGACCCTGCACGCGGCGCTGCGCAGCGGGATGCGCGTCACCATGGCGCACCCGCCCGGCTACGAACTCGACGAGGGCGTCATGAAGGAAGCGCGCGAGATCGCGCTCGCCAAGAACACCGAACTCGTCACCGGCGTCAGCGCAGCCGAAGCCGTCGAGGGCACCCACGTGGTCTACGCGCGCTCGTGGAACTCCCTGGAGGTCTACGGAAACCCGACGCTCGAGGCCAGTCGCGTGGCGCGCTCGACGAGCTGGACCATCGACTCGAAGTTGATCGGCCTGGGCGACGATGCGCTGCTCATGCATCCGATGCCCGTGCGCCGCAACCTCGAGGTCACCGACGAGGTGCTCGACGGACCGCGCAGCCTGATCTACCGCCAGGCCGAGAACCGACTGCACACGCAGAAGGGTCTGCTGTCCCTCCTGCTCCGCGGCTGAACGCGCGCGATCGCCGCCCATGGGAAACCCGGATTTCGTCCACCTCCACGTCCATTCGGAGTACAGCCTCCTGGACGGGGCCAACCGCATCACCGACATGGTGCGTGCCTGCACCACGGATGGCCAGCAGGCGCTGGCGCTGACCGACCACGGCAACATGTTCGGGGCGATCGAGCTCTACCAGAAGTGCCGGTCCGCGGACGTCAAACCGATCATCGGGTGCGAGGTGTACATCGCCAAGCAGTCGATGCACGAGCCGCACAGCAAGAAGAAGGGCAATGGCTACAGCCACCTGACCCTGCTGGCGCGCAACCAGGCGGGCTACAAGAACCTGATCCAGCTGGCGTCGGCCGCCTTCGTCGATGGCTACAGCTTCCGCCCGCGCATCGACCTGGCCCTGCTGGAGCAACACGGCGAGGGCATCACCGCCCTCTCGGGCTGCCTTGCGGGCGAGATCAATCAGCTCTTCCTGAAGGACCGCGAGGCCGAGGCGGAGGACCTGGCCGTGCGCCTGAAGGACGTGTTCGGACCTGAACACTTCTGGCTCGAACTGCAGCGCAACGGCATCGAGATCCAGACCAAGGCCAACGAGTCGCTCGTACGCCTGCACCAGCGCACCGGGATCCCGCTGGTCGCCACCAACGACATCCACTACCTGCGCAAGGAAGACTGCGCCGCTCAGGACGTGCTGCTGTGCATCAACACAGGCGCCAAGCGCGCGGATGAGAAGCGCTTCCGCTTCGACACGGACACGCTCTTCTTCAAGAC
>JBLHKW010000252.1:0-4582 GCA_047618565.1 Planctomycetota bacterium
ACTGCAGGATGACGAGCCCGAGCGCTCACCAGGTCTCGAGACGATCTTTCACCCGGTACCATCGGTTGCAAACCGCATGCGGGCGCTCACGGAACCCGTTCCGCAGAAGCAAGGTGCCTGGCATCTGGCCCGTATCGCGCTCTACCTATCCTACGCGGGAGTGTCCTTGCTGCCGCGCGCCGCGCACTGCAACGTCGGCCGACCTGAGCTGTGGGTCTATCTCCCGACAGATGGTTGATCGCCTCATGGGCGCGAGACCGAGCGAAGGTGCGTTACTCATGCAACGCCCGCAGCCGGTGCTCGCACTGCTCTCGATCGACGCCTTCGTATTCGCCCGGAGGTTGTCGCGGCTCGGCTGGCAGCTCTCGTTCTCTTTCTCGGCAGCAGGAGCGAGCGTGCACGCCGAAGCGCTCCCGCTACGCGGCCAGCCGGCCGGCCAGATCGGAGCGCATCAGGGCATGGGCAGGCAACCCAGGATCACGCTCTCGATCTCCGCTGGCCGGGTGAAGGCCAGTCCCGTGAAATTCCAGTTTATCGCGTCCCAGAACGAAGCGACGTACTGGGCTCGATCGTTGCGGTAGTCGATGTAGTAAGCGTGCTCCCAGACGTCGCACGTCAGCAAGGGCACCTCCCCATCGACCAGCGGGCAGTCTGCGTTAGCACTCGTTCGAATGTGGAGCTGGTTCTTCGAGTCCTTGACCATCCAGCACCAGCCACTCCCGAAGTGGGACGTGGCCGCGGCGCTGAAGGCTTCCCTCAGTTCTCGTAGGGATCCAAAGTCCCGCTCGATCGCCTGGAGTATTTCGCCGCGCGGTTCGCGCCTTCCGTTCGGAGTGATGCAGCGCCAGTAGAAGGAGTGGTTGAAGTGCTGGGCGGCGTTGTTGAAGAGCGCGCCATCCGCCTGTTTCACCACCTCAGTAAGGGACAGGTCTTCGAAGCGGGTGGACTCCAACAGCGAATTCAACTTGTCGACGTAGCCGCGATGGTGCTTGCCGTGGTGGAACTCGAGGGTTTCGGGGCTCAGGAACGGGCCCAGGGAGTCACTTGAGAAGTCGATGGGCGGAAGGATATGTTGCATTGGAAAATGGACTTTGGGGGGGCTCTCTAGTGCCCGAGTTGATGGCGCAGGCATCCTTCTAGATCGGGCTGTGCGAACCTGTAGCCGGATTCCTGCAGGCGCTGCGAAACAGCGCGCTGACTGGCGAGTAACAGGGCATCGGCAAGCTCGCCGAAGGCCAGCCGGGCCGCAAAGGCCGGCATTGGAACGATCGTGGGGCGTCTCAAGACGCGGCCCAGGATGCGCGTGTACTCGGCGTTCGTCACAGCCTGCGGTGCGACGGCATTGACCGGTCCCTGAAGCTGATCGGCGAAGAGGGCGTGATGTATCGCTCCGACAGCGTCGTCGAGGGCGACCCAGCTCATCCACTGGCGGCCACTACCGATGCGCCCACCAGCTCCTAGCTGGAACGGGAGCAGCATCTTGGCGAGTGCGCCCCCTGCGGGGCTAAGCACGACGCCGAAGCGCAGCTGTACGCAGCGCACATCGGTGAGTTTTTGAGCCTCGGCTTCCCATTGTTTGCATACGTCGGCCAGGAAATCCTCACCCGTCTCGCTCTCCTCGTCGAGAGACTCATCGGCACGGCTGCCGTAGATCCCCACGGCAGATGCGCTGACGAACACGCGCGGCTTCTGCGGCATCGCCTGTATCGCATCGACGAGTTGTCGTGTGCCTGCGACTCGGCTCTCCAGGATGCGCGCCTTCTGAGCATCCGACCAGCGCCCGGCGGCGATGTTCTCGCCCGCGAGGTGTACGACGGCGTCGACGCCGTCCAGTGCGGCGCTGTCCAGCTCTCCAGCCTCGGGGTTCCAGAGGAACTCGTCGCCGTTCTTCGGAGCGCGGCGCACCAGGCGGCGCACGCGGTGTCCGCCCGTCGTCAGAAAGGAGGCGAGCGATCTGCCCACGAGCCCGGAGGAGCCGGTCACGAGCACGTCCAGGGGCGGCGCGTCGACCGAGGCATGTCTGGCCAGGTCCTGCACGGTGATGCGGTGGCGATACGCGAACATCCGTTCGAGCTTCTTTCGAACGAAGCCGCCTGCCACGGCGGCTCCGAGGTACCCGAGCGGCAGGGCATAGCGGACGCGGTCCTCGAGCACCGAACCGCCTCCATCCGCGGGGCGCATGGAGTGCGTGTGCTCCCACGCTGCGAAGGGGCCCGAGAGCTGAATGTCCTGGAACCCGCGACCGGGCGTGACCGCCGTGATCTCCGAACGCCAGCGTTGGCGCACAGGACCGAGGGGGAAGACCACGGTTTGTTGAGCACCGACCTCGACCGGCGCGGCGGGACCCTCCAGGCGGACTTGTTCCCAAGGCGGAACCAGCCGCTCGAAGGCTCCGCTGCGGCAATGCCAGCGAAAGACAGCTTCGGAGCCTGCTTCCAGCTCCAGGCGACGATGGAAATCGAAGTGCTTCATGAGAGAGTCCAGGGACTTACCAGCTAGAGCTTCCGGGCTCGCCCTTGAAGGGCCCAGCCAGGTCGGACGTGATCCAACCACCGTAGAAGCCTCCGGGTTGGGGATGGGCGCGCTCGTCGTCGACATAGGCGGCGTCGAGCGCTGGAAGGTAAAAGGCGAGATGGTCGCGGATCACCTCGAAGGTTGGATACGGCTCAGGATAGGACCAAGCCACGCGCGGAATCCGTCGACCTTCAACCAGCGCATCGTAGTAGACGGCCCGCCCCTTCCACTCGCAGGCCGACGAGCCTTGGGTTGGAGCGAGAAGTTCCATGCGCACGTCCTCGGGCGGTAGGTAGTACGTGGGTGGATGGCTGGTCTCGAGCACCCGTAGGGCTCGTCCGGAGTCAGCCAAGGAGACTCCCGCGAGCACGGCACGGATGCGGCGCGCCGTTCGCTCGACGCGCGGAGGGCGCGGGTAGCTCCAGACGGACTCCTGGTTGGAGCGCGGTGAGATCGGAATCGGGTGTTTCACGTGGCTCCTAATGCTCCGATCAGGGAGAAGAGTGTCAAGGCCCCGCGCGCGGACCAGGCGGCTGTACGTACCCAGTTGGATGCGACGAGAGACCTTTGCAATATGGGCGCGCGAGCGCTCAGTTGCTTGTGCAAGGGTATGGAAACGAACGCCGTGCACACCCAGTTGACCGCGATCAGGGCCATGCCTACCCACACGGCATTTTGCGAAACGCCCGGCGGTCGGTACCAGAGGAGCGCCAATCCGCTGATGAGCTCACAGGCCATAAATGGGGCCACAATCCAGGTGATACGCGCACTGTGGAGCTTGTGGGAAGGGGCGAAGTCGGCTGTGCTGATGAAGGAAAACCCCGGATACTGGACCCGTTGGATGGTCCAGGTCAAACCGACCAGCGCCCAGGTCGCGGCCGTGTGAAGTAGCAGGAGGTCGATGATATGCACGGGATCTACCGGAGAGTTCGTGTGCCGGGTTCTCCTGGATGCACTCCTGGCCTGTTTTCGGTCAAGTTCTGGCTGGGCGGTTCAGGAGTTCAGCTTGCCGAGGCGAGCTTGGACGCCCTCCGCGGTCCGGCGACCCGACTCCATCGCACCCTGGATAGATGGCGTCGCGACGTGATCGCCGCAGACGAAGAGCTCGTCGGCCCGCTCCATTGTTCCTGTATGGCTGCCGATACGCGGGAGCGCGCGCGCGATGCGGTCCACGTGGAGTCGTTTCCAGCTGCGTACGACGCTCCCGTACCAGCCCGTAAGCTGCGATCGAACGTCCACGTCCAGGCTTTCATCCGTCGCAGAGGGGACGCCCATCGAGGTGACGGACACCAGCGCGGGCGGATAGGTGATCCAGATGCGACCAGGCAGGCTGGTCGGGGAGGATTGATGATGCGATGAAATCATGAAACCTCGTTTGTCGTCGAGCGGGTGCGAAACCCGCCCGGTCAGGGGTGAGCCCGCCCAGACCGGTAGCGAGCCTTGCGACGCACTCGGTAACGAGTACGCCGATGCGTAGGTACGCGAGCGTGTGGGCCGTGGGCCATGCAGCCACGAAAGCTATAGTCATTCCGGGTGCCCAAGGCGTTGGATTGCCTGAAGGCGATGGCAGCCTCTCCGAAGATCGGGCGAGGAGGGGACTGCACCCGGCGGGGTCTTCGACCATGGCACGCACGAAGAGGACGGCCCAGAAACCTGGGAGGCCCTCACTTCTCCTCGTGAAGAGACCGGCCAGCGGAGAGCCGATGACCGATCTCCGACGCGCAGCGTGTTCGCGGGATGCACACGCTGCCGGCCGCTTCCGGTGGCACAGAACGAGCGCCCGCGACGAGGTAGGCCCCAGGGTAATGCGGAAGGGGCGACGCCAGCCGAGGCCGATGGGAGTGAGGGAGTCGGAGGGCTGCATACGAGCTTTGAAGTCGGGGAACGGGACGGTGTCCGGACCCGGCCGAGCAAAGGCGGCCCGTGTTGGTGTGAACTTTCGAAAGGACCCATGACCGGCGCATCGACGTCGGAGGAATCATGTCACTGCAACTTCAAAAGGTAGTGGAACGAGCGCGACAGGAACCCGAAGGACGGTTCCATTCATTGAGGCATCCAATCGATGTGC
>JBLHKW010000253.1:0-4397 GCA_047618565.1 Planctomycetota bacterium
TTTGCGAACATTGGCGTCCTCGGCGACCAAAAAAGGTCGCCTGCGGGGCCAATGCCCGCAAAGCACCACCAAAGCCCGAATCGAGGCGTTTCGCCTCGCGGCTCATGAATAGACCGGGCTAGCAGGCCACGGTGGAGTCCGGGGCTACCCTCCCGTCCGGGAGGCGTCCCTCTCAGCGCACGTAGCCGAGGGATTTCATCGTCTCCAGGTCCTCGCCCTCGAGATTGGGCAGCTCGTCGAGGAACGCGTCTCGCATCCAGGCCTGCAGCTCGGCCTGGAGCTGGGCCAGCTCCGGATGCTCGGGATCGTAGAGGTTCTTCGTCTCGTGCGGATCGGCCTCGACGTCGTACAGCTCCCATTCGAGCTCGCCCTCCTGGAACGGAGTCCAGATGAGTTTCCAGCGGCCGCGAAAGACGGCGCGGAAGCGGCCTTCGACGTCGTTGCGTACGCGGCGGCCGACGAGTTCGGGGTAGTAGCAGTGGCCGCTCTCCGAAAACACGGCGTGCGGACCCGGGTCGTTTCCTCGCATTGCGGGCACGAGCGAGCGTCCTTCGATCTGGGAGTTGCTCGCGGGCGCCAGACCCACGAGATCGAGCACGGTGGGCGCCACGTCGACCAGGGATGCACGCTCGCTGCGCCGCATTCCGCCGTGTAGCGGGTGCGACGCGGGCAGCATGAAGGCGAGCGGCACACGTGTCGTCGCGTTGTAAACGTAGTCGCCGTGATCCCAGTAGATGTCGTGCTCGCCCAGGCTCTCGCCGTGATCCGATGCGAAGACGATCAGGAGCCCGTCGCCGAAGAGCTCGCGCGCGCGCTCGATAACGGGAGCGAGCGCATCGTCGAACGCGCGGTACGAGGCGGCGTGCAGGCGCCGGATGTGCTCGTTGACCCGCTCGGGCAGCGAGCCGCGGTGGATGCGGCGGCCGCGCTCTGCATCGTCCTCTTCCGGCGACCAGACCTTGAAGAAACTCGCGTGCGGACCCTCGTAGCCCGGATCGAAGGCCTCGACCAGCTCGGCGGGGGGCGAGTAGGGGATGTGCGGATCGAGGAAGTGGACCCACAGGAACGCGGGGCGATCCGGATCGAGCTTGTTGAGCTCGACCAGGGCGACCTCGCTCACGCGTGACGCCTCGGGCGGCTCGAAGAGGCCCTCGCTCGGCCGGCGCCGGGGGGCCAGCATGCGATAGTCGTCGAATCCACGGATCAAACCGCGCATCGGGTCCATCATGTGGTTCGTGTACACGGCCTGCGTTTGCCAGCCCGCCTGCTTGAGGGTACCGGCCAGGGTCGGCAGGTCGGGCCCGAGGAGGCTCGTCTGAGTGCGAACCCCGGTCGTGTGCGGGTAGGCCCCGGTGAAGAGCGAAGCCATGGCCGGGGCCGTGCGCGGAATGGGGGTCACCGCGTTTTCGAAGTAGGTGCCTTCGCCGATCAGCCCGTCGAGATAGGGCGTCGTGGGGAGCGGATAGCCGTTGGCGCTGAGGTAGTCAGGCCGCAGCGTATCGACGGTGACGAGCAGCACGGCCGTGAACTCGTGTGCGCTCGGGGCGCAGCCGGTGAGGGAGACCGATGCGGCAAGCAACAGGGGCGTGAGTGCCGGAACAGCGAAGCGCTCTATCAACGGCCTGCTAACTGTGGATATGGGTGGCTACGTTACCAGACCTGATTGTGGCCGTCCTGCGCTGTCTGCGCTGATCCTCAGCCCATCGGGCTCAATACCGAAGATCATGCCGCGGCGCTGCAATGGTCCTACCGGCCGCAAGTACGGCGGCAGGATCGGGCGGGTCGCTTCTCTCGCTCAGGGCAATTCGACCCTGGTCATCTGGCCAGGCCGTACGTCGACCTCGAGGACCACGATCCAGCGTTCCTCATCGGAGACGTCCGCGTTTCTCGGGACGGTGTCATTCCAGCGCCGGACCCTTCCACGGCCGGCAGGGATGTCGGTGAAGGACACGTCCCCATCGCTCAAGGTCCTGAGGCTCAGTGAACGCTGCACATCCAATCCGGTAGGGGTCGTCAGTCGATAGTGATGACCCCTAAGGTGGTCCTTGTCAGCCTGGGAGCGGCGATTGAAGGTCAATGCACCGAGCTCGAGCTGGACACTCCATTCCGTTTCGCCCCGGACGAGATCGATCTCCTGCCACACCTGCCAACCAAACGACGTCAACCGGACGAGCCGTGGGCCACCCTCGGAGAGGGCGAGCTCGTAGCGGCCCTCGTCATCGACGCGTGTGGATGCGAGGGCGTGGGCAGAGCTCCACTCCAATCCCACCGGACCTACGGAGACGGTCCAGCCGCCAACTGGACGGCTTCCGATCATGATCGCCCCGGTCAAGCGATGGGATCCACGACGGGTCAGGTCAAGGTCGAACGTTGTCGTCTCCCCGCTGTGCACCGTGCAGTCCCAGCGCACGTCCGCTGCGCTCTCTCCGGGGCCGCCTATCCTGAGGACTACTCCGGTCTGGGTTCGTGCGGGCCGGAGGCATGCGCGCACCTGCCAGGAGCCAGGCTGCAGGTCATCAAAACGGTAGCGTCCCTCTTCGTCGGCCAGGCAGGTGTACGCGATGCCCCAGCCATCGGAGACTCCGACGATCGTCCCCTCGATGCTAGACCCAGCGCTGCTCAGGACGCGTCCCTCCAGCGCACCACCGCGCTGCAACTCGAACACCAGGTCGTTGGCACCGATCTCCTGGGTCCAGTCAAACACGCCGAACGCGGTTGGAGGAAAGCCTTCCGCAAGGACCCGAACCGAGTGCTTTCCGTCGGCGTGCAGGGTTGCCGCGAACTTGCCCGCGCTGTCCGTGGTGGCGTCCGGTTGGCTCACGCGCGTCGATGCGAGGATCGCGAACGGCGACTCCCTGGACGTCAGGCGTTGCGAATACCCGAGCGCTCCTGCGCGGGATTCGGTGATCGTCACCAAGGCGTCGCGGATCGGCTGGCCAGCGTAGACGACCCTCCCATGGATGGTGCCTCCTGAGTGCATGGCTATCCGAAGCGGGCCATCGGGCAGCGTCGGCGGATCGAATGGCCCGAAGACTTCACGGCGATAGCCCTGGGCGAAGGCCTCGACCGTGAAGCTCTTGCGCGGGCGTACGACGCGCGCGCTTCCGTTCTCGCCGCCCGGCTCCAGCGCCGGGGAGTTGGGCTCGTCCTCGATCCGGAGCTTCACGTGACACCATGGAATGGCGTCGCCCGCCCCGTTGACGAGGACGATGTCCATCCACTCCGGTTCACCCAGGCGTAGCTCGACGTCGGTCGTTCCCGCGAGGACGCCTTCCAGTTCCGCAGGATAGAAGGGCTCGTTCGGCACACTCGCTTGCAGGTCGACGACCTTGTCGGCTTCGAGCTCCAGCTGGAACCTGCCCTTCGCATCCGCTTGCTCAAGACCCCATCCGAACATCCTGCTGGACTGGTCAATCCATCTCAGGGCTGCAAGAGCGGCGGGTTTGCCGTCGGGGCGCAGGACCACGCCGGTGATCGAAAGGCGCGGCGCGGCCCTGGGGAGGATGAGGACCATCTCGTCCAGGAAGCCCGCGGTGACCTCGACGGGATCGGTTTGACCGGACTCCATTCCCGGCCCATAGCCGCGGACGGTGCACCATCCGAGGGGGGCTCCGCGGATGACGAAACGCCCTTCCGCATCCGTCGAGGCGGCAGGCCGGTACCTCAAGAAAGCGGCGAACGGCGATGGCCGCGCCCCATCGCCGGGGGCAGCCCACGATCTCCAGCCGACATCCGCCGCGGCGACGGGTTCGCCAGAATCGCTCCGTACGACTCCGCGCAGGTCGCGACCAGGGTCGAGGACAACCGTCCCCAAGCGCAGCGTTCCCGCGACACCGTCCCAGGCGATGTGGCGGCGCTTGGCGGCGAAGTCAGTGGCAAGTACGGTCACATTGAGTTCGCGCCGTGCTCCGCTGAGGACAGCCCTTCGGAAGTCGCCGTCGACGACGCGCGTCTTGTCGACGGTGCCGGTGACGTCACTTGATGCGAAGGGGACGTCGGCCTGCAGGAAGAGCTCCGCTCCGACGATCGGATTCGATTCGGTGTCAACGATGCGTGCCCTGAGCGTCAGCTCTCTGGGCGTGTGGTCGTGAGCGGGGGTCGACTCTGGTAGTTGCGTGGCGTCGCTCTCAGGCTCGGGCATGACCACATCCGTGCGCGGGATTCCCGACCTGTCTCCCTGGACAGCGTCGACGGCGTCCTGCATCGGGATCGCCTGGTCTCCGGAGGTGGGCTCCATCGGCGCGGCGAGCTGCGTTTGAGAAATGCCCACTTCCAAGGCGACCCCGCGCGTCCGAAGGAGCGCGAAGGCCAGGATCGACCCGACCACGATCAGCAGACAGAGGACCTTGGGCTTGCTCATCTCTCAGCGTTATGGAACCAACACCAGGATTGGGCGC
>JBLHKW010000254.1:0-4265 GCA_047618565.1 Planctomycetota bacterium
AGCCGTAGAAGGCCTCGTTCTCCAGTTTCGGCGCCGCGACCGGGCGCACCAGCAGGGTGCGCGTGGCCCACAGGTCCTCGAAGATGCGGTAGGTCAGCGCCGTCTTGTCCAGGTAGTCCACACCGGCGCTGCCGCCGGTCCCCGTGCGCCGGCCGATGACGCGCTCGACCATGCGCGCGTGTCGTTGACGGAAGATCACGAAGGCCTGCTCGAGCTCGAGCAGCGAAGCCAGTACCTCGCGCGGCCATGCCAGCAGCGCCAGGTCCGGGTAGGTGTCCAGGAAGAGGATCGCGGCGCGGATGCGCGCGCGGCGTGCACCACCGTTGGCCTCGTCGGGCCGCAGGTGGTTGCGCACGGACTCGATCTCGGCCTTGTACATCGCTTCGAAGCGAGCGCGCTCGGTGTCGGTCTTGGAGAGCTGCAGGGCGCGCTCCCGACCGATGCCGACCTCCGCCGCGTGGGCTTCCAGGTACCGGTCGATGAAGCGGTAGAGCTGCTCTTCCGCATCGGGCGCATCGTGCGGCACTCCGTCGATGGGCGTGCGCAGCATCCAGGCATCGATAGCCTCCTTGAGGGTCGGCCGGTCCTGCATCTGATTCTCGACAGCCTTGTAGGCCGTGCTCTTCGCACCATCGGGACTACGAAGCGCCTCGAGGTGACTGCCCTCGATTCCCAGCGAGATGCGATCCTTGTCCTCGAGCCCGAGCAGGATCTCCATCTGGCGCATCTGCGCGCTCTGAAAACCGCTGGCCGGCATGAGCTTGTCGCGGAAGGCCAGGTAGGCGCGCGTGTCCAGGGTCTCGACCACCTCGAAGTGATGGCACGCGACGCGCAGGATGGAGGTCACGCGGCGCAAGCCACTAACCGCACCGGAGAGCTCGTGCTCGGCCACGTGCGGCGCGGTGAACAGGTCGCGCGCCACGCGCAGCTCGCGCAGGATGAGCTTGAACCACAGCTCGAAGATCTGGTGCACGGTGATGAACAGCACCTCCTCGTTCTCCAGCTGCGCCTCATCGTGCTCGAGCCCGCCCTGCAGCGAGAGCAGATCGTTGACGCGGATGAAGTCCCAATAGGTCGTCGCCGGAGCTTGCTTGTCTTCCATCGTGGCGGAGAGGATAGGAGAGGAACCCCTCCGAGCGACAGTCGAACAGGTCCGTAGAGCGCATTTTTCAGGGTTGGGCCGCCTCGATCGCCCGCGGCCGCTACAATCCCGGCCCCATGCCCAGCGCCCCCACTCAGACCAAGCCCGCGCGCCTCGACGCCGTCGAAGCGCTCTTCGCCACGCCCCTGCTCGAACTGGTGTTCCAGGCTGCGACCCGGCACCGGGAGCACCATGCGCCGGACAAGATCCAGTGCTCGCAGCTGCTGTCGATCAAGACCGGTGGATGCCCCGAAGACTGCGGTTACTGCTCCCAGAGCGCCCACTTCGATACGGGCCTCGAAAAGCAGAAGACCCTGCAGGTGGACGAGGTGCTCACGGCCGCGCGCGACGCCAAGGCCGGCGGGGCCGACCGCTTCTGCATGGGCGCTGCCTGGCGCGAGGTCAAGGACGGCCCTGAATTCGATCGCGTGCTCGAGATGGTCAAGGGCGTCAAGGACATGGGCCTCGAGACCTGCGTCACCCTGGGCATGCTAGCCCCCGACCAGGCCACGCGCCTGCGCGACTCGGGCCTCGACTACTACAACCACAACCTCGACAGCGCGCGCAGCTTCTACAAGGACGTGGTGCACACGCGCGCCTACGACGACCGCATCGACACCCTGCGCCACGTGCGCGAGGCCGGTATCTCGGTCTGCTCGGGCGGCATCCTCGGCCTCGGCGAAACGGTGAAGCAACGCGCCGAACTGCTGCACGAACTGGCCAGCCTCGAGCCCCAGCCCGAGAGCGTACCGATCAACACGCTGGTGCCGATCGCCGGTACCCCGATGGAAGCCAACGAGCCGATCGAGTGGAGCGAGCTCGTGCGCACGATCGCAGCCACGCGCCTGATGATCCCCAAGGCAGTCATCCGGCTCTCCGCAGGACGCGGCGAGCTCACGGAAGAGGCCCAGGCGCTCTGCTTCCTGGCCGGCGCCAACTCGATCTTCGTCGGCGATCAGCTGCTCACGACTCCGAACCCGGAACCGGGCTCCGATTCAGCGCTGTTCCAGAAGCTCGGGCTGACGCCGCTCCAGCGCCAGTAGCCAACCCAAGAAAACGGCCTCCGCAAGCTGCGCTCGCGAAAGCCTGAGTCGAGGCGCGAGTGCTGCTCCGCCCCCTCTCTCCCGATCGTCCGTGGAACCCTACTGGACCGACGATCCCGTACCGTTCACCACGGGGTTGAGATTGGCGTTGTAGCAGTGGACATACTTGAGGCTTGCGGCAAGGCCGAGGGCGTTGCCACCCGCGAACCCGACGCCAGCGCTCAGGATCACGGCGCCCGCGGACACCTCGTAGACCGAGTTCAGGTTGCGGGTGCGGACGCTGGTGTGGTGCAGGCGGCTGATGCCAGCGCTGTTGGCCCGCAGCGCCCGGAAGTCGCCAATGATGCGGCTATTGCGGATCTCGGCCGCCGTACTCGCGATGAACAGCGCGTACCCGCTGGCAGTCCCGAGGCCCTCGATCTCGCTGTCGGTGATGACTGGCTGAGAGAAGGCGCCCGAGGTGTCGTTGCTGGTGAAGCCGGCGTTCAAGGTAGATGCCCCGCTGGCGAGCAGGCGGCTGCGACGGATGGCCAGGTCGCCCTCGGAGTTCGCCACAGCGGTGTGGGCATTGCCACCGGGGCCATCGACGAGCACTTCGACATCCTCGAGGGCGGTGCGGGAGCTCACACCTGTGGCCGAGATGCCGATCGCATTGCCGCTGTTGGACGTGTTGTGCACTGTCAGGCCGCTGATCACGACGTCGTCGGCCAGGATCACCGCAGCGCCCAGGGCGAAGCTCCCGTTCAGGTTGATCTGCAGGATGGTCACCCCCGCGCCAGCACCCTCGAGCCGAACAAAGGACGGCACCCGGGTCTGCTGACTCTCGTCGTAGATGCCCGGAGCGACGCGCACGATGTAGGGGTTCGAGGCCGAGCTGTCGTCGATGCTCGCGACGGCCGTGGCGATCGAGCTGAACAGAGCGCCCGAGGTGGCGACGTCGATGACGTTGGCCGAGACAGCAACCTGGCTCAGGCGGTCGTCGAGGGTCAGCAATGCGCCGGTGACGTCGGCGAAGTTCTGGTTGACCTGGCTGGCGCGAGCCGGGGTGCCGGCGGCGAAGGTGTTCGTGACGTTGAAGTCGCCGAGCAGGTTCGAATCGATGGCGATGACGGCGGCCGGGACGAGAGCGACGGCGGCGAGGGCGAGAAGGGGACGAGTGGTCATGGATCGAGGTGGGGTTGGGCCGTGGGGCGTGTCTTGCGGGCTCGTTGGTCGGTGCGGGCGATTGCTGATCCCGCGTTCACCCCCAAGGGCGGCGAAAGTGCGGTCGGCCCATCACGAATTGCTGGAGCGGACCGATCCATACACCTAAACCCTTACGCTAACTATGTTTACAACACCAGACTGCACGCGTGACCTGGCCCGGTTCCCTCGAGCCGTCCTACTCCACGCGCTCGAAGTGCAGGCCCCAGGCGCGGTTCGCGGATGCGACCAGGCCGGTGAGCCGGCCATCTTCGTCGCGCTCCACACGGAGCAGTGCGCCGCGGTCACACAGGAACAGGTCGTTGGCCAGGGGCACGAATGGTGACAGATCGAGCAATGCGTCGTGCTGCTCAAGGACCAAGCTTCCCCCCGGACCCGGCACGAGCACGAGGCCCGCGCCGAGAATCTCGTTCGCGTACTCCCCGGCCACCTCGTCGGCACTCGGCAAGCTATCGGCCGGAATGCGACGCAGCTCAGTCATGACGCCGTCCTCATCCAGGTGCAACAGATCGCCGTCACGTTCGATCGCGAAGGGCGACTGTGCGTCCGCGCCTTCCATGCGCCTCGGCCCGCTGGGAACGAGGTTCACACGCAGATCCCCCAGGCCCACCGCTCGCAACCCGCCGTCGCCGGGAACGAGCACGAGGATGCGATCGGAGTCGGGCGTGTCCCAGATCCCGGCCAGCTGCTCGAGCTCACCCCGCGCGAGCGCCTGGGGCTCGGGCCGGCTCGCATCGGTGGCCGGAACAACCTTCGACAGCACGGCGGAGGCCACGTCGGCCGCGTCCAGGTCGGCCGCATTCGAGAGCGCGATGACGGTCAGACCCAGAGCCGGTACGTGAATGAAGTCGGAGCTGAACCCGAACGCTCCGCCGAAG
>JBLHKW010000255.1:0-4209 GCA_047618565.1 Planctomycetota bacterium
ATAGGCGACTACGCAGGGGCCCGACTGCTGGAGGAGAGCGTTCTTGCCACGCTGTTGCGGACGCTGGGGCCTTCCAATGAGCGGGTCCTTCAGGCGCGTCGAAATCTGGCCTACACCCTCGATGGCGCTGGTGATACGGAGGGCGCGCTCACGCTTCTCGAGCAGGTTCTTGAGGTGCGTGAAGAGCGCTCACCGTCGCCCGGCAGCAATCTGGGGCTTCGCCTCCAGATTGCTCAGCTTCGCGAGGACCACGCTGTCATCGACAAGCTGGAGCTGGAGGCCCTCGAGCGAATGCAGGCCACTTTTCCAGCCGGCCATCCGGTGCTCCTCAGGGTACGCGGGGAAGTTGCGAGCCGCATGCAGGCCAACGGGCGGGTCGACGAAGCTCGGCCAATACTCGAGGCGTTGCTCGAGGATCAGCTGCGAGTCCTGCCGGCGGCCCACTCTACCAATCAGGCCACGCGACTGGATCTCGCGTGGACCTACCAGAAGCTGGACGAAATCGAGGCGATGGATTCGATGCTGCTCGAGTATGCGCGGCATGCGGCGGACTCACTCGCTGTTGCGCAGGGCCTTTCCACCCGAGAGGCGGGTGCCATGGCTACGGGGGCACTCAATGAGATCCGGTACGTTCTCGGCCTGAGCCGCTTCGGGTCGCCGGGGACTGGACTCGACGCCGAGATCTTTCGCTGGATTGAAACGCGACGACTCGTATCGGCGCCCGGGTTTCGGCCCGCGGCGACAGCCGATGAGGCTGTGGAGCTACGGGTGATCCGGCGAGACGCTCGCGCGGCGCAACGTCGTTTCGCGGAGCTGCTCGCTGACCCCTCGGAGGCGCTTGTGACGAACGGTGAGTTCGCGGCGGCTGCTCGAGGGCGCGATCGGGCGGATCGGGAGCTCGGGCGAGCGCTTCGCGAGCAAGACGCTCTTGTGGCGCAGGTCGATGTGCCCGCTCTCTCACGCGCGCTCTCCGTGGGCTCGGCCGCGGTCGGATTTCTTCGCTACGAGGGCGTGGCCTTCGACGACGGTGAGTCGCACCGGACGAATGAGTTCCTCGCGCACGTCGTACGCGCAGACGGTCGGCTCTTCCGGGTCGAGTTGGGTCCCAGCGATGCGATTGAAGAGGCGATTCGCGATTGGCGTGGTGCTGCCGGCGCACCCATCGGTGAAGCCAGTGGTGCGGCGGGTTCCTTCAAGGCGGCGGGAGCACGTCTGCGCGAGCTAATTCTCGACCCTGTCCTGCGTGTCCTGGACGGAGAGACCGTGCTCCACGTCTGCCTTGACGGCGCGCTTCATCTCATCTCGCTCGATTGCCTTCCGTTGGGCGACGGTCTGGTCGGAGCGCGCCTCGAGCTTCGAACGGACATCAGCTTTGCGCGCCTGCTGAATTCCAAACGTGCTCCGTCCCAGGCCGGTCTGCTCGTCGCCATGGGGGGGCTCGATTTCGACGCGCGCCCCTCACTGGCAGTCCCGGACCCGATCGACGCGCCCGCTTCCGCAGGCATGTCGCGTGCGCGCGCCTCCAGGTTCAGGCCGCTTCGTGGCACGCTGCTCGAAGTGGAGGTTATCGCAGGACCCTTGGCGTCGACCGGTTTGGAGGTGATGGCGTTGACCGGCGAGAGGGGGACGAAGGACCGTCTCCACGAGCTGGCGCCGCAGGCGCGCATCCTGCACCTCGCAACTCACGGTTACTTCAATGATGTGCCGGAACGGAACGACTCGTCGGAGGTCGGGACCCCGTGGGGAGGTTGGAGCTTGAACAGCCGCGTGGACTCCTTGCTGCCCGGAGCGTTCTGTGGGCTGGCATTCGCCGGTGCCAACCTTGGTCGGGATTCGCTCGGCCGCCTACCCGGGATCATGACGGCCGAGGAGCTGGCATCCGTCGATCTGAGCCAGTGCGAGCTCGCCGTCCTGTCCGCCTGCGAGACCAGCGCCGGGCGGCGCAAGAGTGGCCAGGGCATCGCCTCGCTTCAGGCCGCGCTCCACGCGGCGGGTGCGCGCACGGCAATCTGCTCCTTGTGGAAGGTCGATGATTCGAGCACTCAGGCACTGATGCTCGACTTCTATGCGCGCCTCACGGACGAGCACTCGCCGCGCTCCGCAGCGGACGCCCTCTGGGAGGCCCGCATGAAACTGCGTAGCAAGAGGCTGCCCCCGTCCCAATGGGCCGGTTGGGTGCTGACCGGCGAGCGAGACTGAGACCTCCGCCACGCAGTGCCTTGCACGGCATGGCGGAGGAGTTGGCTCAGCGCTCGTAGCGCGGCGGCGTCGGCGGTACCAGGCGTTGAGGCGGTGACTCGGCGAGGGCCTCGAGCAGTTCCTTGACCGCACGTTCGAGGGACGGGTCACCGCCGGCGGCCACGGCTTCGGGTCGGTCGAGGACCTCGATGTCGGGCGGGACGCCGACGTTCTCGACGGTCCAGTTGCCCTGCATGTCGATGATGCGGAAGGTCGGGACGGACAGGGAGCCGCCGTCGATGAGGCCGGGGTTGCCGGAGAGTCCAATCAGGCCACCCCAGGTGCGCGTGCCGATCAACGGGCCCAGGCCTACCTGACGGAAGTAGTGCGGGAAGGCGTCGCCGCCGGAGCTCGAGTAGCCGTTCATCAGGCACGCCTTCGGGCCGTCGTGGTAATAGCCCGGCGTGTCGAAGGGCTCGATGCCGCGGCGTGCCCAGAAGCTGAGCCGGTTGCGGGAGACGAGCTCGATCATGCGGTCGGGGATGAAGCCGCCGCCGTTGTAACGCGCGTCGAAGATCAGCGCCTGCTTGTGGGCCTGGGAATAGAAGTGCTTGCGCAGCTCTCTGTTGCCCTCGATGGCGGTGTTGGGGAGGTGGATGTAGCCAACCTTGCCGCCCGAGAGTTCATCGACCATGGCGCGCCGCTCGTTGACCCACGCCAGGTAGCGCAGGTTGGTCTCACGGGCGATCGGGCGCACCCGTTCAACGTGGGATTCCTCGCCGGACGCGGTCGGGGCGAGCTCCAGCTCGATCGTCCGTCCGGCCGTGGCCTCGAGCAGCTCGTAGAAGTTCTTCACGTCGCGGCACGAGCGTCCGTCGACCGACAGGATGAAGTCGCCTGCGTGGGCCTCGACACCGGCTTCGGTCAGGGGCGAGCGGAATGCGGAGTGCCAGTTCTCGCCCTCGAAGATGTGGGCGATCGTGTAGAGGCCCGACTCGTGCGCTTCGATCTCGGCCCCGAGGAGGCCGCCATCGACGCGCTCGGGGCGCTCGAAGTCGCCCCAGTTGACATAGAAGTGCCCGGCGTTCAGTTCGCCGCCAAGCTCGCCGAGGATGTAGTCGAGGTCGGCCCTGTGGACCACGTGCTCGACCAAGGGCTCGTAGAGGGTGCGCATGGCGTTCCAGTCGAGGCCGTGCATGCCCTCGTCGTAGAACCAATCGCGGATGATGCGCCAGGCGTCCACGAAGATCTGGTTCCATTCGGCGCGCGGGTCGAGCTTGACCTGCAGTCCACCGAGATCCAGAGCGTTGCCATCGGTCGACTGCCCGGGTGCCGCGTCGACGATGCCCCAGGATGCGCCCGTGCTGTAGAGCAGCTTCTCGCCATCGGCCGAGAGGCTGAAGCCACGCGCGCCATCCAGGACGGTCTCGACCTCTTCGCTCTCGATGTCGAACATCTCGATGCGTGTTCCGTCGTCTCCGCGGACGACCCAGATCGGACCCTTCTTGTTCGCATGCAAGCTGCCGTAGTTGCCGGAATCGCCGGGCAGGGCGGCGACCCGCGACGAGAAGCCGTCCACATCGATCTCCACCCGCAGCTCGGTTTCGGCTTCGTCGGCCTCCTCATCGGTGGCCTCGTCATCATCACCTTCCTCCTCCTCGTCGGCTTCGGCGACCTGTTCCTCGTCGCTCTTCGAGGTCAGCAGCGGCGGTCCATCGGCCTGAAGTGTGGCCACGAAGACGCGCGTGGGGTCGGTATAGAAGTAGTTGAACTCGTAGCCGCTGAACGTGATGTTGAAGTCGCGGTCCGAGAGGAAGTAGAGGTAGCGGCCTTCGGGGTCGAAAGCCGGCTGCGTGTCGTTGGTCTCTTCGCTCGTCAATCGTTGGATCTGACCGTCCTCCAGAGAGTGGACGAAGATCGAGGAGAATTGCGTCTCGTCGGTCTTTGCATACACCAGCCAGCGGCTGTCGGGGGACCAGCGATAGGTCGTGATGTTCGCGAATACGCCCGTGTCCACGTCGTGCAGCTCAC
>JBLHKW010000256.1:0-4120 GCA_047618565.1 Planctomycetota bacterium
CGTCCGCCCCACTTCTCGAGGGAACGAATGGTGTCGGAGCGCCAGATATCGATGGCGATCACCGGCACGCCGCGCTGGCACAGGTCCTGAATGGAACGCATCAGGTGCTGGTGGGTCCGCCGCGCCTCGACGCCCCACAGGATGAGCATGTCCGTGTCCGCCAGGGTCTCGATGTCGGCACCGATCACGTGACCGAAGACCGTTTCGAAGCCCGCGGTCGCGGTGTTGTCGCAGATCCCGCCATCCGTCTCGGTGGCGCCCAGCTCGTGCATCACCCGCAACGGGTACTTGGAATTCACGATCCCCATGCAACCCGCATAATTGAGGGACAGGATGCGCTCTCCGGCCAGCCCCGTGGTGCGTTCGACGATGCGCTCGATCGCGCGCTCCCAGGAGACCGCCTCGAACTCGCCATCCGGCTTGCGCAGCAGCGGCTGACGCAGGCGGTTCTCCGCGTTCAGCAGATCTCCGAATATGGCCGTCTTGCCACACAGCGATCCGCGCGAGTAGCTGTGCTCCGGATTGCCCCCGAGGCGGACGAAACGGCCGTCATCATCGGTCTCGACGAGTACGCCACAGGCGTCGGGGCAGTCGAGCGGGCATGCGGTGGCGGAACTGGGCATGGGCAGAGTCTAACCCGGCTCCGTAATTCCACCCAGCCACTCCTCCAGGCGCTCGCGGATCGCATCGCGAACCGCGGCAAACTCGGCTGCGATCTCCGCCTCGCTCCCCTGGGCATGCGCCGGGTCCGGAAATGGCCAGTGTACGACATCTGTTGTTCCCGGAAACGTCGGGCAGGACTCCGCCGCGTGGTCGCAGACCGTCACCACCAGGTCGGGGGGCGCGGCCAGAAATTCGTCGATGTGTTGCGATACCTGGCCTGAAATGTCGATCCCACAGGCCTCCATCGCCGCCACCGCGCGTGGGTTGATGCCCTGGGGTGCCGTTCCGGCGGAGAGGCACTCGAAGCGCTCGCCCGCGAGGGCGCGCAACCATCCCTCGGCCATCTGGCTGCGGCAGGAGTTTCCGGTGCACAGAAACAGGACACGTCGCTTTTCGCTGGAGGACATGCGCCGAGTATAGCGCCCACACTTAGCGCTGCGCGCACGGGCAGGTTACCCTGACCCCGATGCGCGTCGGCTTCGATACATCGCCCCTCTGTCGCCCCCATCCGCCGGGGGTCGTGCGCGTCGTGCGCGAGACCCTGCTCGCCCTGGAGAAGCGCGCGATACTGGAGATCGTTCCCCTTGCACCCGAGGTGGGAGCGCAGCTGCGGAGATGGCGTCAGCGGACGCTGCCGCGCTTGGTCAGCGAACACAACCTGGTGGGCGTGCACTCCTTTCTCTCGGCCTTCCCGTGGCGTGGCCCGGGCAAGCGCGTGCAGACGATCCATGAGCTGCCCTGGAAGCACGGGGTGACCGAGAACGCTGGCTGGCGCCACCGCGTCTGGGCCAGCATCGGCGCGCGGCGGGCCGATGCGGTGGTCGTTCCGACGAACACAGTCGCGCGCGATCTCGGCCGCAAGCTGGCCGCGGACGGTGGCAACGTGCACGTGGTCCCCTGGGGGGTCGGCGCGCGGTTTGACGTGGAGGCGCCTGCGGGCACGCTCGACGAGCCACTGCTCGATCGCTACCGCCTGCCGGATGGCCCGCTCGCCCTGTGCCTTGGCGCGAGCCGGCCGAAGAAGAACCTGGCGGCGGTCCTGCACGGTCTCAAGCGCGTGCACGAGCGCGGCGCGGTCCAGCTGCACCTGGTGGTGACTGGCGCGGACTCGCCCCAGCTCCGGCGCGACCTGGGCCTCGTTTCGCGCCTCGGCCTCACGCGCTGGGTCTCGACGCCCGGCGAGATCCCGGATGAGGATCTACCCGGCCTGTTGAGACTGGCGTCGGTCGTCCCGATCCTGTCCACCTCCGAGGGCTTCGGGCTGCCCGCACTCGAAGCACTCGCGTGTGGAACGCCAGTGGTCGTGAGCGCGAACTCCGCCCAGGCCGAGGTTGCCGGCAACGCGGGCATGCAGGTCGACGCTGCGGAACCGGATTCCGTGGCGGACGGCCTCGAACGCGCGGTCCGCACACGGGAAGAGCTGCGCTACAGCCTTCCCGAGCGAGCGGCGGCCTTCACCTGGGATCGCACCGCACAGGCGATCGAGGACATCTGGGAGGGACTGGTTCGATGACCGACCGCGCCCCGTCTCTGCTGGTCTCCGGCGTCGTGCTCTCCCAACCTGCGGGTGGTGTACGCCGACACAACCAGCAGCTCCTTCCGCGTCTGGCCGGCCTGCTCGCCGGTGCTGGCGGCCGCATGGCGATCCTGGAGGGCGCGGCGGGCATTCCCTTCGACCTGCCCGAATCGGTCGAGCGCATTCCGAGCAGCGTACCCGCGGGGCCACCCCCGCGCCGCGCCGTCAGCGAGGGGCGCGCCCTGGGACAGGCCATCGAAGCGGCCAGGACTGCGGGCCGTCCCTTCGACCTGCTGCACACGGCGCACCTGCCCGTGCCACGGGCGCTCCCCATCCCTTACACGCTGACCCAGCACGACCTGCGCCAGCTGGAGATCATCAGCACGCCGTTCGTGCGGCGCCTCTTCGCCAGCGGAATCATCGGGCGTGCCCTGCGCAACGCGGCGGGGATCTTCGTTGTCAGCGAAACCGTCCGTACCGAGATCCTCCTGCGCTACCGCCTCGACCCGCAGGGAGTACGCGTCGTTTCCAATGCAGCGGACCACTTCCAACCCGGTCCACGAGACTACGCGCAACCCGGCCGCCTGCTCGCGCTCGGGCACGTGGAGCCGCGCAAGAACCTGGGCCTGATCCTGGAAGCTCTGGCCCTTGATCCCGCACTTCCGTCGTTGCAGGTGGCCGGCCGCGCCAAGGGCGACGAGCAGGCACGCCTCGAGCAGCGCGCGCGGGAACTGGGCGTCGAAGCCCGCGTTCACTTCAGCGGCCCGTTCGAGGACGAGCAGCTGCCGCAACTCTATTCACAGGCTGCCTGCGTGGTCCTGCCCTCACACATCGAAGGCTTCGGCATCGTCGCACTCGAAGCCCAGCGGGCACGCGTGCCCCTGGCAATCTCCAGCGCGGGCGCCCTGCTCGAGGTCGCCGGAGAAGGGGTGCCTTCCTTCGCCCCCGACGATCCCGCCAGCTGCGCCGCGGCCCTCGCCCATGCGCTGGAACAGCCGGCGGATGTGCTTGCGCGCCACGCAGCGCGGGCCGACAGATTCACGTGGGACGCGAGCGCACAGGCCTGGTTCGAAGGACTGTGCGCGGTGCTGGCGGGGACAGGCTCGGCGGGTCGCTGAACTGTGCCCAGAACGACGTCGCACAGGGTCGGCTCGGGTTGGAGCACCCAGTCCACGCGCACGGCGACCTGGCCTGACCGGAACGGGTCGCATCAGCGCCCTTTGAGTGGCCCGGGGATGACACCCGACACACCACGCTCGGCGATCTTCGCATTGAACGCTGCCAGCTCACGATCGACGAGTTCCGCGAGGGCCGCCTCCTGCTCGACGAGCTCCGCACTGAGGGCCTCGAAGACCTCGCTCTGTTGACTCGTCGGGCGGAAGTCGGTTCCGCCGAGGTTCCCGAAGAGGAACGCGATCCTCGAGTAGAGCCGCGGCGACCAGCGCAGGCCGTCCTGGGACGCGCCGGTCAAGCGCAGATCGAAGTACTCTCCCTCCAGCTTCTCGAGCGCCTGCGCCAGCTCATCGATGGCCGCGGTGATCTTCTCGACGGCACCTTCGTCCTCTGCCGATTCCAGACGCGGAGGATGGTCCTCATCGACGAGGCGCGCCTTGAGATCGCCCAGCTGGCGGCGCAGCCACTCGATCTCGTTGATCGATGCGGCGGCGCGATCGAGCATATCGCGCAGCTCGACCCTGAGCATCGACTGCAGCGCGAGGTCCTCGTCGCTGGCGCCGGTGCCCGGATCCATCAGGACCTCGAGCGACTGCTCGAGGACGGTTTCTCCGAGCGTGAAGCGCACCGTGTACATCCCGGGCGGCGCCAGAAGCGACACCTGCCCTAGATCATCGATGCTTCTCCAGCCTTCGTCGGGGACCTTGACGTGGGGATTCTCCTCGGGCTTCGTGCGCAAGCGCACCTCGCGCGTCTTCTCGAAGCGCA
>JBLHKW010000257.1:0-4069 GCA_047618565.1 Planctomycetota bacterium
GCCTGGATCTGCATCGTATGGAAGCCGAACGAGGCGCCGATCGCCGTGCGATAATCCCGTACGAAGTTGTAGCGGTAGGAGAGCTTGAGGACCTCCGTGTTGAATTCCGTCTGGATCCCCCCCGCGGGGATGACGACATCACCGATATCCAGGTCCGACAGGGTGTTGCGAGTGCCGCTGCGGCGGATGTCGTAGTAGGCGAGGTCGACACGGTGGCGCCGATTGAAGGCGTAGGATGCGTCCAGGCGGCCGACCGAGGTGCTCGAGTCGACGCCGAGCAGGTCCTCCAGGTCGAGTAGCGCGCCCAGGACCACGGGCGTGCTCACGCGAACTGACGTGTCGAAGCTCGCGTAGATGACACCACCCATCGACAGCTCGAAGGGGCGGTAAATATTGGCGTAGTACTCCTGTGGCGACGCCGCCTGCACAAGCGAGTCGCGTTCCTGCTCATCGCGCGGTAACAACTCGTCCGTATCCACCGACCCAGTGACGAAGCCCCGATCAATGTCCCGGACCGCCGCGGCCGAATGCCCGGGTGCGGAAAACAGCGCGACGTCCCGCACCGGAATCGTGGCACGGCAGCCGCACACGCCGACGAACAGCGGCAGGAGCACCGACCAGGTGAGCCGGCCGGATCGACCATGCCTGTTGTCGACCGCGGCGGGCCGGTCTACCGAGGTCCTCGGCCCTCCCCCGCAAGGGATCGACGCGTGGCCCGAACTGGCAGTCTCTAGATTCCTCATGGCAGTAGTATCAGGGCTTGTGAGGCCGAACCTACCGACGCAGAGCGGCCTCTACAAGGTGCGAAGACGGCACAAGCTGTGGCTCCGCGACAATGAAGACTACGGGAGGCGTGTCACTGAGATCGTCGCTGGTGCGCTGCGCTGCGGTGGTTTGTCGGCCGGATGGACAACCGTGGGGGGGCTTGTCCTGACTCGGTGCCCGCGAGTCACTCCATCACAAACTTCTGAACACGCATGCCCCAGGCATCCACGACGTAAATGGCGCCTTCGGTCGCTGCGATGTCATGGCCAGGAGGAACTGGCCGTCGTAGTTGCCGTATCGACCGAACTTGGCCTCGATCCTGCCGTCCAGGCCGAGCCTCAGGACCCGCGATCGATCAGGTGGTGTGAGGGGCTGATCACCGCCGTCGATGACGTAGGCCTTGGCGTTCGGTCCGATCGCGACGGAATACGGCCGGCCGAGATCGTCTCCCTTCCATTCGGAGAGGAAGCCGCCCTGTGAGTCGAAGACCTGGACGCGCGCATTGCTGCGATCCGCGACATAGACACGACCCTCGTGGTCGAGCGCGATCCCGTGCGGGAGATCGAACTCTCCTCGCCCGCCCCCCTTACTTCCCCACTCGAATTGAAACTCACCAGCCGCGGAGAACTTGGCCACACGCGTGTTCTCGTAGCCATCGCTGACGTAGAAGCTGCCATCGGGTAGCACGGCGACATCCGTCGGCAGGCCGAAGTGTGTTTCGTCGGACCCCATCACTCCGGCCGTCCCGATCGTGAGCAGCGGCTGCCCATCGTGCGTGAGCTTGAAGACCTGATGAAACCCCACATCCGTCACCCAGACGTTGTCCTCAGCGTCGACCGTGAGCCCATGGGGCATGGCGAACAGGCCTGCCCCCCCACTCAGCGAGAAGCTCACCTGTGCTCCCGTCGAACATCGCGATCGTCGACGCCTGGATCGGATCGACCGGAAGAGGATCGCTCCATTCACGCCCCGCACGATGGAACACGAACACGTGATCATGGGAGTCGACTCCGACGCCGGTAGCCTGACCCAGGATGCGCCCTTCCGGCAACACGGGCCACCCGTGAACAACGCCATAGGTCGCGCCATCAGGATCAGCAGACCCTGCAGTCAAACTCACGGTCCCCCCATCCGACTGGCACCCGACCAAGCTCAGGACAAGAGTCGCTACAAACGCGTTAGCCAGCTCCATTCCACCCACTCTCCTGACCGTTGCATGCCCGCCCACGGAAATCAGAATACCCATCCAGGACAACTGTAGCCATCTGCATCCAGCTTCGGGTCGCCCGTCTAATGATGCGCTGGCTCGGTACCGATGACGCGGCTTGCAACGGGGCCCGTGCGTCGCGGAAGATGGTCGGGTGTCCGCTCGCACCGCGCCCATCGAACCAAATCCCGCTATCCGCGGCCCATCCATGAGCACTCGCTGCCTCCGTCCCCTCGGCGTCCTACTCTCCCTCGCATCGGCGACATGCTCGTCGGTCCCCGACGGCGCGCCGACCCGATCGCGCGCCGACCGTCCGAACGTGGTCGTGATCTATACCGACGACCAGGGCTGGGCCGATATCGGCACCCAGGGCGCGGTCGGATTCGAGACGCCGCACCTGGACAGGCTCGCCGGACAGGGCACGCGCTTCACCGACTTCTACGTGGCACAACCGGTCTGCTCGGCCTCACGCATGGCGCTGATGACAGGCTGCTATCCCAACCGACTGGGAATGCACGGCGCGATCGGCCCGCGCAACACCCATGGCATCCACGATGACGAGACCACCCTGGCGGAGCTATGCAAGTCCCGGGGCTA
The DNA here is from genome assembly GCA_047618565.1 of Planctomycetota bacterium. Taxonomy (GTDB): domain Bacteria; phylum Planctomycetota; class UBA1135; order UBA1135; genus JBLHKW01. The sequence continues at coordinate 2,570 of JBLHKW010000257.1, forward strand.
CGCGACGGCGATGTTCGGAAAGTGGCACCTGGGATTTCAGACGCAGTTCTTGCCGGCCAACCACGGTTTCGATGAGTCCTACGGCATTCCGTACTCCAACGATATGTGGCCGTGGCACCCGGCGTATGCGCATTTCAGCGATCCGGTCAAGCAGCGCAAGGAGGGCTACCCGGACCTGGTCACCTTCGAGGGTACGGAAGTGAAGGACACCATGGTCACGGGCGAGGACCAGATGCGCTTCACGACGGACTTCGGTGACCGGGCTGTGGCATTCGTGCACGCGCACAAGGACGAGCCCTTCTTTCTCTACCTCGCCCATCCGATGCCGCACGTACCGCTCTTCACCAGCGCGGCCTCGAACGGGCGCAGCGAGCAGGGCGCGTACGGTGACGTGATCGAGGAAATCGACGATTCCGTCGGCAAGGTCCTGGCTGCGCTCGAAGCCGTGGGTGTGGCCGATAACACGCTCGTGATCTACGCCTCGGACAATGGTCCGTGGTTGAACTACGGTGACCACGCCGGATCCGTGGGGCCCCTGCGAGAAGGCAAGGGCACGACGTTTGAGGGTGGCGTGCGCGTACCGTGCATCGTGCGCTTCCCCGGCCGGATTCCGGCCGGACGGGTGAGCGACACGCCATGGATGACGATCGATGTCTTTCCCACGGTGGCCGAGCTGATCGGCGCAGAGTTGCCGACATTGAAGATCGACGGCAAGGACGCCTGGACCCTGTGGACCGGTGGTAGCGATTCGCCCCAGGAGGCCTACTACTTCTACTACCACACCAATCACCTGGAGGCCGTGCGCAGCGGGCCGTGGAAGCTGCACTTCCCCCACGGCTATCGTTCGATGGTCGCGCAGACCCCGGGCTCGGGCGGCGCGCCCGGCTCCTACGACTGGGATGCAAAGACGGACCTGGTTCTCTTCAATCTGGAAGAGGACCTCGCCGAAGCCCGGGACGTGGCAGCACTGCATCCGGATGTTGTCGCGCGACTGTGCGAGCTGGGCGACGGGATGCGCCACCAGCTCGGTGACAAGCTGACGGAAGTGGTGGGATCCGAGAACCGTGAACCCGGGCGTGTAGCGCACGAGTAGTGGCCACAATTTCCCCGCAGCGTGTCAGTCCTCGTCACCAAGCTGGCGACGCAGGCGTTGCAGCTCCAAGGTGAGCTCCGCCTGCAGCTCGGCCGCTGCAGCCTCTCCGTACAGGTTGTGCAGCTCGTCCGGGTCGATCATCAGATCGAACAACTCCCACTGGTCGAGGCCGTGGTAGTGGATTAGCTTGTGGCGCTCGGTGCGCACTCCGTAGTGCCGCGGTACGGCATGGATGCCGGCCTCCGAGTAGCGGTAGTAGATGGACTCGCGCCAGGGGAACGGCTCGAGCGGATCGTTCAGCAGGATCGGCATCAGGCTCAGGCCCTGCATCTCGGGCGGAACGGGCAGGCCGGCGGCCTCGAGGAAAGTGGGCGCGATGTCGATGTTCTGCACCAGATGGGAGTCCA
>JBLHKW010000258.1:0-4028 GCA_047618565.1 Planctomycetota bacterium
TGCGTCGTGCTCGTCGAGCCGTGCTCAGCGGCCCTACAGGGCCGCCTCCGCCGTCTCGACTTCGCACTCCTTGCTGCGACGAAGATGGCTTCGTCTCGCTACGGGACTTTTTCAACGGACTGCTAGCCCGGATAATTCATGAAGCGCGAGCCAAAACGCGTCGATTCGGCTTCTGGTGGTGCTTCTCGCGCGTTGGCCCCGGAGGCGACCCTTACGGGTCGTCGAGGATGCCAACGCGCGAGAAGTGCCGCCAGAAGCCGAAAGGACGGCGAAGCCGGCCGGTCGTCGCGTTTGGGCCGCGTCTTCATGAATTATTCGGGCTAGCCGCCAGCGGCTGGCCAGTACGGTCGGTGACGCGAGCGCAGCCCGGCAGCGTCGAAAGCCCAGGAACACCCAAAGTTCCTGGCGCGGGCACGGGGCCGGGACTGGAGCGGGCCAAAAGCAGCCCCGCGAGCGCGTAACGGTAATGTTTAGGCGTCAGGTGCCCATCGGGTTGCCTGGCGCTTGCTCGTTAATCGGACAACACCGCACACCGATTTGGCCGTGATCCAGGGACTTTGCTAGGGTCCCGCAGCTTCAGGCACAGCGGCGCGGCTGTGGAAAAAAATACCCACCTAGGAAGTCGCAACGCAGCTTAACTCAAACGTTACGGCAAGACGAACAGAGCCGCTGGAAGACCGACGGCCCATCCGGGCCTTCATCGAGGGGAAAACATGGCAGTCCAAACGCACGCTTCCGCTGACGCGGAAGCACGGGAAGAACTCTACACGCTCGGACGAGGCGCGGGTATTCGCGCGCAACGCTCCGGTCTATCCGAAGGCCTGAGCGGCGCGCACCGCGCGAACCGAACGGGACTTTCGGGTCGAAGTTTCGCGTCCGCGCTCGGCGCGGCCGCGTGCATCAGCTTGCTGCTCGGCGGCTGCTCCGGGAACTCCGGAGAAGCCAGCGGTTCCAGTAGCCTGGGCCTCGCGCCGACCGCCGGAGCATCGATCGACGAGGACGGCGCGGGCACCGTCGAGGCGACCGTGGCCAGTGGCCCCGTCGTCGCCACACTCGAACTCGAAGCACCGGGTTCGGTGAGCTTCATCTTGCGCGCGACGATGCCCGTGCCCCCCGGAACGCTCGGCGCTTCCGACCAGGAGGCGCCCTTCAGCGTTCTGAACGCGGATGGGCTCGTGGCCCCGACCCAGGTCGAGATCGTGAGCATGTATGCGGACACCCGCCAGGGTGCCGATGTCGTGGAACTGATCGCACGTGTGTCCAGGCCCCTGGATAGCTCCCCTGGTTCGCGCGTGCGTTTCGACGTGGCTCGCAACCCACACGCGGCGAAGGATCTGCGCCTGCTGCCGAGCGTGCGCAACTTTTTCGACGGCGCCGACCGCCTGATACTGCAGACGCGAGACGTCTTCGGCAACCTCTACACGGCGGACCTGTTCCACGACGTCAAGAGCATGACGGGCGAGGCCAAGGTTCAGCGCAAAGGTGAGCTCGTGAAGGAGTTCATGACCCACGAGATTATGCTTCCGCGCGCACCCGACGAAGGCGCCCAGGGCACGATGCCGCACATGATGGGCGTGCACTCCTTCATCAGGTTCTACGAAGGCGAAGAGTACTTCGCGCTGGACCTGCATGTGCACAACGGGCTGAGCGGTCTCGACAAGAACGATCCGGCCGACGACGCCCTGATGGACATCTACTTCGATAGCCTTGAGCTACGCCTGCCCCAGGGCTGGCGTGTCCTCGAGGCCTTCGACACGCCCTTCGGCGGACCTGGACGGGACCAGGCGCCGCATCGGGTCTACCCGCTGGTACGCGCCCAGGGGAACGGCAACATGCACATGATGCCGCGCCAGTCGCGCATGGTGCGGCGCCTGGTCGTGGCGCCCGCCGAGCGCCAGGGACGTGCACGCGAGGTGGTCGAGGAACGCCACCAGGCCTTCTGCGTCGCCGGAACGACGCCCACGGGCGCGGACAACTTCTCCTGGTGGAACCCGCTTACGGCGCGCTACTACCCGCAGAACCACCGCCTGCCGAGCCTCGATCACGTCGGCCTGGCCGCAATCCGCCAGCAACACCGTGACGATCTCGGCCAGATCATGGCCCAGGTCGCGTCCGGAAGCGCCGGCCTCTATCCGTTGACCGAGCCCATGCTCGGCTGGGCGCACCCCTGGGGCGTGGCCTACGGTGGGATGACCGGCGGCGATGAGATCTGGCTCTACGACGGCATCGAGACAGCGGCCGCCTCGTCCAACGCGGGCTACCGCCGGGCGCAGCTCGTCTCGCGCCTGTACATCGACCGCGAGCCGATCGCGCTCTTCAACAAGGACGGACAGCCGACGCGCGACATCGACTGGCTGCGCCCCGAGGGCATCAACGGCCCGTACATGCCGATGTACTTCACGCTGACGCCGAAGTTGCCGGACAACGACCCGTTCGGCTTCAACGATGCACCTGTGTTCCAGACGCAGGCCGTCTTGCAGACGGGCCGCCGGCCCGGATACGCGGACCGCCTGACGGCCTTCAAGCCCGTGGACTTCCAGCACTTCGTGCGCTACACGCGCAACCTGAAGACGCTCACCTGGCTCGGAAACGACTCGCTCTCGAAGCTCGAGCTGCAACTGGACGCGGAACTGTTCCGGCTCGGGTTCCACATGTATCCGAACTCGAACTACAACCACATCCAGAACTCCGGCCTGCTCGCACGCACGCTGTTTGTCGACGCCTACCCGAACCAGGGCATTGGCTTTGGTCGTGGTGAGTCCTGGGCGCTGGATGCCGCGATGGCGGCCTACGCCACCGGCAGCACGGAGTTCCGCGAACGCTACTATCCGTGGTTCGAGATCGTCGCAGACCTGGTCGAGAACGGACAGTCCGACTGCTCGGGCATCATCCAGGCATGGCAGTCCACGAACTACCTCGGCTCGCAGTACCGCCTGCGCCAGTCCTACGAGACGGCCATCACGGAAAACATGCTGCGCAGCCTGACCGAGACCGTCTTCCGCAGCGAGGACGACGAGCGCGCTGAGCGCGTCGAGCAGATCATGGTGCGCTCCGCGCGGGGCAACACGCGCGCCCCGTACTGGAGCCCGACCGAGCACGCCCCGTGGAACTTCATGGCCGTCGGCCCGTTTGACAACGAGGCCCCGCTCTACTGCGGTGACGTGCCCGAGGGCGCGCACTCGCCGAACTTCGACCGCAATCAGTACTGGTCCAGCCTGGCATACGCCTTCGAGATCAGTGGTGACGAGCTGTTCGTCTTCCGCGCCGCGGAAATGGCCGGCGGCGGCGACCTGTACAACCACGTGATCAGCGGTGGCCTGGGCAATCTCGGCAACATGGCTGCACTGATCGCGCTGATGCAGGAAGACCGCGGAATCGAGTGAGGGCAGGGGGCCACGTCGACGGCGTGGTCCCAGGTCAGGCCCGGCCCAGGAGCCTGTTCAAAAAGTCACCGGACGCCAGGACAGCCTGCTAGCCCGGATAATTCATGAAGCGCGAGCCAAAACGCGTCGATTCGGCTTCTGGTGGTGCTTCTCGCGCGTTGGCCCCGGAGGCGACCCTTACGGGTCGTCGAGGATGCCAACGCGCGAGAAGTGCCGCCAGAAGCCGAATCGACGGCGAAGCCGGCCGTTCGTGGGATTTCGTCCGCGTGGTCATGAATAATCCGGGCCAGCAGCCCGTTGAAAAAGTCCCGTAGCGAGACGAAGCCATCTTCGTCGCAGCAAGGAGTGCGAAATCGAGACGGCGGAGGCGGCCCTGTAGGGCCGCTGAGCACGGCTCGACGAGCACGACGCAGCGGCGGCGGAGAGGACGAAGTCGAGTAGGGAGTTTTTAGGGCGGGCTGCTAGTGGTGTGCGGCAAAAGTGCGGGTGATTAGTTAGCGTTTAGCGCGGCGGGCCTCCTCAGCACGAAGAGCGCCAGCCTTCGCGCAGTACCGAGCGAGAGCGTCGAGGATCTGGTCGGCGGTCTTCGTCCAGATGAACGGCTTGGGGTCACCGTTGTGGTCATTGAGGAAGATCTTGATGTCC
>JBLHKW010000259.1:0-4007 GCA_047618565.1 Planctomycetota bacterium
CGCCGTAGGGACAGGCGTCCTTGCAGACCGCGTGGCCCGAGCACGCGTCGTAGTCCACCTGCACGCTGCCGCCGGCTCCCTTGTGGAGTGCGCCGCAGGGACAGGCCTTGATGCAGGGCGCGTCCTCACAGTGCTGACAGGACATCGGCACCATGATGCGGGCGACCGCGCCATTCTCACGGGTGTGGTCGTGATAGATCGTCTGCCGGATGTAGTTGCCCAGCGGGACATCGTTCTCCGCCTTGCAGGCCACCTCGCAGCCGTGACAGCCGAAACAGCGACGCGTGTCGATCACCCAGCCGAACTTCTTGCCGTCCTCGGGCGCGGTCATGCGTTCGCGCCACTCTTCCTCGGGAAGGAATAGGTCCTCCGCTGAGCGTGCGCCGCTCGATGGAGCAGCCGAGGCGCTGGCCGAGCCGGCGACGGCTCCGAGGCCTCCCGCCAGGAGCTGTCGTCGGTTCACGAGCTCGGTACCGGGGTCGTTCTGATCGTCGTGGTCGTCCGGGCGGCCACCAGATTTCTCTGCCATCGATTCACGGAGACCTCGACCCACCTGGGAGTGGGATTGGAACAGGACGGCGAAAGCCCGGAAGGGTCGAGGTGGAGCTTGTCGACCCGGAGGTCAACGATCATCGGGCACGCCGTTGTGGCGGAGCCTACGAAATCGCGCCCCGGCGAGCTAGTCCGTCGGTAGCGGGTTGGCCGCGCAGTCGAGTAGCTGGACCGGAAGAGCCGTGGCCCAGTCCATGGTGAAGCGTGCGTTGATCTCGCTCATCGGGTTGAGCACGTCCCCGGAACTGCCCGACACCCGGTGCCGGAACGCGTCGATTCCATACGGCCCGAAGTAGCCCGCATCGGCGAGCGCCATGCCCGCGACCTGGGTCATCTCTGCCAGGCGTCGATCGTCGTCCCGCGACACGTCGCCGCGCTGTACGAGATCGGTCCGGGTCCAGGCGCCCGTATCGGTCGTCGTCTGGAAGCAGGGAGCGGAGATCGTGATCTCGCCGCCGGGAGCGACCCAGCCCGAGCGCGTGTACTCGCGCGTGATCTCCACCCAGGGTTCGATGGTCAGCGGGCCGCGTCGCAGGCTGGCCTCGATCCACTGCTGTTCGGCGTTCGACGGTTTGCCGCTCTCCATACGTCGGCGGCCGCGTCCGGCCGCGCCGAAGGAACGTCGCACCAGCCAACCCAGCGCGGCCGTTCCGGCGAGGCGCCTCAAGACTCCATCGAGATCGCCCTCGACATGCTTCTCGAAGCTGCCCGGTGCGTGGGGTGCACGCACGACGCCGGCGAAGGGGCGCGCGTTGACGGCCCGCAGGATCGACGCGCTCGGCGCCGGCAGCGGGCGGGCGCCGGCGGCTTCGAGCAGCGCGATCGCGTTCGGCGTCGGCGACCATGCGAAGCCCGGTAGACCCTGTGCCAGATGCCGGGCGTCCGGTCCCGCAGCTGCCACGGACTCTTCGGTCACGAGCACATCACCCGGCTGGACCAGCTGGCCGAGCAGTTGCCGCCGTTGCTGCGCGACGATCTTGCGCAGGTGCACCGGAGCCGTGAATGCGCCCCCGGCCTCGAGCTCGCTCTCGGCCTCGAGGTTCAGCACCCAGGCATGCGCGGGTCGGTTCACGGGCGCGGGCCCTTCTTGCGCGGGCGGGTCGTGGGGGGCTCGGCGGCCAGCCGTTCCAGGAACACGTCGTCCTGTCCGGCCCGTCGGCGCGCCGCGTGGTTCAGGGGGCGGCCTTGCAGCAGGGCCGGAGTCAACGGGGCCGGAAGTGCTGCGCTCCAGCGGTCGTAGTCGAGCGGGGCGCCCGTGAATTGCTCGAACCAGTGCAGAGCGAAGGCCACGTGGGAAATCTCGTCGTGTTCGACGCGCGACAGGATCTGCGCACCCTGTTCGTCGCCGGCGGCGCGGAACCGTGCGGCGAAGCGCGCACTGTGCTCGAGGTTGGCGCCCTCCAGTCCTAGGCCCTGCAGGGCGATGAAGGCCGTTGCGTCCGTGCAGGTGCTGACGCGCTCCCAGAACCAGTCACGCACCGGGAAATCGCCCACGTTGAAGCCGAGCCGTTCGAGATGTTCGCGGTAGAGTTGCAGGTGGCCGAGCTCCTCGCCGCACAGCCGCACGAGCCCGGCGCGGAACTCGCACGGCGTGTCCGGAAAGGCCAGTACGGCCCAGGCGAACAGTTCGGCGGCCTGCAGCTCGTGGTGCATGAAGGTGTGCATCAGGGTCGCACGTGCCCGATCGGGTTCGAGCGCCGCAGGGGTGCGCGCTGCGCGGGCGGCCGGGCGCAGCTGCTCGGGTCGCCCGGGGCCGCACAGCCGGCGCACGGGCGCGTCAGCCTCCCACGCGCCGGCCTGGGTCGGTGCGGGCCCTGGAGCAAGCTTCGAGGTGAGCGTCTCGTCGGTCACGAAGTCCCAGCACCAGCGCTCCATCGAGCCGTTCGGCGGAGGTTCCGGCATCGTGCTCGCGTCCCGTGTGTTGCTCTCGTGCGCGCTCACGGATCAGCCGTCGTTCCGCCGGGGCAATTCGTTTTCCTTGCCGCGCACGCTCAACTTCATGGCCAAGATCTCGTCGTCTTCGCCGCGCACGAAGCTCACGAACACGGTCTCGGTGCTGACCAGGAACCACTTGCCGTCCTCACCCGGGTCCGCCAGGGGCATCGGATCCCGATCCGGTGGCTGGAGCGCGATCAGCCCGTCGTGCACGAGCACGCTGAACTCGGCGTCCTGCATCTCGTCGTAGTTCGCGATGTAGGTCCCCAGGTACTCGCTGTAGCGTTCGCGAGCAGCCTCGTTCGCGGCCTCGACTTCTTGCGGTGTGCGCAGCATGCGCAGCACGGCCTCGGGTAGATCAAAGGTCGACGACGGCGTCTCGTCGAACGCGACGGAGTCGATCCTGTAGGTCTCCTCGGCGCCCGTTTCGGGGATCAGGACCGTCATCTTGGTGGCCAGCAACAGGTCGCCGAAGCGCTCGTAGTTCGCGAAGTGAACCAGGGACTCGGCCTGGCCGTCGCGCCCGGCGAGCAGCCCCGAATCTGCCTCGAAGTAGAGCGTGCGAGATCCACCCTGCGCGTGCGTGGCCTTCACGGTCCAGCAATCACGGCCGTCGAACGTGGCGCGCCCAACCGTGCCCATGTGCGTGTAGATGCTGGCGAAGTCCGCGGCGCCCTGAAGCCGCTGCGCTCGAGCTGCTTCGTGCAGTGCATCGCCCGCTTTCAGCTCGTCACCGTAGAACGGATCGAGTTGCCAGCCGACCTTGCCGTCGAATCCGCGTTGCACGGCCCCGTACTTGCCCAGGTCGTAGCGCAGGTGCCAGCGGTCCGGCGCCTGCACGTCGAGGGTCATGGCCGTGCGCGTGATGCCGGCGCCCAGGATCTCTATCGTGCCCTCGATGTGCATCGACTTGCGGGCGCGCAGCGCGTCCGCTCCACCGATGACCTCGAGGTGCCGGGCGAAGAGGTCGCCCGCCGCCGGGAGCGCGCTGATGAGCGGGTTCACGCCCTTGGCGTTTTCCACGACAGGGCCCGTGTCGGTCGGCGCTTTACGGTGGTCGAGGCACACGAGCTGTCCGAGGCTGTTGCGGCAGTAGATGAGTCCGTCGAGCACGAGGGGCGCTGTCCAGCAGACGCCGCTCTCGAGTGCCTGGGTGCGACCGAGGGGCTCGAAGCCCTGCGGGCTTGCGGGCGCGATGAGCATCTCGCCATCGGAGGTCAGGACGATCAGCCGACCGCCGGCGATCGTCAAGGCGCCCATGCCCAGCCCGCGCACACGCCAGATCTCGTTGCCCTCGAGGTCGAGGCACTTCAGCATCGACTCGTCGAAGCCGAAGAGGTGCTCGTCGAAGAGCAGGCAGCCGCTGACCTTGTTGCGCATGCGCTTGTTCTGCCAGACGATCTCGGGCTCGACGGCCGAGTAGTCCAGCAGCGCACAGCCCATGCCGTAGGCCGACGTCATGAACACGCGCTGGCCCATCACGATCGGCGTGGCCGCGTTGACTCCACCGCCGGATGCCT
>JBLHKW010000260.1:0-3983 GCA_047618565.1 Planctomycetota bacterium
CCAGCAGCACTGGCACATCTACCTGGTGGGCAACGAGGACTCCGTGGCGTTCGGCAATCTGCCCCTCGAGAAGTGGAAGGCCTTCGAAACGGACCTTCTGGAGCACATGAAGGCCCATGGGGTCCCGGTCAAGCGCTCCTACGCATGCACGGACAACCCGGAGGGAAAAGCCCCTCACAACCAGGATTCCGTCTTCCTGCTGCCGAATACCGGCCTGCTGTACCACGCAGCACAGACCGACGGGGTCAAGCTGCGCGACAGCTGGGTCATCGGAGATGGGACCCTCGAGCTGGTCGCCGGATGGCGCGCGGGAACCCGCTTGGCGGGCGTCAAGACCGGAACGGGCCTCTCTGACGGCCCTCTCCAGGTCGAGCCAGACCTCATGGAGACGGATCTGGTCGCCGCGCTGGCCCATATATGTACGCGCCCCGGCGTCAGGGTCTGAGCCGGAAAATCGCCCCCGGGGTAGCCAGGGTACCCGCGCGGCCACCAGGACGGCTTTTGGCCGCTCTGGGGGCCGCGCTCCATGGAATGCCCAAATCCGTGAGAGCGCTCCCCAGCCCCTCCTGAGCCATGCTCCGTGGGGCGACGACGCCGTGGATCTGGTAGAATTGGGTTGGAGGCAATGTCTATGAAGAAGGTCCAGGACCTCAGTGCGCAACGAACCCTAGCGATCGCCCGCAGTACCGACACCGTGCTGGCGGCTGCACAGGCCATGACCAAGCAGCACATCGGGGCGCTGGTCGTGCTGAACGAGGCGGGTGCCCTGGAGGGCATTATCACCGAGCGGGACGTGATGGTACGCGTCGTGGCCGCCGGCAAGGACCCTGCTTCCACCACGGTGGCTGACGTCATGACCGGCGAGGTCTACACCACCGACCCGGATCAGGAGCTGCGCGCCGTGCGGCTCGAGATGCGCGAGCGGCACATCCGCCACGTACCCGTCGTCAAGGAGGGTCGCGTCCTCGGAGTCATCGGCATGCGCGACCTGATGCGCGCCGCCCTGGCCGAGAAGCGCGAGCAGGTGAGCGACATGACCGCCTACATCCGGGGCGAGGAACTGGCCTGAATAAGGGATCAGCCCCGTCCGGCCGGAGTGGCGGACAGGGCTGATGAAGGATGGCTCGTCCGCGCGGGCGCTGCCCCTACTCCAGATCTAGAGCCTTCCGCCAGCTCGGGGCGGGCACGACCTCGACCTTGCCGAACTTCAGCTGAACGCCGCCCTGGGCGCCAAACTTGACGATTCCGCCAGGATGGATCCGGACGTCCTGCTCGGGGCCGAAGCACCACACCGGGCCGGGGGCCATGGCGTCGACGAGCACTTTCCAGCTGCCCGATGTGGTCACGCGCACCTCGGTGCCCAGCGCGCGCTCGATCGAGAGCGGACCGGCCTTGTTCATTTCCGAGGCCAGAACACCGCGCCACGGGTCGTCCGTGCGCGCGGCTTGCACCGGCGCGGGGGCCTGAACGGGCTTGCTCACCTGGCGCGTGGCGGGCTCAGCCGCCCCGCCGGGCGTGGTGCTCGGCCGGGCCGATTCGGTGCGAGCCGTGGACTGGGGCGTCCTGGTCACGACGATCCCCGAGCGCTCGACGAACTCCGGCTGGCGCGCCCGGTCACCGGGACTCGGGTGCGTCGATCCCTGGGTGCCCACCTGCACGGACGTGGCGGGCGGAGGCGTCAGCTCGCGGGTGACCGCGGCCGTCTTGCCGGGCTTCTTGTACTGTGTAGAGCGGCTATTGGCGTTCCCATTGGATTCGCCGACTGACTCCAGGCGCAGGCTGGAGCCCGCGTAGACGGCCAGGGGCGGACGCACGCGGTCCGGATTGCCGCGCCATTCGAGCATCAGCGCGGGCCCCGCATGGTGACGCAGCTCGACCGGTCCCGAGGGCAGGCCGCGCAAGTGGATGGCGGATGCGCTCACCAGGGTGCGCCAATCACCGGGCAGGTCGAGTCGGTGCTCGCCGCGACGGACCTCAAGGTCCGCCCAGGCCAGATCGGTGAAGCTCCACCCGACGGAACCATCTGAATCGGGGGTCCAGTCCAGGGAACTCGGCCCCCAGACGTGCATGCTGGCCACGCCGGACCAGCGGATCTCGACTTCCGATCCTGCGCCGACCTCGAGCTGCAGGGGCTTGTCGGAAGTGAATTCCTGGTTGCGCATGAGCGTCTGGGGCTTGGCACCGCCCTCGATGACGACACGGCCTCGCAGGACCTGGATGGTGGCGCTCGTCTGCTGAGCGGCCGCGGAGCCGCACAGCAGGGCGGCTAGGGTGATCGTGGCTACGGAACGGATCATATCGGTGCTGGCCTCATTATCCGGCGCGTACGCGCGCCTGGGTGGATGAACGAGGGTAGCTATCGGCCAGCAGGCCCCAAGGAACTTGACACCGCGGCGGATTCCCTGGCCTGCCGCGGGAATTTCCGTCCCCCGGCGTCCCACATAGGCCCCTGACGGGAGATTAGCCGCAGTCGGCGAGGCGTTTGCGCAGGTGGCTGGCGCGCAGCTTGTCGCGCTCGCTCGCGTCCAGGATCTCGTCCTGAAGGTCGGCACGGGCGATGGCCTGGATATGGCCCTTGTGCACCTGGATCCCCAGTTCGTTGAGGACATCCAGCGACATGTCCCCGAGGAAGCCGAGGTGCACCCCCAATCGAACGTTGCTCAGGTGCGCGAGCGCCGCGTCCGTAGGCAGGGCACGCGCCGTACGAAGCACACCGTAGGAGCGCGTGATGCGATCCTGCAGTCCGGTTCGGTGTTCCTGCAAGAGGGTCTCGCGCACCTTGCGTTCGAAGTCGGAGATCACCGGAACCAGCTGGCTCAGGTCCTCGATCAACTGCTGTTCGGTGCGGCCCAGGGTGATCTGGTTGGAAATCTGATAGTAGTCCCCCGCCGCGCGACTGCCCTCGCCGTGTAAACCGCGCACCGCGAGTCCGGTGCGTTGCGCCGCCGTGAAGACCTTTTCCAGTTCGCTGCGCACGAGCCCGAGCGCGGGCAGGTGCAGCATGACGGAGGCGCGCATTCCGGTTCCCACGTTCGTCGGACAGCCGGTCAGGTAGCCAAATTTTTCCGTGTGCGCGAAGGGCAGGCGCTCCTCGAGAAAACGGTCCAGCTGCTGGGCCCGCTCCCAGGCCAGGCTCAGGTCGAACCCGGCCGCCATGCCCTGGATACGGAGGTGGTCCTCCTCGTTGACCATGACCGAAAGGGTCTCGGTACGGCCGAAAGCCACCGCGCGGCCCGGCTGAACGCGGCCCCCGACTTCGGTCGAGACCAGGTCCCTGCTGATCAGGTTGCGCTCCAAGAGCAAAAGACGCAGCACGGGGTTGCCGGCGGCCATGGGCACCCACCAGGTCTCCCCATCGATCTGGGCCGCGTACAGCGCATCCCGGGCCTGCTCACAGATCTCCAGGGCCTGTTCCGGGGGCAGCTTGGACAGAAAAGGGTACCCGACCACGTTGCGCGCGAGGCGGACCCGGCACGAGACCACGACGTCCGCCGCATGAGCTGATGGATTCAGCCAAGCTCCGACGTGACCTACGAGGGCATTGATGTCGATAGGAGAGAAAGTCAAACGCGTAGCTCCAGACTCCGGCGGCAGGGAAGAGCCCCTTGAGCGCCCTTTATAGTCCACAGCTTGCGTCCAAAGAACCCCGCTGCCATCTTCAGTCCTACCTTGCAGCCCTATATCGTCCTGGCCACCCTGGTTGGAAGCCTCCTGCTCTTCCTGACCGACCTCCTCCGTTACGAGGTTGTGGCGATCCTGGTAGTCGTGGTTCTGGCCCTCACGGGCAGTCTCTCACCGGAGGACGCCTTCGAGGGATTCTCCTCCCCGGCCGTGGTGGTGATCGCCTCCATGTACCTGTTCGGGCACGCCTTCTCCCGGACGGGCGTCGCCGAGGCGATCAGCAACCGCTTCATCAAGGGCCACGAGGGTGGCGAGGTCGGGCTCATGCTGCGCGTCACCCTGCTCGCCGGTCTGCTCTCGTC
>JBLHKW010000261.1:0-3941 GCA_047618565.1 Planctomycetota bacterium
TGGTGGTGCTTCTCGCGCGTTGGCCCCGGAGGCGACCCTTACGGGTCGTCGAGGATGCCAACGCGCGAGAAGTGCCGCCAGAAGCCGAAAGGACGGCGAAGCCGGCCGTTCGTCGCGTTTGGGCCGCGTCTTCATGAATTATTCGGGCTAGGAGCCTGCGGATTCGAGCGCGGCCTCGAACGCGGCCCGCACTTCGCCCATGTGGGCTGGCCGCCGACGCGCTTCGGGTTGCAAGGCAGCCTGAATCAGCTCGCGCACCCAATCGGGCGTGCCGTCGGGCAGCAGTTCGAACTCGACCGCAGCCCGCATGGATGCGGCCGGGCGGCCGGACAGCATCTCGAACACGAGGCATCCGAAGGCAAACACATCGGTGCGCGCATCCACCGCGCCCCCGGTCGCCTGCTCGGGGCTCATGTAACCGGGTGTCCCCAGCAGCTCGCCGGTGCGGGTCAACGCCACGGTCTCACTGCCGACATGCTTGGCCAGTCCGAAATCGAGCACCCGTACCCGCCCGCAGGTCTCCAGCATGACGTTGCTCGGCTTCAGGTCACGGTGGATGACGCCTTGCGCGTGCGCCGCCTCCATCGCCCGCGCGATCTGCAAGGAGATCGCCAGCGCCTCGCCGACGGGCAGCGGCCCGCGCGCCACCCGGTGACTCAGATCCTCGCCTGCGACGCACTCCATCACGAGCAGCAGTGCTCCGTCGGCCGCCTTGCGCAGGGCGATGACCGCCGCGATACCCGGATGCTTGAGGGACGCGAGCACGCGTGCTTCACGGCGAAACCGCTCGATGTGAGCCGGAGAGGACGCGAAGGCTGCGGAGAGTCGCTTGACCGCGACGACGCGCTCGCCATCGACCTCACGCGCGCGCCAGACGACCCCCATCCCGCCTGCCCCTAGTCTTGCGAGCCCGACGTAGGGCCCGAGGTCGGGGACCACACGTACGGGAAGCTGACGGGCGAATCTCTCCAGCTGACTGCAAAGTTCCGGCGTGGCGGCCGGCCAGGCGGCCAGAAAAGACTCGAGCGACGTGAGCTGCCCGGCCTCGGCCGCGGCCAGGAAAGCCTCGTAGACTCGCTCTTCGTAGCTCAGGTCGCCTTGCGGGGGATCACTCGTCACTGTCGCCAGAGCATACTCCCTCGGCCCTGAAATCAGGCCATGCCCCTCTCGCGTCGGCGATCCGGATACACTGCCAGCATGGCGCGGACCTGCCCGGGCAGCGCGCCGATGGAGCGACACATGACTGACGGCCGAGATCAGGAACTGTCCGAACTGCTTCAGCGCGCATTGTCGCTGGGCACGAGCGAGCGTTCGAAGCTCGTGGACGAGACGCGCGCATCGGATCCCGACCTGGGCGAGCGGCTCGCGACAGGCCTGGCGGCTGAGTCCACTGGCCAGGACTCGGGACTGGAACACGACAGCTGGGCTGTAGATTCCGAGCCGGACGCGGTGAACACAACGCCCCACGCGAGACCGGAACGCATCGCTCGCTACCGCGTATTGAGCGTCCTGGGCGAGGGCGGCATGGGAGTCGTGTACCTCGCCGAGCAGGATCGCCCGCGGCGTACCGTTGCATTGAAGGTTCTCAAGCCGGGTCACTTCAGCCCCGCGGCGAAGGCACGCTTCGAATGGGAGGCGGAGCTCGTGGGGCGCCTGCAGCATCCGGGCATCGCCCAGATCTTCGAGGCCGGAACCGAAGAGCTTGCGGACGGCGTACGCCGTCCGTTCTTCGCCATGGAGCGCATCGAGGGCCGCACGATCACGGACCACGCGGATGCGGAGAACCTCGGAGCCCGCGCGCGAGTAGCGCTCATGGTCGCCGTGTGCGACGGCGTTCAGCACGCCCATGGACGGGGCATCGTGCACCGCGACATCAAGCCGGCCAATATCCTGGTCGACCGACGTGGCCAGCCGAAGGTGCTCGACTTCGGCGTGGCCAAGGTGACCGACGCCGGCCAGCGTTCGGACGCCAGTGAAGCGCGCGGCGAGATCGTGGGCACGCTCACCTACATGGCGCCCGAGCAGTTCGAGCGCGGACGCGAGATCGATGGTCGCGCGGACGTCTACGCCCTCGGGGTGGTGCTCTTCAAGCTGCTCTCAGGACAGACCCCCATCACACGCCGCGGTCGCTCGACGGCCGCCACCCTGATCGCTGTCCGCGACGAGCCGCCGCAACGCCTTGACGAGGTCACGCCATCACCGCCCAAGGGCCTCACGTGCATCTGCGCGCACGCGCTCGAGAAGGACCCCGACGACCGCTACGACTCACCGGCCGCCATGGCCGCGGACCTGCGCAATTTCCTTGGCCACTTCCCGGTCAGCGCGCACGAGCGCACACGCAGCTACGTGTTTCAATGCTTTGCCCGTCGCCACGCGCTGGCGCTCTCCGCAGTGGCCGCAGTCTTCCTGGCGCTCTCCATAGGAGTCACTACCACCGCCCTCCAGTGGCGGGAGGCGCGCGCCCAGGCCGTGCGCGCGGAGCGTCTGTTCACATTCTTCGTCGATCGCGTCCTGTCCGCCGTGAGCCCGGACGAGGGCCTGGGGGGCGAGGTCTCCTTTGCGGAGATCCTGGCACGCGCGGTCAAGGACGCCGAGCGCGAGTTCGCGAGCACGCCCGAGGATCTGGCGGTGATCCTCGATGACATCGCCCACTCCTTCCGCGGCCTCGATCGGGTGGACGACGCCCTGGACATCCTGGCCCGAACGCGCGTGCTGCACGTCCAGGTGCATGGAGAGAACTCGCGCGAGGTGGCCATCAACGACATGGAGGTCGCTCTGCTGCTGCGACGCCAAGGCGACCTGGACGGCGCGCTGGCCCTCGCGCGGACCACGCTCACCTGGGCCAGCTCGGCACTGGGCGTCGAGGACCTGGCCGTACTCAAGTGCAAGAACGACCTGGCGGTGATCCTCAAGGACCTGGGCGAGTACAAGGAAGCCGAGAAGCTCTACCGCGAGGTCTGGCCCGTGCGCGAGCGCCTGCTCGGCGCCGACGACGGGACGACCCTGATCACACGTGGCAACCTGGCCCAGGTGATGCGTGCGACGGGCCGCGTGCGCGAGGCCTTACCGCACCTGGAGGCCGTGCTGGAAGGCCATCAGCGTCTTCAGGATCCGAAGGTCGAGGCCGAACACCACCCGGATACGCTGATCTCGATGGACCTGCTGGGCAGCGCCTACCTCGAGGTCGGCCGTATCGAGGAAGCGGAAGCTCTCATCCGCGAGTCCGTGCGCGGGCACGAGTCCCTACTGGGCCTCGCGCACGACGACACCCTGGCGGCGCGCTACAAGCTGGCCCAGGTGCTGCGCGAAAAGGGCGCGCTGGACGAAGCTGTGACGATCGGACGCGTATCGCTCACGGCATCGATCGACCTGAACGGCAGCGAGCATCGCAGTACGGCCTATCTGCGTTACGAGCTGGGCCGAAGCCTGTGGCGCACGGGACTGCACGAGGAGAGCCGCGCCGAACTGGAGCAGTGTCTGGCGGCGCTGCGGGTGCTGTTTCCGCGCGGCCACTTCATGATCCCCGACGCCATCGCCGAGCTCGGGCGCCTCGCGACGGATGCAGGCGACCTCGCGACCGCGCGCGACGACTTCTCGTTCGCGATCGACGAGGCGACCCGCATGCTGGAACCCGGCGACTGGCACATCGCCATCCTGCGCGTCGAGCTGGCGCGCGCCCTGGCGAGCAGCGGAGACCTGGGCCAGGCGATCGAGCTGCTGGATCTGGCGCTACTCGACCTGGAAGAGGGCCTGGGAGCGTCGCACCCGGAGAGCCGCTCGGCGCGTGACCTGCTGTCCGCCTATCGAGCCCGTGCCGAGCGCTAGCCCGGATAATTCATGAAGCGCGAGCCAAAACGCGTCGATTCGGCTTCTGGCGGCACTTCTCGCGCGTTGGCCCCGGAGGCGACCCTTACGGGTCGTCGAGGATGCCAACGCGCGAG
>JBLHKW010000262.1:0-3932 GCA_047618565.1 Planctomycetota bacterium
TCGTCGCCAGGGACGGGCGCGCGTAGTTGAAGCCCCAGGTGAGCAGGAACAACAGGTACAGCGCACCCGCGGTCGCGGCCAGGCGCCGCAGGCCCGTGCCGACGACCTCGCGCCAGCTGGCGCGGCGACGCGCGGCGCGGGTCAGACCGCGCACGAGCAGGGCAACCGTCAGGACGGTCCCCGTCAGGACGAAGAGCTCGGCGACGGAAAAGGGGAAAGCTCCCGCGATCCACTGGCTGGTACGCCGCACGGGCGGAAAGATCGCGCGCCCGTAGATCTGCTCCGTCGTCGTGGGGAACGCGGCGGCCAGGCGCTGGAATATCCAGCCCAGGGGCAGGCCGAGGGCCAGCCAGAGCCAGGTGCGGTGTACGGACCCGCTCGTTTTCAGGGGCGTTGCGCTCGGCACCTGGGGCGATTCAGGGGCGGGCGCCCAGCAGGTTGCGGACGGTGTGTTCGAACGTCCGCTGCGGAAGCTCCGGGATCGTGCCGCGGTAGGCTTCACCATCCTTCATGACCTCGACGATGGCGCCCGCGCTGTCCAGGAGTTCGGGCTCTCCGACCACGTCCACGCCGCAGATCAGCAGGTCGGCGCGCTTGCCCGCCTTGAGCACACCCGTGTCGTCCAGACCGATCTCGTCCGCGGCCAGTCCGGTGGACGAGTGCCAGGCCTCGAGTTCGCTCAGCCCATCCCGGTGCAGGTGCACGAGCTCCATGAAGTTGCGCCCGTGCATGCCGGGCAGCACGGCGTCGGTCCCCATCAGGATCTTGAGGCCGCCACTGCGCGCGTGCTCGACGGCGCGCGCGTGCACCTCCCCCACCTGCTTGGCCTTGTCGCGCACGAAATCGCTCAGGCCTTCTTCTTCCTGCAGCGCGTGGATGACCCAGGATGTGGGCGTGACCGTGCAGTTGTTGGCGTGTGCCTGCTCGACCAGGCGTTCATCCATGTAGGAGATGTGCTGGATGTCATGCACGCCGTGTTCGATCGCCAGTCCGATGCCGCTCTGACTGTGGGCGTGGGCTGCAACGCGCATCCCACGCGCGCCGGCTTCCTCGCAGATGGCCTCGATTTCCTTGGGCGTGAAGTCCCGGTGCTCCAGGCGGTCGGAGGGTGACGCGACGCCCGGGCTGGTGCAGAGCTTGATCAGGTCGCCCCCACATGCCGCGATCTCGCGCACGCGCTTGCGCGCCTCCCAGGGTCCGTCGACGATGCTGGATGGGCGTCCGGGCGCGGCGGGCCAGAGCGCGGACATGGTGGCGTGGCAGCGATCGGGGCCGCGAAAGTCCGCGTGCCCGCCCGTGCTCGACAGCATGCAGATCGAGATGCGCAGGCGCGGCCCGATGACCACGCCCTCGTCGACCATGCGCTTCATCGCGTCGGTCGCCCCGCCCACGTCGCGCAGGCTCGTGACTCCACCGTTGACGAGCGTCTCGTACAGGATCTTCTCGACGTACACGAACGCTGCGGGCGAGTTGGTCTTCGCGATGGCGTCAGCCGAGAGTCCCAGGGCCGTGATGTGCCCGTGGCAATCGATCAGGCCAGGCGTGACCGTGCGCGTCGAGCAGTCGACCAGGGTGTCGTCCGGGCCCGCACGCCTCTCTGCGTCGTGTCGGCCGACGCTGTGCACGCGTCCCTTCTCGATACAGAGGTCGACGTCCGTCTGCACGGCCGCCGTGGTCGACGAGGAGCCGTCGTAGAGCTTCTTGATGTTCGAAAGGATGATCATCTGTGGGGTGCGCGGTCGGGGTCGGGTGCGAGGATGCCCTGCGGGTTGCCGTTCGGTCTGGAGTGTGCCGTCTGCTTCAGGGGCGCGGAACAGGGAGCTGGTATTTGGCCCACGAGGCGCGCGCCACACTCCACGGAACGAACGCGGGCGGGCGCGTCAGCATCGACGCGCCCGCCCGCAGGTCGGTCCTGGTCCGTGGCGCGCCGGGCCTACTTCAGCTGTTCCCAGTACTCGGCGGGCATATCGTGGGCGATCTTGAGGGCGCCGTTGGCACCGCCGTAGACCGGCTCCTCGACGCGGATGACGGTGCCGCCACCGAGCATCTTGTGCATCTCGGCCTGGATCGCCACGTCGAGGCCTTTGATCTGGGAGCCGCCGCCTGCGAGCAGCACGCGGTTCTTCAGCTTGTCCTGGAATTCCGGGTCGAAGGTCGCGACCAGCTGTCCCAGGCCCTCGACGATGGGCGGGATGATCGAGCGGCAGGCGGCCTTGATCTCACGCGTCAGGTCGAATTCCCGCGGCTTGCCCTGAACAGGAAGTGAAACGTGGATGCTCGAGGTGGTCTCGTCGACGGTCGAGTGGCGCTCCTTGATCTGCTTGAGCATCTGCACCGAGAACTGGGCCTCGGGGTAGGACTCCTTGATCAGCTTGCTCAGCTCGGCATCGACGTAGTCGCCGGCCGTGGTGCGCGTGATCTGGTCCGACTCCTCGGGCATGGTGCCGTGCATCCGGCACAGGTCGACGGTGCCGGCGCCGATGTCGATCACCAGCACGTCGTCGAGCATGTCCAGGCCGTAGGCCACCGAGAAGGGCTCCGAGCACAGCATGACGGAGTCCACCGTCTCGCGCGCCGCCTGCAGGATGGCGTCCTTGTTGTTGATGGACGCCTGGGCCGGTGCCCCGATGACCGCGTAGACGAGCTCGTCCTTGCGCGGCTTCGAGAGACGGATGATCTCGCGGATGAGGTCTCGCGCAGCGCGCAGGTTCTCGTCATCCGTACCATCTTCTTTGTTGAACTTCAGCACGCCATGCTCGAGCGGGCGGTAGAGGTTCAGGGACAACCGGTGCTGGCGGGCGTCCTCGCCGAACAGGACGTCGCGCTTGAGCAGCTTGCGCGCGACCGGGTCCTTGGGGTAGCCCACGAAGGACTCCATTGTTTCGCGGACACCGTTGCTGGCACTCACCGACGTGCGCGAGGTGCCCAGGTCGATACCCATGTACAGGACGCCCTGGCCCTTGCCCTGCCCGTTCTCGTCTTCGACAGTCATCGTTCGCTCAATCCTGGGGTGTTTCCGGACTGCCCCTGACGCGACATGGCCTGGAGCGGCGAAAATTCTAGTCCCCGGATGGCGTTTGAGAAGAGATCCCTCGGTGAAGCTTGAGATTCGCCTGGAAGAGCAGGGACATCATCTCCTTCTTGGCCTCGCCCTGGGCATCGTCCAGCGCGATGCCCTGGATCTCCCGATAGGTCGACGGGAGTCCCGTGTCCTCCACCTTGGTGGCTCGAAGCTGTGCCACCTCCTCCTCCCGGGTATCCAGAAGGCCATTGAGCTTCGCCAGGCGCCGCTCGAGCAGGGCGATCTGCTTGCGCTGTGCCGCGGCCTCGTCCGCGGGCCACGCTTCCGCTTCCGGGACAGCCTCGATGGCCTTTTCGACGGTCGACCTGGGCGGCCCAGTGGCCAGCTTCGGGACGATCCTCCCCGGCGGCAGAGCTGGCTGCGCGACTGTCCAGAGCGCTTCCTGGAGTGCTGGCGGCGGGAGGCTCGGTTGGATGACCTGGCTCGGTTGGCCCAGGGCTGCGGATAGCCGCGAGCGCTGCGTCCCCATCGGGAGCCGCAGGTTGTGGCAGACGTTCTTTGTGGCGCGGCTCGTGCGTCGTGTATTTCGGAAACCAGGCATGTGAATCGTTGGCGGCACCGACCAGGCTCTTCTGAGGCCCGTGCGGTGACGCGACTTCCATATATAGCACGCTCTGCAAATCACGGGCTGTCAAAGGGTTACGAGGGGGCGTGACAGGGGATAAATCGCGGTAAGGGATCCACCCGGCGTTGGCTCCGCACGGATCGAGGCCCCAGACTGGGCGTTCCGGCTCCGCTCAGAGAATCCGTGACGTCGTCGACCCGGCGTACTAGAGCCCCATGGTCTCAAGATCCCGGGAAGGTTTCCGCCCCCCCCCGTCGGTCACAGAGCCCATCCGCCGGCCCTTGC
>JBLHKW010000263.1:0-3919 GCA_047618565.1 Planctomycetota bacterium
GCCGTAGATAGGTCGTGTTGGCGACAAAGCCTGCGGTGGCGTAGCCATCGTCGCGCAACACCTCCGCCAGGGTGATGTTCTCGGGACCGAGCGGCTGCGCGTTGTCCACCTGCCACGACTCCATGCCCGGGCCGGGCTTGATATCGAAGGAAATCGCCCCGTGCTCACTCGGGAAACGACCGGTCATGAGCGATGCGTGGCTCGGCACCGTCCAGGGCGCGGTCGCCATGCAATCCGTATAGCGTGTCGCCGTGCTCGCGAGCCGGTCGAGACGGGGCGTCGTCTGCTTGGCGTAGCCGTAGCACGAGAGGTGGTCCGCGCGCAGGGTGTCCAGGCTGATGATCAGCACGTTCGGCGGTCCGCCTGTATCGCCGCTGCACGAGACCAGGAGCGGAAGCACGGCCAGTCCGTGACGTAGAGAATGGATGTAGCGGGGGATCATCGCGGGCAGCCTACCGTACGTGAGCCGCGGAAAGGAGTTGGCGGCCTGTGGGCCACTGACCCAGAATGGGCCACCTCCCGGGCCGCGGCGGCAAACCCGCGCCCACGACTGGCCCCCGCGACCGTATCCAGCCCCGATGCTCCATTATCGCCTGCTGCACACCACCTCCACGCGGGATGCGCCGCGCTGGCCAGCCCGGTTCGCGCCCCTGGGTCTCCTGGTCGCTGCCCTGGTCACAGGCGCTGGCTGCTTCCATCAGGAATCGCCACAGCCCGAACACCGCCTGTTGATCATCGGCTGGGACGGGGCCACCTTCGACCTGATCGACCCCCTGCTCGCCGAAGGCCGCCTGCCGAACGTGGCGCGCATGCTCGAGCGTGGGACGAGTGCCGACCTGGACTCCACGATCATCCCGATCTCGTCCGCCGCATGGGTGGGCGCGGTGACGGGCAAGGGCCCGGGCAAGACGGGCGTGTACTCGTTTTTCGAGCCGGTCGAGGACTCCTACGACGTGCAGGTCGTCAGCTCGCGCTCGAACCGCGCGGTCCCGATCTGGCGCATCCTCGGCGCGCGCGGACTGGGCGTGCACGTCATGGGTGTCCCCATCACCTACCCACCCGAGACGGTCCCGGGCACGCTGATCAGCGGGATGTTGAGTCCCTTCGACGCGAACTACGCACACCCGCACGGACTTGCCGACGATCTTCGCGAGCGCGGCTTCGAGCCCGACCTTGGCATCTGGCGCACGGACCACGGCCCCACGCCGGTGCGACTCACGACCCAGCTCGGCCTGAAACGCGACATCGCACTCGAGCACCTCGGCCGGGATGACTGGGCCTTCTCGATGATCGTGTTCAAGAGCCTCGATGTGGTCTCGCACGGGATCTACAGCGAGCAACTCGATGGCCCGGTACCCATGTTGCTGAATCAACTGGACGGGATCCTGGGTGAGTTGCTGGACGCCGTGGGCGAGGACACGAACGTGATCCTCATGTCCGATCACGGCTTCCGCACCTATCCGGAGACCTTCAACCTGCACGCCTGGATGGTCGATGAGGGCTTCTCTCCCAAGCACGCGCATGGGACCGCCGAGGCCGTCGCTCCCGGGCAACTGGCGCTGGTGCGTCCGAAGGAACACGAGCGCCGCATGGGTGAGCTCGACCTGAGCCAGACCGTGGCCTTCGCCGCCGCCTGCGAGGGCAACTTCGGGAGCATCAGGCTCAACCTCGCCGGACGTGAGCCGCAAGGCGTCGTGGCGCCCGAGGACGCGCAACGAGTGCTGGCCGAGATCACCGAGCGGCTGCTCGAGACCCAGGTCGACGGCCGATCCCTGGTGACGCACGTCATTCCCGGACACGACTTCTACCCGGGACCAGAGAGCGAGCGCATCGTGCCCGACCTCCTGTTCGAAACGGACACGAGCTTCCAGGTCATGGTCAGTCCCGATAAACCGACATTCACAAGGAACGCGCGCCCTTTCCCGGACCACGCGCGTACCGGCATCCTGATCGCTGCCGGGCCGGACTTCGCGCCGTGCGGACGGGATGCCACACGCCCGAAACACTCCGTGCTGGATATCGCGCCCCTGGCCCTGCACCTGCTCGACCTGCCGGTTGCGCGTGAAATGGACGGTCAGGTACCCGCGAACCTGTTGCGCCCTGGCTCGCCCGTGCAGTTCGTACGCGAAGCAGACGACCCGCGCTGGCCGCGCGCGAGGGATGCGGCGCGGCACTTCGAATTCTCCGACAGCGGTGACTCCACGGACGTCCAGGACCGGCTCAGGAGTCTCGGCTATGTCGAGTAGTCCCATCGACGGAGGCACGGGAGAGCACTCGACGCGCACCTGGTGGCTCGTCTCCACGGCGGCCGTGGCGCTGCTCGCATTCCTGGGCTACCGCCAGTTCCTCGACCTGGCGCTGCTGGGCCTCGACACGTTCCCGATGATCCTGTCGGGACGCATCCTGAGTTTTCAGGACTTCGTCGGGACGTTCACCGAGGAGCTGATGGATGGCATGTACCCGGACGGCCATTTCTACCGACCGGTCGCCAACCTGGCCTTCGCGCTCGACTACGCGCTTTGGCGCATGACTCCGCTCGGCTACCACATCACGGACCTGGTGATCCTGATCGCCAACGCCACGCTCCTCTCCGCGCTGGTTCGCAAGCTCTTCGGACCGCGCGCCCTCGTCGGCGCCTTCCTCGCGGGCATGCTGTTCGTGCTGCACCCGATCCAGCTGGAGCTGGTCCCGGCCCCGCCGCGGCGCGCGGACGCGCTCTGCGCTGGATTTCTGCTCGCGTGCCTGCTCGCACAACCCGATCCAGACCGCCCCCTGCGCCAGACGCGCTGGCGTACCACTCTCAGCGCGCTCTTCGCCCTGCTCGCCGTCGGCTCGAAGGAGACCGGTGCCATCGCGCTTCCGATGGTCTTTGCGCTGCAGTTCTTGCGCGCCGGTGGGCCGTCACTGAAGGCGCGCCTGGCCGCTGCATCACGGCATTCGGTCGCGCCCTTCCTGGCCCTCGGCGTGTTCATGCTCGCCCGCAACGCCGTGCTCAGCGGTCTCGGCGGCCACGCGGGATCTTCGCTCGCGGGCCTGGGGAACATGCGAGAGCTGATCGTCACCTACGCATCGCGAGTCCTGTACCCCCAGTACATCTTTGGCTCCGACCTGGATCGCGGACGCATCTTTGTCGCCGTCCTGTCCATTGCCATTTTCCTGGGCACGGTCGCCATCTGGCGCTGGCCCGCCACCTCGGTCGTTCGCGAGCGGACACAGGTGCGTACCGGGTTCCTCTTCCTCGGCGCCTGGTCGATCTGCCTGCTCTGCATCTCGAGCCTCGCCGGTCGTGTTCACGACTGGTACGTGATGCTGTTTGTCGCTCCCTACGCGGTTGGGCTGGGCATGCTCGTCGACAGGTCGATCGCCCTCATCCGCAGCTCGCGGCCGCTGCCCGCGATTCTGCCACTCGCCGCCGCGCTGCTGGCGATCGGAAGCCATGTGGCCTACTCCCCCCTCTGCCGAGACTACGACGGGTGGAGCAAGGCTGGCCAGGTGGCGGATGCGCAGATCGTTCGCTTCGAGAACGTGCTCGCCAAGGGACAACCCGGCAAGCGCGCTCTACTCGATCGCTTCGTGCCGTGGATCCCACCGGAAGCCTTTGGAAGCGGTATTCAGAGCGCATACCTCCACGCGGACCACAGCCTGCAGGCCTACGCGCAACTCGTCCATCCCGAACAAGCCGTGCACGTGGACTTCCACACGGGCGGCCCGCTACCGCCGCCCCCATCACCCGACGTATTTCAGGTGATCCTCTACACGGGCATCGCCGGCGACGCTCGCTGAAGGCCGACGCTGCGACTCAATCCGTGAGCTGCGCGGCAGCTGCGGACGTCGCAGCCATCTGGCTGCGCACCGCGCCGATCCGTCGGTCCAGCAGCGCCAGGCTCGCGGGCGCGCGCTGCTCCAGACCGGCCAGCAC
>JBLHKW010000264.1:0-3824 GCA_047618565.1 Planctomycetota bacterium
AGATGAATGCCAAGCCGCATGTCGGTGCCAGCGGCCGGCACCTTCCAGAGCACGTCGTAGGTCTCCTCGCCGGTCTGCTTGAGCTCCAGATAGCCAGGTCGCATCTCGTGCGCCTGCGCCGGAGTGCAAACACACGCGCACGCGAACAGGAAGAAGGCAAAGAAACGGCTCATTGCCCCAGCTCAACACCAGCGGGCCACTCGATCGACACCTCGTAACGTGCCAGCAAGTCCTGATTGAACCTCGCCCGCGCCACTTCCCGTTGGGCGAAGGCCCAGTCGCGCGCGACCTCGTCGCGGACGGCATCGAGCGAGTACGATTCCCCTGGAGTTTGCGCGTCGATCAAGACCAGGTGCAATCCGAACGCGGACTCCACGGGGCCAGTCCACTCGTCCATGGGAAGCGTCGAGAGTTCGTCAGCAAACCCCTGCCCGAACGTGGTGACGACGGCCTGCGCGGTCATGTCCGCAAATGCGTGCTCAAGCAAAGACGGGTCGCCCAGCCCGCGGGGATCCAGGCCCGTCTCCTGCGAGCGCAACCTGGCCAGCACCTCTGCAGCGTCCTCGTCCAGATCATCGCCGTGACGCTCTGGATTCAAGTAGAGCTGGCGGAAACGATAGGTCTCCGGACTGGCGTAGGACTCGCGATGTTCCGCGAGCCATCGCTCGAGCTGCCCTTCATCGGGCTCGGCCTGCTCGATGATGTCATCCACGACAAACTCCATCTTTTGCCGTACGCGCCGACGGATGATGGTGTCGTCCTGATCGACTCCCAGTGCGGTCCCCTCGCGGTAGAGAGCTTCCTCCAGCACAAAGTCGTCCACCAACTCGCGAAGCTCCGGGCTCGAGGGTGCGCGCTGCCATGTCTTGGCGAAGAGCGCCGCAAGGTTGTCGATGCGGCCCTTCGAGACGAGGATCTCGTGAGAGCCAGCCCGCGCCGTGCGATCGCTAACGAGCGCGTCGAAGGCGAACAGGGCGCCGCCAAGCAACAGGAAGTGGAGCAGTGGCTCCTTCAGCAAGCGTTTCATGGGGATGGTGGTTCCAGTTGGAGTCGGCCAGATCCTGACCGGTCACTCGGTCTCTTCGTGCGCGACCTGACTCAAGTTCTTCTCGTGCTCCAGCTTCTTCTTCACAAGGAGCGGAACGAGCGCGAGTACCACGGCGACCAGACTGATCGGGGGAATGCTCATGGGCCAGGCCTCAGGAGCCATCCAGCCCTTCAGGCCCAGCACAACGAGATGCACGCTGACGAGAGCCAGGGTCACGTAGCCGAGTCGTTGCCCACGCTTCCAGCGCACGCCTCCAACCGCCTTGGCCATCATGGGCAGCGTCGCCAGCGCAGGCCCCATCAGCAGGAATAGACCGGCGATCCCCAGGGCCATGGCCAGTTCACCCTGAAGGTTCATGCGCCCATCGGCTTCGAAGCACTTGCCGAAGTAGGCCGGGGGCCACAAGCACAACGAGAAGAAGGCATGGGCGCCCGCCATGAAGAAACCCATCAGCCCGCAGAACTTGATCACCACAAGCCGCAGACGTGGGTCGTGGTCGTGCCAGCGGAAGACCTTGCCTACCAGGTAAGAGCTGGCCACAAATCCAACCGCAGCCAGGGACATGGCCTTGTTGAAGATGAAGAGCGGAAAGTGTGCCCAGGCCACGTCCCCTGCCAGGTGATAGCGCACGACGGCATAGACGAGAGCAGCCCCGAAGATCGAATAGAACCACCTGGCGGTGGTGGGCTGCCACAGGCGATCCGGTGGCAGCCTTCTGGTTGCATGTTGCTGCCTGGCGCCGGAACTCACCTCGCCGGCGTGTACCAGATCGGCGAGGTGTAGGCGCGCTCCTGCAGGATGGTCGCGGTTCCCTCGGGAACCTCCACTCCGAAGCGGAGAGCGTCGTAGACGACCCAGCGCGGCGTGGGGATTTCGAGCACGCGAGCGTAGTAGAAAGCGCTCTGGCCCGCGTCGAAGTCCGGATCGGTCCAGACCGTGGCGAGCTCGGAGGAACCAATGGTGTTGGTCCAGTTGGCGGCTTCCAGATCCACCGTGTTACCGACCGGGGCCGAGCAATGGCCGTCCACAATCGGCCTACCTCCGGACACCGCAACGTCATGGACGCGCTCGTGCGTGTTGCCTTCCGCATCGAGCCAGCCCTTCACGATCTGAATACGGTCGAGGTTGGCGCCAATCGGGTCGCGCAAGGCGTAGACCATAAAATCCGGGCCGCCTTCGCCGCTGCGCGGTCGCAGGTCGCCCCCCATGGGTACGCCCTTCTCATAGCCGCGGAAAGCGGGCTGGCGACTGTTAAGGTCATCATCCGTGAAGTCCCAGCCTCCGAACAACCGCACGGCCATGCGCGGGCCGCTCGTACCGTAGACTTCCTTGCGCTCCATGGCGTCGTAGATCGACTCGCGCGTGTTTTCCCGGGCCCAGACCGCGGCGAGTCCGGAGGCGGACATCTGCCCGGCCTTGAGCTCGCCTTGCTCGGTCTTCATGAACGGGTGGGCCATGCGCCCAGGCTTGGGTTCGTAGCCAGTGTGCTTGCCGAAGAAGTTGTCTTCGCCAGCCGTGGCCAATCCCGTGTGGCTATCGGTGGAACCGACCATGCCGAACTTGTAGGGGTTGGTGCCGAGCTTGCTCTCGAGGAGCAGGCCGTTCTTGAGGGCTTCGCGGGCATACTCACCTGCCAGCATCTCGTCGGTCTTCGCAACACTGAGGTCGAGGTTGCCCGCATCCCAGGTCTCGAAGTCGGCGAAGCCATCGTCGGGGGACAGATAGGGGTGAGTCTCACCATCGCCCTTGATCTGCGTCACCTCGTACACCGGTTCCCGCTTCGCGCGCTGCTCGACGTAATGCTGGTCGAGCTTGCGACCCGAGTACTGAGCATCGATAGGGAACATGATCCCGTTGGAGAGGTTTCCGTTGTGCGCAATCGCCAGGCATGACCCACCGGTGGTCTCTTCGTAGGCATCCATCCACTTGTAGAGATCTAGCGGGTCAGGGCTGCCCACAGGAGCCTGGGTCGTGTACGGCACGATCTGCCTGGCCCGATCCCCGTTGTCGCGTAAGAGCACGTTGCGGTGCATGTTGGCGCCCTTGACCAGGGACGTCCACTCGAAGCCTATCAACGCCGTGAAGCGTCCCGGATCGTTGTACTCCTCCGCGGCGTCCACCACGCGCTGCCAGATACTCTCGTACTTGCTGGATCCCGGCGAGTAGTGGGCAAACATCTCCGGGTCCATTTTGGCCTGAGAGAAAGTCTTGATCAGGTCGAGGGCGGCCTCGACGCCTGCGTCCCCGCCCTCGGTCATACCCTTGTTCCAGCGACGTCCCTGTTCGGATTTCATCACCTCGGACGAGCCGGCCGCGATGTCCTGGACCATTCCCATGCCATCGGAGTGGTCCGCGACCACCAACCAGTCGAGCGGTCGCGAGAGCTTCACGGGTTGGCCGCTGGACGCGGTAATCTCGTCGCCGCGAGCAAACTGGTAAGCCTCCGCCACACCGAGTCGACACCCGAACAGACCGGCGTCCATCGACAGGCCCGTGTGCAGGTGCGTATCGCCCCAGAGGGGCCGACTGGGGAATGCACGCTGCGCATACGGGGAGTACGCCTGACCGGGGTAGGCGTCTGCCAAGGACTCCTTCGTCCCCGGTATCTGCGCGCTGGCGATGCTGGAGAGTGAGAGCAGGAAAAGCGAGGCCGTCTTCATCTTACAAGGTCCAGAGTAAGTGGTGCTGTGTGGGTGGTCGCCGCAACCGAGGCCGCGCACTCTAACAGGGCAGTAATCGTGGACGGCGCTCGACGGTCAGAATTGCTGGAAGTCGA
>JBLHKW010000265.1:0-3625 GCA_047618565.1 Planctomycetota bacterium
CGGCCACGCCGCGCTGGCGCTCCGTGATCGCGTCGACGTCGCGCAGGGGCGCCATCAGCCACTCGTGCATCATGCGCCCGCCCATCGGCGTGAGCGTCCCGTCGATGGTGGCGATCAGCGTGCCTTCACGGCGCGATTCGCGCTGCGTGCGGAAGAGTTCGAGGCACGAGCGCGTGGCGCGGTCCAGCACGAGTTGCGTAGAGCGGTCGGCAAGCTCGATGCGTCGCACGTGCTCGCACGCGGCGCGCTGGGTCTCGGTCAGGTACTCGACCAGGGCGCCGGCCGCGGAGGTCACGGGCGAGTCATCCTCGATGCCGTAGCCCTCGAGCGTCTTGACCTTGAACTGCTTGAACAGAATGCGGCGGCAGGTGTCGCCCTCGAAGCGCCAGGGCTCGCGCAAACTCAGGCGCGGGCCCAGGTCACGGCCCAGCGCGGCCAGCAGGTCCGGGTGCGTCTCGTTCAGGTCCTCCTGGCAGAGCAGCTCCGCGGGCCCCACGCGCGCGATCTCGTCCTCGACCTGATCGATCGGCATCTCGGACGCGTGGAAGCGTCCGGTGGAGATGTCGACCCAGGCCAGGCCGGCGGTGTCCTTGGTGGTGAACAGGCAGGTGAGGTAGTTGCTCTCGCTCGCCTGCAGCGCGTCCTCTTCGGTGATCGTGCCGGGCGTGACGACGCGCACGATGGCGCGCTCGACGATGCCGGTCGAGGTCTTCGGGTCCGAGACCTGTTCGCAGATCGAGACCTTGAAGCCCTTCATCACGAGCTTCATCAGGTGTCCCTGCGCCGCCTTGACGGGAACGCCCGCCATGGGCATCGCGTCGGCGCCCTTGGCGCGCGAGGTCAGGGTGATGCCGAGCTCGCGCGACGCGATCTTGGCGTCATCGCCGAACATCTCGTAGAAGTCGCCCATGCGGAAGAACAGCAGCGTGTCGGGCTGCTCCTTCTTCGCGCGCCAGAACTGGTCCATCATCGTCACCTTCTTGGGACGAGCGGTCTTGGGACCAGAGCCCTTGCTGGGCTTCGAGGCGGAGGGGGTGGGGCCGGTTTGCATCGAATTGGTGGGCTGCGGCCGGGGAGGCGTTCCCAGGCGAGTCGCTACGGCCACATTACTTGAAGAACGCCGCAATTGCGCGCATGCGCGACCAACCCGGGTTGGTGCCTGACGCACGTGCCCGCTGTCGGTAGGATGGGGCGCTGCCATCATGAACAGGATTGCGATCGTAATTGTGGCCCTCGCGTGGATGACGAGTGCCTGCCGCTCCTCGTCGAAGGGGACGGAAGCGCCCGGCCCCCGGGTCGAATGGGGCGTCGATGACGTCCATTCGATCTCGAAGGGCCTGGTCGAGGATCTGCTCGGCATTCCGGAGGTTTCGGCCCTCGCGGGTACCGCGCGCGGGGACGACATGCGCGTGCCCGCGTACATGGCCGGGATCGCGAACGGCACCAACGTTCCCATCGCGGGCGAGGCTCTGGTCGACGCGCTGGAGCGCCTGCTGGTGGGCAGTGGACGCTTCCGGTTCGTGACGGCCGACGAGGAATCGAGCGCCAAGGGACCGCGCTGGGCGCCCAACGTCACGGCCGAGCGGGCCCGGGAAGCTGGCGCCGAGCTGGGGGCCGATGTGGCCATCTACACCGTGTTCCGAGCTCTGGATCCGGGACACCGGGCGCCGGGAGCGCCGGGCTACGCCCTCGTTCTCAACTGCGTCGACATCAAGGGTGGCGGCTCGGACTGGAACGCGACGCGCGAGGTCTCGCGCTCGGACGCGGACTTCTTCCGCGTCCGCTGAGTCCGGCGCCGGGATCCCGGTCAGGCCAGCTCGCGCACCAGTTCAGCGACAGCGGGGGCCAGCCCGAAGGCCAGCTCGACGCGGCTTTCGATGGCGGCTCGCTCCCGTTCGAAATGCGGGCCATCGGGATCGAGGGCGCGCACGCGGCCGGCGACCTCGTCGTGCAGTTCAGGGTCGGCGTCCCGGTGGGCGATCGGGAAGGGCTGGGTTGCCAGGTGGCCCACCTTGACCTGCGGGAATGCCTTCTGGCGCGCGTCCCGGAAGCGTGCCCGGTGCCAGGCGCCGGCGGTTGCGCTGTTGAGGACCGCCACGATGAACGCCGGATCCAGGCCTTCGACGGGGCGGCAGGCGAGCAGGCTGTTGCGGAAGTACGTGGGCGGAATGTGCAGGGCGGCCAGGGGGCGATTGGCGGTCTGGCGCAGGAGCACCGGGAAGCCCTCGTAGCGTTCCCGGGCCGCGATGCGGAAGCGGCGGTCGGGGGTCGGGCGCAGGTCCGTGCGCAGCCGGGCCGACGGTGGTCCCAGGTTGTAGGGCGCCAGGTCGCGGCCCTGGGCCAGGGACTCGTGCTGGGTCTCCCGGGCGGGCCGCACGATCTGCTTGGCGCTGTTACCGCTGTGGACCCCCGGGTCGGCGAAGGAGCGCGCGGGCAGGCGTGGATGCCCGGCGAAGGCGGCCTCGAGGCTCTTACTGGCCTCGGACTGCAACCAGGGCCCGATCGCGGCGCCGGTTTCACGGGGAAGCAGCAGCAGCTGCACAGCGGGCTCGATCACGCCCGGGAAGGCGCTCTCGCCCAGCTCGTGCACCCGAGCGGGTCGCGCCCAGCGTTCGACGCGCGCACGCAGGGGGGCGTAGCCGTCGAGCTCGACCAGGGAGGCGGGCAGCAGGACGACCGCGCCGGTGCTCTCGGCTGCGATGTAGCGTGCGATGCGCTCCAGGAAGGCCCCGTGCAGGGAGGGCCAGCCGGCCGTGTCGGTCGGGAGCTCGGCCTCAGCCGCGGCCTGACGGCCAGAAAACGAGACCCAGGGCGGATTGGCCAGGATCCAGGCGCCCGGCGGCCAGGACGTGGACGGGGCCAGGGCATCCGCGTTGCGAATCCGGTGCGGGCCGAGGATTTCCGCGGCCCGGCGGGCGGACGCGGCTTCCCGCTCCAGGCCCAGGAGGTCGCCCCAGTGGCCCGAGGCCGCTCCGGCAGCCAGCAGGGCGCCCTCCCCGCAGGCCGGGTCCAGGAGGGTCGATCCGGCCGGCGCCTGTTCTGCCAGCTGGCGCTCGGCCCGAGCTGCGAGCGGCGCGGGGGTGAAGACCACACCCTGGCCACTCCGGGGGCTTTTTCTGGCCATCAACCCATGTGTAGGGCTGCCGAAGGCGTTTTGCGAGTCTTTCCCAGCCGTCGCGCGGCCCGGCCCTCGATCTCGGGATAGTCTTTTAGGTTTCCATTCGTTCGGTTACCTGTCGTTTCGGGCTTGGTATTGTGAACCAAGAACGAAGCTCAAATGCCATCCCCGTAGGGGATGCTCCTGAAGGAGCCAGCCAGAAAGACGGGTCCCGCGTGGGCCTGTCTTTTTTTGGGCACCTGGAAAGTGTGACCCACATTCCCATTATAGGGACTTACTATAAATGCCTACTGTTGAGGCGTTTATGGACGTCGATCGGCAGGGTCGGAAAAAACCTCCCGATCCGCGTTCGGTGCACAACTGTTCACCGCTCAGTTGTTTACAGCCTGAGAGCTGTGCTGGGGATCCTGACTCTCACGAGTCAAGAGCGCCCGTCGGTCACCGCCGGCGGGCACTTTTTATGGCAACGCTCACCATGGGCCCGGCTGCGCCATTCCGCGCCCACCA
>JBLHKW010000266.1:0-3622 GCA_047618565.1 Planctomycetota bacterium
GGAGGCGACCCTTACGGGTCGTCGAGGATGCCAACGCGCGAGAAGTGCCGCCAGAAGCCGAATCGACGGCGAAGCCGGCCGGTCGTCGCGTTTGGGCCGCGTCTTCATGAATTATTCGGGCTAGCGCGCGCGCTCTGGCTGCGATTCGCTCCACGCACGTTCCTGCGCTGGGGCAATCCGAGTACGGCAGAGCTCGGCCTGGCGGGTGAGGAGCTCGGCGCGCGCTGGCTCGTGAGCCGCGGCTGGCGCGTCGTCGCACGGCGCCAGCGAACGCCGATGGCGGAGATCGACCTGGTGGCCCGCATGGGCGACCAGCTGGTATGCGTCGAGGTCAAGACGGGCAGGATCCGCGGGCGATCCCGAGCCGGCCCCGCAGACCCTGCCGCCCTGGCGTGGCGGCCCGGAGAGCGGCTCTCGGCCCGCAGCCTGGCCCGCCAGAGGCGCGCCGGAGAGTACCTGGCGCGCGCCTGGGGGCGCGAAAAGCTGCGTGGTGGCCGGGTGGACCTGATCGAGGTCCTGCTGGAGTCCGGCCGCACGACCCCCAGCATCGTCCACCACCCACGGCTCTCAGAGCCGATCTGACAGATCTCCATGATCGGTCAGCGCTCGCAGACGCCCGGCAACCGATATAGACTCTTCGCCGCCGCGCCCCTCCTCCGCCCCCATGCTTCGCGTCCTCCAGCACTATCTCCCGATCCGCACGGCACTGCTCGTCCTCTCCGAGGGCCTTCTGCTGCTGGCGATCTTCAGTGCGGGGATGACCCAGCACCTGTGGGAGGCCATTTCAGGCCGCCAGGACCCGGATTTTGGCCAGGTGCTACGCCAGCTCGCGCGCCTGGGCCTGACACCGAACGACGCCTTCTGGCGCTGCCTCGCGTCCGCGTTCCTGATCACGGTGCTGTGCCAGATCTCGATCGGGTTCAACCGCCTGTACGAGTTCCAGATCTCGAGCTCCCGTTACGAGCGCGCCGCCCGTTTCGTCGAATCCGCCGGCACGGCCCTGGCCCTGACGGTCGGCATGACCTTCCTGGCGCACTCGTGGGGCTTCGAACGCCTGCTCGACTTCCCTGGACTGACGCTCTCGCCGCGTATGCAGACCCTGGTGGCCTGCCTCGTCTTGGGTTTCGGCCTGCTCTACCTGTGGCGCGGCGTCTACCACTGGGGAATGCTCAAGCTCGATCTCCAGCAACGCGCCCTGATCCTGGGATCGCGCGGCCCGGCGCACTCCCTGGCGCGCGAGATCCTGGCCCATCCCGACGCCGGCTACGAACTCTGCGGCCTGATCCCGGAGCTGAATGCCGCCGGGGAACCCGAGAGCCCGGCGGACGACTCGCCACCGCTCTCCGCGAGCGGGCGCCCCAAGCTGATCTCGACCGAGAACGAGGCCACCGACGCCACGCGCGCTCTGATCCTCGACTCCGTCGCCCTGCGCTCCGGCACGGTCCAGAACCGCGGCGTGGCCATGGCCGCCAACGTCGAAGGCCCCCAGGGAGGTTTCCTGCTCAACCTGGTGCGCTCCCTCAAGGTCGACGTTGTGACGGTGGCGCTCGAGGACCGGCGCGAGACCCTCCCCACCGAGGACCTCCTGCGATGCCGTCTGGCCGGCATCGACGTGCGCGAGCGCGAGGACCTGTACGAGCAGATCACCGGCAAACTGGCCGTCGAGGCCATGCGCCCCTCATACCTGATCTTCAATGAGGGCTTCCGACGCCACCGCTGGGCAGCGTTGCTGAAACGCATCGTCGATCTCACGTGCGCCCTGCTGATCCTCGCGCTGACCTGGCCCGTGATGCTCCTCACCGCATTCCTGATCCCGCTCAACTCCAACGGCCCCGTGCTCTTCCGCCAGCAACGCGTCGGCCAGGACGGCCGCTCGATCAACCTGCTCAAGTTCCGCTCCATGCGCGCCGACGCCGAGAAGGACACCGGCCCCGTCTGGAGCTCCGAAGACGACCCCCGCATCACCAAGATCGGTCGCTTCCTGCGCAAGGCCCGCATCGACGAACTGCCCCAGCTCTTCAACGTCCTGCGCGGATCCATGTCGTTGGTTGGGCCCCGTCCCGAGCGCCAGCACTTCGTCGACGAACTGGCCGAGCAAATCCCCTACTACCACCAGCGCCACATCGTAAAGCCAGGCCTGACCGGCTGGGCGCAGATCAATTATCCGTACGGGAACACGACGGTCGACGCCTTGCACAAGCTCCAGTACGACCTGTTCTACATCAAGAACCAGTCGTTGCTGTTCGACCTGTCGATCCTGTTCAACACGATCAAGACGGTTGTGTTGCGACAGGGGACATAGATCCAGGGGATCGGGGTTGGGTTGGTGTGCGGATGTGGGAGTTTGACTCTTCGCGTTTCCGTGCTTCCTCGGCCTCGGGATCTGGAGCAAAGGCGGGCCGGGACACGAGAACCGAGAATGGGGCACGCTGGGAATGTGCGCCGGATTTCGTGGGCTGGTGATCGGTCGCTATGGAGGCGCGTAATGCGGCGCTCATTTTGAAGCACGATTCAGTGCTCGGCAATCGCATCCACTACATGGTCGAGGTCAAGGAACGGGAGTCTCTGGCTCGGGGCTTCCTCGGCCTCGGGATCTGGAGCAAAAATCGGGCCCGTCTCCGCCTTTGCCCCGTCACCCCCGGCGTCGGCACCCAAAGGGTGCTACCGACGCCGGCGGTGACGGGGCAAAGGCGGGCCGGGACACGAGAACCGAGAATGGGGCACGCTGGGAATGTGCGCCGGAATTCGCATTCTGGCAATAGCGTGCTTTCGCTAGAGCTATTCGGCATTTAGAGGGTTACACTCTCGATCGCATGCACTATAGATCTGCATGAAAACGAAGAGCAAGAAGCGTCGCCGCAAGGCAGCTGGTAGTCACCTCAGTCCGCAACGCACGTTTCCCTTCACGCGCCGGGACGGGCACAAGATCGGTCGCAAGCCGAGCCCTGACTCGGGGGTCTCGCACCAGACGAGAGAGCCCCTGGCCTCGAGGTTTCCGGTGCACGTTGTGCTTCGCCTGGGCGATGACCTGCCGAGCCTCAGGAACAAGCACGCCTATCAAGTACTGCGGCGCTCATTTGCCGCCGGCTGCGACCGCTTCGGCTTTCGGCTCAACCACTACTCGGTACAGGGCAATCACATCCACTACATCGTCGAGGCCAAGGACCGCGAGTCTCTCTCTCGCGGCTTGAAGGGCCTCTCCGTCCGCATCGCCAAGGGCCTCAACAAACTCTGGTGCCGCAAAGGTCGAGTCTTCGCCGACCGCTACTTCGACCGCATCCTGCGCACGCCGCTGGAGGTCAAGAACGCCCTGCGCTACGTGTTGAAGAACGGCAACAAGCACGGCGCACATCGCGGCCCCGGCCCGGACCCCTTCTCCTCGGGCCCCGTCTTCACCGGCTGGCGCGACCTCACCCCCGGCATCCTCCACGCCGCGCCTTCATCCCCCGTAGCCGCCGCCCGCACCTGGCTCCAGAACCGGGGCTGGCGCCGCCACGGCCTGATCTCCGTCACCGCCCCCTGGCCCGCCTGATCTCCCCGCGCCGCGCCGCCGCGCCGCCGCGCCCCCGCGCCCCCGAGGCCCCGGGGCCCACTGATGGGCTCCGCGCACCCCCGGCCGCCT
>JBLHKW010000267.1:0-3620 GCA_047618565.1 Planctomycetota bacterium
TGGTCGCCTGCAACATCCTGAACAGGATGATCGAACTCGGTCGACCGACATCGGTCCCGATCAAACCCTGAAACCGATGGAGAAGGCGGAGCTGTCGCCCCATTCTGGTCTATGCACCAACGCCTCGTCGCGCCCTCCATGTCCGGCTCGTACCTCGGACCGCTCCTCGCGGAATCTCCAGAATGCCTTCTCGGGCTCGTCCCGATCGCCCCTGCGGCGGCGGCCTCGTTCGCGCTGCCATCCACGGGAGGCCAGGCTGATTCGCCCCCCCCGTCCATCCTGATCCTCTGGGGCGAGAACGACACCGTCTTCCCGGTGGCGGGCGCCGCCACCCTGAGCGCCGCGCTCGGGAACGCACCCGTGGAGATCTTCCCCGGTGGCTCACACCCCTGCTATCTCGATGACCCGGAGCTTTTTCACGGGCTCCTCACTGCCTTCGTCGAGGAAGTCCTGGAACGATAGGACCTCGGGCGTCGCTCCCGGTCGAAGGTCGTGGTCTCGACCAGGTCCGTATCCCGAGAACCAGCGCCCCCGAACTGACCGGTGTGGCACGGGCGACCTGTCACCGGGTCCGGATTCGGACGTTTACAGGGTAGGAACCGGGACCAGGGCGGCTCCTGGTCTCCCGACGGGGGCTATGGCGGCGGCGAGAACGCAAACTTCTATGATCGGGTGCGCGGAGCTGGCGGTGGCGGATCCGGCGGGCATCTCATTCTCCAGAGTCTTGCCACGATCCGAATCGACGCTTTCGCCGAGCTTGCAGGTGACGGGTATCATGACCCAGCGATCGGCTCGGTCATGGTGTCAGGATCAAGGGGCATGATATGCGGGTCGTGGTTCATGGACGGTGCGTGCCCGGTTTTTGGAGTGGTGGGGGAAGCAACGGGGGAAGCTGCGGGTGGCATGATACCTAAGTCATTGCGCAGGCATGGTTAGCGATTGCAGCCCTGATCCTTGCCAGGGTTGATGTCGACGGTCCAAATCCGTTCAGCCGCTCCACTTCGACCCTTGCATGGGGTGTTCTCCGGGGCGGTTTTGCCCTGTTCGAGACGCGCAAGGTGGCTTCCAGGGGGCGGACGCGGTTTCGCTTCCAGGCCTGGAGCGGGGTATCCTGCTAGCAACGGGTGAGGCCTCACCCGAGTGACGAGCATGCGCACCGGACGGAACAGAGCGAGTTGCGCGACATGAGCGCTGAAGCCGAGAGCGACCCTGTCCAGGCTGGACTGGTGGTGCTGATCCCGATCTTCAACGATTGGGATGCGGTCGGGCTGCTGCTGGCGGATCTGGATCAGGTCCTGTCAGGTGCGGGTCTGGCGGCAAGGGTGCTGCTGGTGGACGACGGCTCGACGAACCCTGCGCCGGAGGTTCTGTTTTCGTCTCCGTTCAAGGCTGTCGAGGCCGTCCAGCTGCTGAGCCTGCGTCGCAACGTTGGCCACCAGCGCGCGATCGCGATCGGATTGTCGCACGTTGAGGCGAGCCTGGCATGCCGCGCGGTGGTCGTGATGGACGGCGACGGCGAGGACGCGCCGAGCGATGTGCCGCGCCTGGTGCAGCGCATGACCGAGACCGGGGACCGGTGCGTGGTCTTTGCGGCCCGGGCACGACGGTCCGAGAGCGTGGTGTTCCGGGTGTGTTATTTCCTGTACCGCAAGGTCCATGTGATGCTGACGGGTATCAGCGTGCGCGTAGGCAACTTCAGTGTCGTGCCGCAGGTGCAGCTGCGGCGCCTGGTGATCGTGTCGGATCTGTGGAATCACTTTTCGGCCGCGATCCACCGCGCCAAGCTGCCCTTCGAGATGGTGCCCTGTAAACGCGCTGTGCGGCTTTCCGGGAAGCCGCAGATGAACTTCGTGGCCCTGGTCGGGCATGGGTTGAGCGCGATGTCGGTCTTCGGGGATCTGATCGGTGCGCGCATGCTGATAGCTTCCTCACTGATGGTCGGATTTAGCCTGGCGGCGATCGCCGGGATCGCGTTATTCGTGGGGCTTACGAGCGCGAGCATGTCGGGCTGGGAGCCGTATGCTGCGGGCCTGTTGTTCTTCGTGCTGATGCAGGGCCTGCTGTTCTCGTTCGTGTTCGTGTTCATCATTCTGGCGAGCCGGAACATGTCGGGGTTCATCCCCGCGCGGGACTACGGGCTCTTCATCGAAGAGCTGCGCACGCTGACGCCACATGAGTGAGTACACGTATGTGGGGCAGGAGCTGGATCTCTTTGCCCATGCGGTCAACTGGAAGGCGTACTTCCATGCCCGACTCGCGAAGTACGTACGCGGAGATGTGCTCGAGATCGGCGCGGGCATCGGCGGAACGACGCGCACCCTGTGCGACGGAAATCAGACCAGCTGGCTGTGCGCCGAGCCGGATGCCGAGATGGCCGGGCGCCTGGTTGAAGTCGCGCGGGATGAGCCGTTTCCGGTGGAGCCCGAGGTGGTCGTGGGCGGACTGGCGGATCTGGATCCCGAGCGCAGGTTCGACGCGATCCTGTATATCGATGTGCTGGAACACATCGAGGACGACCGCGGCGAGCTGGAAGCAGCGAGTCGGTTCCTGAAGCCGGGTGGAAAGCTGGTGGTGCTGTCACCGGCGTTCCAGTTCCTGTTCAGCCCGTTCGACGCGGCGGTCGGTCACCATCGGCGGTATACCGCGAAGGGATTGATTGGGGTGATGCCGGCGGAGCTGGAGAAGGTGCGCGTGTTCTACCTGGATAGCGTCGGGATGCTGACGTCGTTGATCAACCGCTTCGTGCTGAAGCAGGGGACGCCGGATATCGGGCAGATACAGCTGTGGGATCGGGTGATCGTGAGGGTGTCGCGCGTGGTGGATCCGGTGGTGGGGTATTCGTTTGGGCGGTCGGTGATTGGGGTTTACGGGAAGTAGGGGGACGGGGACGGGGACGGGGACGGGGAGATAGGGATAGGGATAGGGATAGGGATAGGGATAGGGGTGTGGTTCCCTCTGCTTCGGGCTCTGGAGCAAAACGGGGGACGCCCCACCTTGCCCCGTCACCGCCAGCGACGGGGCCCTGGCGGGCGTATCCCGACGCTGGCGGTGACGGGGCAAGGCGGGGCTAGGAGGAGTCCCGGGGTGAGAGGAGGCCATCATCGGGCCTCGGGGGCGCGGCGGCGCGGCCGGCGCGCCGGCGGGGAGATCAGGCGGGCCAGGAGGCGGTGACGGAGATCAGGCCGTGGCGGCGCCAGCCCAGGTTTTGGAGCCAGGTGCGGGCGGCGGCGATGGGGGTTGAGGGCGGGGCGTGGAGGACGCCGGGGGTGAGGTCGCGCCAGCCGGTGAAGACGGGGCCGGAGGAGAAGGGGTCGGGGCCGGGGCCGCGATGTGCGCCGTGCTTGTTGCCGTTCTTCAACACGTAGCGCAGGGCGTTCTTGACCTCGAGCGGCGTGCGCAGGATGCGGTCGAAGTAGCGGTCGGCGAAGACTCGACCTTTGCGGCACCAGAGTTTGTTGAGGCCCTTGGCGATGCGGACGGAGAGGCCCTTCAGGCCGCGAGAGAGAGACTCGCGGTCCTTGGCCTCGACGATGTAGTGGATGTGATTGCCCTGTACCGAGTAGTGGTTGAGCCGAAAGCCGAAGCGGTCGCAGCCGGCGGCAAATGAGCGCCGCAGTACT
>JBLHKW010000268.1:0-3561 GCA_047618565.1 Planctomycetota bacterium
TTTTTCAACGGGCTGCTAGTGCCCTGACCGACGGCAAATTCAGCGTGCAGGAGCGGGTCCATGGGGCCCGCTCCGGCACCGGAATCGTCGCGTCTGTGGTTTCGAGTGGGGCGGTCGCTATGCTGCGTCCGCGATGGAACTGCAAACACTCTTCTCGGCCGAGAATCTGATCGTCGATTTCTGTCCTTCGGACAAGTGGCAAGCGATCCGGGATCTGGTCGATCACGCCGCTGCCCAGCACGGAATCGGGG
Organism: Planctomycetota bacterium; assembly: GCA_047618565.1. Classification (GTDB taxonomy): domain Bacteria; phylum Planctomycetota; class UBA1135; order UBA1135; genus JBLHKW01. The sequence goes on from JBLHKW010000268.1 coordinate 252, forward strand.
CCGATCAGGTCGAGGCGATCATGGAGGCCGTGGTGAGCCGCGAGCGGTCCATGTCGACGGGCATGGAGAACGGCATCGCGATCCCGCACGCTGCGGTCGATGAGCTCGAGGCCGTGATCCCGTGTCTCGGAATCGTGTCGACCGAAACGGGCCTGCCCTTCGACAGCATCGACAGGCAACCCGCACGGTTCATCGTGTTGCTGGTCATTCCGCGCGAGCAGAAGCTGCTCCATATCCGGACCCTCGCGGATGTCGCGCGGGTGTTGGGCCGAGCCGATGTTCGCTCGCGCTTGCTCGAGGCGCGCACCTCGGCCGAGGCGCACGCGGTCTTCGCGGACCCGAACCGGGATTGACCGTGCGCGGCGCGGTCGCGTCCGCGGCGGCCGGGCCGTCGAAGGGAGCAGCGTTACGCGTCGCCGGCCTCTGGGCTGCAGCGCTCCTGGTGGGAGCGGGCGGACTCGGCATCGAGGCTCTGTGCCTCTCGACCGCAGGCGTGGCCCTTGGCTACGGTCGTCCGGTCGCCCTCGGGCTTGCGGTATGGCTCGCCAGCTGGGCCATCGGTGCCTACACCTTCGGACGCTCCGCCGGGCCCGACCGCCTGCGTCTTCTGCGGGCCGCATGGCTCGCGGGCGCGGCTGCAGTAGCGGGCTACAGGCTGGCGCTCTTCGCCGGTCAGGGGCCCATGCCGATCGAGCTGGCCTCCGCGCTGGCCCTGGCATCGATCGCCCTCGCGGGCTTCTTCCAGGGAGCGTTTCTGCCGCCACTGGCCTCCGCGCTGGCGGCGATGGCGCCGCGGCTTGGCGTCGGCTGGTTGTTCTTCTTCAATCTCGGCGGGTCCGTGCTCGGGGCCCAGCTGATCGGGCATGAAGCCGTGGCAGCCTGGGGCCGCGGGCCGGCGTCCTGGATCGCCGCCGGTGCCTCCCTTGCGGGCGGCCTGCTGGGCGCTGCGAGTGCTGGCGCCCTGGGCGCGCGGCGGCCCGACGTTGCTCCCGGAAGGCCGCCGGCAAGTCTCGACGACGACCGGCCAGCTATCTCACGGCGCGTTGCGGGCTGGACGGTGGGCTGCGTCACGGCGCACATGGTCGCGCTCGAGTGGATCGGGCTGCGGTACAGCACGCTCTGGCTCGGCGGAATGCAGACCACCCTGACGGCCGTCCTCGTGGCCTCCTTGGTGGCTCTCGCCGTGGGAGCCGCGATCTTGCCACCGCTACTGCCCCGTGACCGGCGCGCGCTGCTGCCATTGCTGGGCTTGATCTCGCTCGCGAGCCTGTGGCCATTCGCCGCGTCCACGGCCCTGGAGTATCTCGACCGGGGTGCCGCGCCCGAGCTGCGCGCGCTGGTCCTCGTCGGTCCGATGCTCCTGCCCTTCGGCGCCTGGGTGCCCGTCGTTCACCGGGCCGTCACGGGTGAGAGTGGCGAACGACTCGGCGGACTGTTGTTGCACGAGGCCTGGGGAGCGATGGCGGGCGTGTGCCTGGCCCACTTCGTCGTCGTGCCGCTCTGGGGCCTGGGTGGCGGCGTGGCCGTCTCGCTCAGCTGGTGTGCTCTTGCGGTCCTTGCACTGGGTCGCCCCTCCGAGGCGGCGGGCGTGGCATGGGGCAAGTGCTGCGCGTTGCTCTGCATCGCCGGCGTCGCCTGGATCGCAGCCCGTGCGCAACCGCCGGTACTCGGCAGTCCGGCGCTCGAGAACCCTGCGTTTCGGCGTCTGGCGTTCGAGGAAGACGAACACTTCGCTGTCACGGTTGTCGAGGATGGCGTGCGAGCCGAGCGAACGCTGCTGACCGACAGCTTCCGTGCCACCGCGGTGGGGGACGACTACCTGTACATGCAGGTCCTCGGCCACCTGCCCCTGCTCCTGCATCCGGATCCCGAGCGCGTGGCCGTGCTCGCCTTCGGCACGGGCACGACCGCCGGTGCCGTGTCACTGCATTCCCGGGTCGATCACATCGAGGTGCTCGAGATCTCACGTGCGGTCTGTCGCATGGCGCCCTTCTTCGAGGAGGTCAATCACGGCGTCTTCGCCGAGGGCCTGCCGGCGCTACTCGACGCCTCCGATGGCGCGCGCGTCCGGTTGCGCCTGGGCGACGGCCGCCGGACGTTGCGCACTTGCCCAGAGCGCTTCGACGTGATCACCATGGAGCCGCTGCTCCCGAACTCGCCCTTCGCGGTCTACCTCTACACGGAGGAGTTCTACGGCGTCGCGCGCCGCGCCTTGCGCCCGGGCGGTCTGGTCTGCCAGTGGGTACCCCCGCACGCCCTGGCACCGGACCTCTTCGATGCCGTCCTGGACGCGTTCGCCCGCTCCTTCCCCTGGAGCGGCGTCTTCCTGTTCGGGACCCAGGTCGTGCTGCTCGGAGCCGACGAACTCCCGCAACTTGAGGACGCCCGCTTCGACCCGGCGGATGTCGAGCTCGCGTCCACTCTTGAGGGGCTGGGACTTTCGACCCCCGCCGGCTGCGCCGCGCGTTTCGTGACCAGCGGCGACGCATGGCCGCGCGGCCCGCGCCGCCTGCGCGACAGCGACCCGTGGATCGTCTATCCGCAGCCCGCCCCGGGTGCCGCCCGACTCCTCGACCTGCCCAGGAACCTGGCCCACCTGCGCCGACGTGAGGTGCCCCTGCCCGCCCCCTGGGCCCGGGCCGTAGGCGACCCTGGCTTGGAGCACCTGGCCGCCCTGAGACTCCTACACCGCGCCCGGGAAGTCCGCGCCCTCCAGCGCGCCGCCCGCTTCGGACGTCATCCCGAGATCCCGAGTGACCCAGCCCTGGCATCATTGGAGGACTACCGCGCCGCCCTCGAGGCGCGCATTCCCGATGATCCAGAGCGCCTGCAACTGGAACGAGCCCTGACCTTCGACGCCGCCCGCGACGCCGGAATCCTGGCCCTCTCCCAGGGCCAGCCCAGAGCCGCGTTGACGCCGTTACTGGACGCCGTGGATCAAAGGCCACGGTGTGCGGACCTGTACTTGTTCCTGGCCGTTGCGCTACAGCGGACGGGGGATCACGAGCACGCACGCGACGCCATCGAGAGGGCTATCGAGCTGTGCCCGCGCGTCCTGGAGACCCAGCAAGGACAGGCGGCTTTGAGGTTTGGGTTGTTGGTGGAGGGGTAGGGGGATTGGGGGTCGGGGATTCTTGGGGGGGCTGGGGTGTGGGTCTCATGTTCATGCAGATCTAGTCTCGGGGCTTCCTCTGCCTCGGGATCTGGAGCAAAAATCGGGCCCGTCTCCGCCTTTGCCCCGCCACCCCCGGCGTCGGCACCCAAGGGGTGCTACCGACGCCGGCGGTGACGGGGCAAAGGCGGGCCGGGA
>JBLHKW010000269.1:0-3551 GCA_047618565.1 Planctomycetota bacterium
ACGCCCGCGCGTCCCGATTCTCGAGCGGGACGCGCGAGAACACGCGCTCGATCGAAGCAGTGATGTCCTCCGCGGCAGAATCCGTCAACGCCACCTGGCCCGCGAAGACCTGCTTGAGGCGCGCCTTCAGGAAGTCACGTCCCTCGCCGTTGAGCATCGAGCCACCCGGTTCGTGGCGGTGGGACGAGCGGCCGGAGAACAGGCTCGACAGCGCCACGGCGACGCTCGCCGCCAGGTTCAGCGAGGTGTGCTCCTCGGCCGTGCGAATGTGTGCCAGCTCCCCCATCAGATCCGTCTCGGTGCGCGTCATGCCGGTCACCTCATTGCCGAACACGAGCGCAAGGCGCTGCTCGGGATCGTCCGCGGGCAGCGCGAGCGGCTCCTGCAGATCACGCCAGTCCGTGCGCACGCGGTTGCCGCGCACGCGCGCCGAGAACCCGACCGACGCGGTGCAGTCGGCCAGGGCTTCCGGCAGTGAATCGAAGACGCGGATGGCGGCGCTGACACAGTCGGCCCCGTGGGACATCTGCACGAACTCGGGGTGCACGAGCATCGAGGCCTTTTCGGGGCGCACCATGGCGAGCTCGCAGGGCCCAAAGTTCTGGCAGATGCGGGCGATCATGCCCACGTTGCGGGGGCCTTCCGGACGGCAAAGGATGACGCGCTTCATTCGTTCGGTCCCAGTCTCCTGACAAACTCCAGCTGCGACCCGTCGAACGCCGTGCGTTCGATCTGCCGACCTCGGCCGCGCATGATACGCACCCGACCGGGGCCCGGGCCAGTGGACTCCGTGGCCAGCTGCGGCGCCCCATCCAGGGCCTCCGTCAGGCCGGGCATCCAGTCGGGCAGGTAGAGCTCGACTTCATCATCCAGGGCGTAGGGACGGCCGCCCACGCGCAGCATCCGCGGTTCGAGCGGCAGGCCGTCGACCTCGACGTGCAGCGCCAGCTCGCTCCCCGGATCCTTGCGCACCCGCATCCGAAACGGCGCCGCGCCGGACACCCAGCACGCGTCCCGGCGCCCGGGCACGGGCTCCAAGGACCCATCGCAGCCGGCCAGATCGACCTTGAGCGGGTCGTCGAGTTCGCCTGGAGGATATAGCGCCATCAACGCGCGCACACGCTGACCGTCGGGAGCGTCGACGCTCAGCTGCCACCAGCCGCGGCCCTGATGTTCCAGGTCGAGCGAGGCAGCGAGTTCCTCGTCAGGCGCCACCTCCGCTGGCTCCGCCCGATCCCTTTGCGCCGCGCACGGCAGCCAGAGAACGGGAAGCTGTTCGAAGGAGCTCTCTCCAAGGAAGTAACGGGCAGGCTCGAAGTCTGCGAACGCCGGGCCGCCCAATCGAAGGCGCAGGGGAAGATCCAGGGCGCTGCCGAACAGGGTCATTTCCATGGGCGCACCGGTCAGCTTGGTGGCACCGCTCGCACGCGCTTGCGCCGCGCGTACCACCGGCTGCGATCCCACCTGGGTCGCGTGCACAACGCCGCCCGCGAAACTCCAGCCGATACGTAGCTCATCGCTACCCGCCGGGTCACCCTCGATGCGCCAGATCCCGTGCGCCAGCCGGTCAGCGAGTACGCCTTTGAGCCGTTCGATCCGTGCCCCCTGCTCGTGGAGAGCATCGCGCTCAACACGAGCGCCATCGGAACGGCGAAAGAGGCGCGTGCTGCCACCCACGTCCAGCTCCAGGCGCAGATCCCCGTCGTAGACCGCCCCGGAGGATCGATCCGCGTTGACGCACACGACTGGGCGGACCCCTGCCGGGTCACCGATCGCGTCTTCCGACAGACCGTAACTTTCCAGGACCTGCGTCCAGATCGCCGTTGACTGAATGGCTCCATCCATGCGGCGTCCGATGCGCTCTCCGGCCACGCGTAGCAGGCAGGGAGTGACCGTTCGCTCCCCAGGGAAGCGGGCTTCGCTGTCTCGCGCGGAAGCTGCGGGTGCTCCACCGAGCACCTGAATGGTCGCCGTTCGGGCGCGCCCCGTGTCTTCGAGCAGGTACAGCAAGCGGCCCAGGCACAGGTCCATCCCGGCCAGGGCGGCGTCGCTCCGTGCTGCCTGCAAGGCCCCATGGGCCGCGGATCCGCGTCCCCGGCCCAGACATGCGTCGAGTTCCGCGAGCGCTGCCAGCGGATCGGTTGCCGCGAGGGTCAGAGCACCATCGATGCGCGCATCCTGGCCGCGGAATGGACCCAGACGGCGGATGAGCATGTCCGCGCTCGGCCGACTCTCGGCACGCAACGGCTCTCGCTGATCCGCCAGGTACAGCACTGCGAATAGGTCACCGCCGCCCTGCAGTAGCCGATAGAGCGGGTTTGCAATCCGCGACCACAACTCATCGCTCGTCCAGCCCGCATGCAGATCGAGATCGGGCTCCAGGACCGTATCGAAGCCCTGCAAGAGCCCAGACAGATTCGCGCGCAACTGCGGCAGAGCGACCGCCGCGAGGGTGTCGTACCCGGCTTCTGCGAATCGTTCCGCGTGCGTCGTGAAACTCGCGCTCAATCGACCCCGCCCACGCCGGCGCAGACTCCCCACGCCGTGTTCCCATGGCGGCAAGCCGCTGACCAGGGTCGCCATCGCCGCGTTGGTCCCGGTCGATGCGCTGATGTGATCCGCGAAGACGCTCGAGGCCTCGGCGAAGCGCGCCAGGTGTGGGGTGCGGCTCGACGAGATCCCCCCATCCGGATGATCGTCCGAAAGCGCCTCGCTGGTCACCGAATCCAGGACGACGACGATCACGGTCTCGGGTTGCCGCGTCGGTCCGCAGGCCGCGACCGTAACCAGCAGCGAGTGCATGCCGGTCAGGAACCACCGTGCGGAACACGCGACCCTGTTATGCGGCTGGTTCACGGCGCTGCGCGCAGGGCAGCGAGCTGCGCCGGATCCGGGTTCCCGCCCGACACGACCGCGCAGACACGCAGGGGATTGTCGGCATCCCGGCCAGTCAGCCATTCTTCGGGAATGTGCTCGAAGACGTACGCGCTCGCGGCGGCACCGGCGGGTTCGACCACCTCGCCGGCGTGTACCAGACGTTTCTGCGCGGCGAAGATGACCTCGTCTTCGAGCAGCGCGTTGCGATCGATGGTCGTGGCCAGGATCTCGTGATTGAGGACCCCACAGGCCAGGGGACACAGGCCCTGCACCTCGGTCGAGATCTCGCTCAGGATCGCCGGGCCGCCGGCAGCCAGGGCGCGGTCCAGGGTTGCCGCGCCGGCGGGCTCGACGGTGACGATGCGGACGCTGGCCCCCAACCGGCGGCGCAGGGCGAGCGAACTACCGGCGCTGAGTCCACCACCGCCGACGGGCAACACGACGACCTCGACCTCGGGCCAGTCCTCGGCGATCTCCAGGCCGACCGTCCCGGCGCCGGCGATCGTGCGCTCCGCGTCGTAGGGATGTACCTCGACCGTGCCGGCTGCGACGCGCTCCGCCACGATCTCCTCGGCCCGCTCGCGCGAGGGCGCCAGCACGACCTCAGCGCCCAGCTCGCGACAGGCCTCGATCTTGTTCGGGTAGGCGTCGTGGGGCATCACGATGGTGGCGGC
>JBLHKW010000270.1:0-3539 GCA_047618565.1 Planctomycetota bacterium
CACGCTTCAGCTTGACCGAGCGGGCGATGCGACTGATATCGGTGGCATTCACGGGAGCGCGCGCGGTACCGGCGGGCGCGACGCCCACCAGCCACGCTCCGTCGGGAACCTCGGCGAAGGCGAAGGAGCCATCCTCCGCAGTCTGGACCTCCGCTCGCACACGATCCTCGAATCGCAATCGGCGCGGATTGCGATCTGCAGCGCCCCATGGAATAACGAGCCAGATGGACATGCTGGCGACACCCTCGCCGTCCTGGTCCAGCAGGAAGCCGCGCACGCGAGCAGAGCTGGTCGCCTCTCGGTACACCGGAATCGACGGGGCATCCGTGGTCGGTGCGTCCGCGCTCGACTCGGGCAGCTTGTCCGGCAGGGGCGCGTCGCCCTCTCGTGAATCGATCGGCGCATCGGCAGCCTCGTCGGCCGTGGGTTCGCAGGCTTGGACGGGCGCTTCCAGGGCGTCCACCGCGGGCTCGTCGAGCGCCACTGCCGATGCCTCGACGGCAGCTACGCCCGCGAGCATGCCAGCACCCGGCTCGGCCCTGGCAACGGCCTGGTCGCCCAACGCGGCTCCGAACTCCAGTGCGATCTCGCGGCTGGCGTCCCGCGCGAGAGCCTTGACCTTCTGCGTCTGCGCGCGTGCGCCCAGCTGACAGGTGACCCGCAGGGCCAACCCCGGCGGAACGCGGACAGAGACCTCTGACTGCGCTTCAATCGGAATGCCCACGGACCCGAACAGGTCGGTCTCGACCGGTGGACCGCCCAGGCCTCTGAGCCAGGTGGCGAGCGCACGTTCCGCGCGCGCACCGCCGAGCACCTCGACACGCACGAGCCCGGCTTCGGATTCGCCGTCCGCGGGCAACGCGCGGATGGCCAGGCTCGCCGAGGAGACCGCCTGCGCTCGCGTGGTGCGCTGGCCGGTGTTCTCCGGCGGCGCCGGTTTCGTCGCGACGGCTGGCTCCGGGCTGGCTTCTTTTGACGCCACCTTCGGCGTGGCGCCGCGTTTCCGCACCGGCCGGGCCTGCGCTTCTCGCTCGGTCACAGCAGCCGCCACTTCACCGGAATCCGTGCTCGCGCCCGGCCCGTCAGCCGCACGCTGGCCCTTCGCTCCCGCCGTCGCGGTGGGGGAGTCCGCGGCCTGCGCCGTCTCTTGCGCGGCCACCTCGTCCGTCCAGCGCAGATCCTCGAACGGCGGCAATATCCACAGCAATAGACCCCCGTATACGAGTATTAAAACGATCGCCGCTTTCCTGGGGTCTATCCGCACTTATGTCTGCCGCGAGCCTCTCCCGGCCCGGTTCTGCCACCTACGTGGAGTCTGGTTCTGCCGTTGAAATAGTCTCTTGCCAGGACCATCCCAACCTTCGATCGTACCAGTGACTTCGCGAGGCCACTAGGTCTCCACCTGGGCTCAGTTGGACGATTTTCGCGACCCGGAATTTTTTTCCGGGTCGGTTTCGCCCCAGGCGCTTGCCGGGAGCCCGATAACGCGCCAGATGACCCTGAACCAAGGCGTGTAGCGGGACGGCGAGGCTAACAGCGCGTCCGTCAAGGCGCGCGGCGATTCCCAACCCCAATCGGAAATCTCGTCCGCGGCCGGTGAGACGCTCCCCTCGTGCTGGCCGAAGAAGACCGAACACAGCTCGCGTTCCGCGCCACGATCCTCGAAGTCAGCGGCGTACTGGAACTGAAATGCCGGCGCCAGCGGAGTTTGAATCCCCAGCTCTTCCCCCAAACGTCGCTGGGCAGCAACGTCTGTTTGCTCGCCGACGAGCGGGTGACCGCAGCAGCTATTGCTCCAGTAGCCGGGCCAGAGGCGCTTGTGCGGACTGCGTTGCTGAAGTAACACCCGCCCATCGCTGTCAAAGAGCAGGATCGAGAAGGCGCGATGCAGCACGCCTTCTCCAACATGACAGGCCTCGCGCTCCATGGCGCCCAGGACCGTGTCCGTCGGATCGACAAGGATCAGCCTCTGCGGGCTCGCCCCCGTGGATGTCACCGCTGGGTTTCCGGCGGGGGACGCTCATCAAGGGTCAGGGTGACGCTCCGGCGGCGACCACCACGCAGGACCTCGAGCGTGACCTCGGTTCCCGGAGAGTAGTCGGCGATCGTATTCATCAATCCTCTTCTGCCCACGACTGTGTGCTTCCCAACCGAGACGAGTTCGTCGCCAACGGCCAGCCCGGCACGTGCGGCGGCACCGCCTGGCTGTACGACTGCGATGATAGCACCCCCGCTCCTCCCGTCGTTGATTTCAACGCCGAGATAGCCACGGCGTACACGCCCGGCCTCCAGAATGTCGTCGAGTACCTTCGAGACGATGTGAACGGGAATCGCAAAGCCCAGGCCGAAAGCATCTCCGCCCGAGGTCCCGACCGCGGTATTGATGCCCAGGACGCGCCCCTCGATGTCGACCAGCGGGCCGCCGCTGTTGCCCGGGTTGATGGCAGCATCGGTCTGGATGAAGTCCTCGTAATTCGCGATGTTCAGGCCACTGCGGCCCGTTCCGCTGATGATCCCTGCCGTAACGGTATGCCCGTACCCGAGCGGGTTGCCGATCGCCAGCGCCCACTCGCCGACGATGGCCTCGGTCACGCGCAGCCGCGCAACCGTCAGGTCATCAGCGTCGATTCGGACGACCGCCAGATCAGCCTCTTCGTCCGTCCCGAGCAGCACGCCTCCGAACTCGCGGCCGTCCGCCAGCGTCACAGCCACACGTGTCGACCCGCGCACGACGTGGTAGTTGGTCACGATGACGCCGTCGGCGAGGATCACGCCCGAGCCCTGGGCACGCCTGGCCCCGCGGCCGGCACGGATGCTGACCACAGCAGGCGAAGCTTGCCGACTGGCCGCCTGGAACGCCTCCGACAGTCCGCGTGCGGACTCCATCGCCTCGAGACGCTGGGGGATCGGCTGGACCGTCGCTCGTCCGGCGGCGACGGCGATCGTCGCCAGGGTCGCGAGAGTCCATTTATTCGTAAGATTCCTCAACACAGAGCTCCTTGGTGGAGGGGGATAGCAGTGGGGCAGATGCTCACTACGACCCCCGACATTCGATGTAGGCAGGTGAATCTGTAAGCTTCACGCAACAGAACCGGGCCCGGTCCGATCTTTTCTTCGGGTCCGCGCCCGCACCATTCCGATAGCACACGTACGATAGTCCAGCAGGCACGGCCCCTGGACGTTTAATGCGTCACATGGGCCTCCGACCACCGTATCATCGGTGACCGCCCTCCGGGCATCCCCGGGCGAGGTAGACACCGCCACGACGTTGACCCAGAACACAGACCCTCCAATATGAAACGACTTCTCTTTTCCGTTCTGTCCCTGACGCTGCTCGCCTTCGCCGCGGCCCCCGCCTCCGCCCAGTGCCCGAAGACCAAGGCCGCCGCCGTGGTCGCTGAGAAGGGTTGCTCGAAGACGAAGAGCGAGTGCTCGACCACCGTGGCGACCACCGTGGCGGACAAGGGCTGCTCGAAAGCCAAGCCCTCATGCTCCGCCAGCGCGGCCACCGTTGCCGCAACCACCGTTGCCGCAACCAC
>JBLHKW010000271.1:0-3532 GCA_047618565.1 Planctomycetota bacterium
CTTCGACAGCACGGCGGAGGCCACGTCGGCCGCGTCCAGGTCGGCCGCATTCGAGAGCGCGATGACGGTCAGACCCAGAGCCGGTACGTGAATGAAGTCGGAGCTGAACCCGAACGCTCCGCCGAAGTGGCGCTCGACATCCTGGCCGTGCATGCGCTGGCACATCCAGCCAGCAGCGTAGCCACCCAGCCGCGGATGGTGCGGGCCCGGGGGCAACGCGAGCAGCTCCGCGTGCATGCCCTCGCCGCCCCAGGAGCCCGCGCTCCAGGCCCGTGCAAACGTCACGAGGTCATCGATCGAGGCGACCATTCCGCCCGGACCCGTCAGGTTCGTGGCCCGCTCACGGGCCGCCCACCCGGCCATGCCGGCCCCGTAGGAAAGGGCCGCACGCTCGCCCGGGTCGCCCGCGTTGTAGCGCGTGTCCTTCATCTCGAGCGGTCCGAACAGGTGCTCCTGTGCGTATCCCGCCAGGTCCTGACCAGTGCGACGCCGGATGGCCTCGGCCAGCAGGACATACCCGCTATTGGAATAGAGGAAGCGTTCCCCGGGCACGGTGCTGAGCTGCGGGACGCGCGTCAGTAACTCGATCGCGGCGTCGTTGCTGAGCGACGCCTCGCGCCCCAGGTCGGCCAGAATCGACAGGTCGTACACGTCGACGACACCCGAGCGGTGGTGCAGGCAATCGCGCAGCGTGGAGGCGCCGTACGCCTCGGGCAGCTCCGGGAAGGTCGCCGTCAGGGGCGCATCCAGGTCGAGCTTCCCGGCACGCGCAGCGTGCACCGCGCAAGCCGCGGTGAAGGACTTGGCCAGGGATGCCAGATACATGGGTGTGCTGCCGGTGATCGGCTGCTGTGGCAACAGACGCGCGGCACCGAAGGTCTTGAGGAAGACCAGCTCGTCGCCCTCTACCACCGCGACGGCGCCGCCCGGTGAGTTCGGTCGATCCCAGCGCGCGATGGCGGCGTCCACGAGCGGTCCCAGGTCGTTCGCGGGAGTGAACAAGAGGGGTAGTAGCAGTGCGATCATCGGATCCCCAGGTAGTTGCAGAAGAGGTCGGTCAGCTCGGTCGCGAGACGTTCGTCGTCGACCGGGTCGAACTGTGGCCGCTGGTCGGCGAAGAGCACGTACTCGCGCATGGCACCGGACACAGCCGTGAGCGCCAGGTCGACCGCCAGCGCCGGGTCCCCGTGTCCGAACTCGTCCTCGCGCTCCCGCAGGCGTGCACGGAAGATGTCGTGCATCGAACGGTTGGCCTGGCGCACGCGCTCGCGAAAGGCCGGGTCCGCGCTGGTGCGGCTTCGAAGGGACACGGCACGCAGCACGGTCCGGTGCTCGCGGAAGGTCGCCACCGCCAGTTGGATGTAACGCCCGATCACGTCGCGCGCGCCCAGGTCAGTGGTCGCCGCTGGCGAGAACTGCTCCTGAACGAGGTCGACCATGCCGTCGATCACGGTGTGGTTGAGATAGTCGAGCAGCGCGTCCTTGCTCGAGAAGCGCGCGTAGAACCCGCCCACGCTGATCCGGGCGCCGGCGGCGATCTCGGCCACGCTCATGCGCTCGAAGGGGCGTTCACCGAGCAGGTCCAGCGCGGCCGCCACGATGCGTTCGGCCGTCCGGCGGCTTCGGGCCTGGCGGGCCGGCGCCCAGGGGGGAATGGGAGAATCGGTGGGCATGGAAACCTGAATACGAATGCCATTCGGTTTTATGCCACCCGAAGACCATCCGGGCCATAACTGGCTTCCAGCAATCGGTTTGTGACAGCACGGGCGTGCTGTCAGACGATCCCCTGAGGGGCCAGCCTGCCCCAGCGGCCCCCCCCGTCGCGGCGCGGCGACTCGGACCGCAAAACGAGATCGTGCACCTCACCGCGGACCTCGGGCGCTGGGCGCGGCCCCTGGCGGACGCCCTGGAGCTCGAGCTGAATCCGGACGAGACGCGCACGGTTCGTGATACAGCGGCACGCGCGAGCGCCTACCTTGACCAACGGGGAATCTTGGTCGATTATTGATGGCCCGCGCCAGCCTGCCGTCCAGGGGGAGCAGCCGGGCCCACTGCGCCAATGACCACCTTTCACCCTGGCGCCGCACTCCTCCTGATCGGGCTCGTCGCATGCCGGGAGGCTGCCGATGAAGCGAGCGGTCGGCCTGGCCCGAGCTCGCCCGGCGACATGGAGATGCTGGTGGCCATCGACGCTCTGACGGCCCTCGGTTACGCGGGCGACGTGGAGACGGACGGCGATGAGCGAACCGGCGTGCTCTTCCACGACCCCGATCGCAGCAGCTCCGGATACGGCTTGTACACGGTGACCGAATTTAGCCGCGCGGACATCATCGACGGGAGCGGCCAGCTCATCCACTCCTGGTCCCACCCCGAGCCCCAGGGGGGTGCTCCGCCCAGCCTGCGCTGGTCGCGCTCGATCCTGCTCGACAATGGCGACCTGCTCGTGGTCGGCACCGACGAGATCGACTCGGAGCGCAGTGACGGCCCAGCGCGCACCGCGGATGACGCACGTTACCTGATGCGACTGAACTGGGATGGCAACCTGATCTGGAAGCACCCCATGCGCGCGCACCACGACGTGGAGATCACGCCGTCAGGCAATATCCTCACGTTGACCTACGTGCGCCGGGACGTCCCGAACATCCACCCGAACGTGCCGATCAGGGTCGATCGCCTGACCATGCTGGATCAGGATGGCATGCCGATCCAGTCACGCTCGGTGCTACCGGCCGTGCTCAAGCACCCCGAGATCTTTCCGATCACGGCCAAGACCCCGGACACACTCGGCGGTGAGGAGTGGGTCGATCTGTTCCACGCGAACTCGTGCGAGTGGATGCAGCACGAAGCGCTCGAGGGCGTCGATCCGATCTACGCCAGCGACAACGTGCTCGTGTGCTTCCGTCACCAGCACCGCATCGCCATCTTCAACTGGACCCGCAAGGAAGTGGTCTGGTCCTGGGGCAAGGGCCTGGTCTGGGGACCGCACGATGCCCAGGTCATGGAGGACGGCAACATCCTGCTGTTCGACAACGGGCTCGGTAAGGACCGCTCCCGGGTGCTTCTGCTCGATCCACTCGAGAAGGAGATCGTCTGGCAGTGGCATGCGGATCCTCCCGGCGACTTCTACACCGAGTCCCGTGGCTCGGTTCAACGGCTACCGAACGGCAACTTCCTCCTGACCGAGTCCGACAACGGGCGCGTGATCGAGATCACGGTCGGCGGGGAGATCGTATGGGAATTCCTGTGCCCCTACAGCCCTCGTCCGGGCCATAGAGCTGGGATCGCTCGCATGCACCGACACGAACCGGCGCTGATCGAACGCCTCCTGGCCGAACACCAGCGTTAGTCCTGGTCGCGGGATCCACGCCAGGCCAAGCCCTGGGGTGAGAGCCTGGGTGGCGCCGCATGCTGCGCGGCGCAGGGCTGGATAGGGGCGTTCCGGCTGCAGACAAGCGGCCCGCCGTGTGCGTGCTGCGCATTCCGCACACACCATACTACAAGCCTATTTCAGGAACTTGCTTTTGGCGACACC
>JBLHKW010000272.1:0-3523 GCA_047618565.1 Planctomycetota bacterium
AGGAAATCGAGCACGGCCACGCGCACGGCCCCGACGGCCACCACCACCACCACCACGACGACGACGACGACGACGAGTGAGTGAGTGAGTGAGTGAGTGAGTGAGTGAGTGGCGGTGCGGCGGGCGTCAGCGCCGGCGCTTGCAGGTTAGCTCCTGCAAGCTGGTCTCGCCGCCCTTGGTGATCTCGACTCGGATCTTCAGGCCATTGGCGCTGTCGCGTTCGTACTCGACCGGGCCGAAGCGGACCACGCCGTCGTCGAAGACTTCGCCGGGCCAGACCAGGGCCTTGTCCTTGGCTTCCCAGCCGGACAGGTCGGCGTTGAAGTGCTTGAGGGACATCACCAGGCCCTCGGGGCTGTCGTCGATGGTGATGAGCTCGTAGAAGACGACTTCGCCTTTCTGGATCAGGCGGAACGTGCCGAGCATGGCCCCGCCCTCGCTCGGCATCCACGACTCGTCGAAGGTGCCGCCGAGTCCTTCGCCGGACCAGTGGCCCTCCAGCCAGGCCATCGGGTGGTCGCTCGTGGGCTGGGCGGCGTCGCTGGGAAGGCCGAGATAGGCGGTCAGGGAGATGGCGAGGGCGATCAGGTGCTTCATGGTTGCTCCGTTGGATACGGGTCGTACTGGACATCCAGATGACGGCTTCCGATGTCCCGAATCGACCCGCAAGGGCGAAAAACGTGGCACAGCCGTGGGCCGGGGATCTCGTGGTCACTATTTGCCAAGAAAGCCTGGGGCCACTCCGTTCCCACTGTGAGAAGACCTTTCAAGCATGACGGATCAAGACGAGGCCGAGCTCCTCGAACGGTTCCAGGCGGGCGTCGCGGACGCCTTCGCTGAGCTGGTTCGAATACATCAGGGACCGCTCCTGCGCTACGCGCGGGGGCTACTCGGAGCCGGCAGCGCGTACGAAGACGTCGTTCAGGAGGCCTTTCTCAAACTGGCCCAGAGTCCCCCGAAGTTGTCGGTGGGAGGTGAGAAGCTCGCCTCGTGGCTCTTCAAGGTGGCCCGGAACCTCTGTATGGACGTCATGAGATCAGAAACAACACGCAAGAAGCGCGAGGAGAGCGTCGCGACACACGAAGCGACGGCGGGCGGTATCGCGGCCGTCGAGGCGGAAGACACACGCGGGGCCATCGAGGCCAAGCTGTCCGGTTTGCCCGTGGACCAGCGCGATGTGCTGGTGCTGCGACTGCTCGGGGACAAGAGCTACAAGGAGATCGCAGCGATCACGGGCAAGAAGATCGGCACGGTCGGCTGGCTCGTCAGCGAGGGACTGAAGGTCCTGAGCACGGAGCTGGCCCCACTCTTCACAGGACACGCAACAGGAACCGGTCGCAGCGCTGCTAACGCGCAAGGAGAAACGTCATGAACACCCCCGGAAACGATCGAATGCACGAGCTGCTGTGCGCCTATCTCCTTGACGAGGTGGATGCGAGCGAGAAGACACAGGTCGAGGAAGCCCTGGCCGCGTCGAGTGATCTACGCGACGAGCGCGATCGGCTGGAGAAGACCCTGGGAATGGTCAGTTCGGCCTACGAGGGCGAAGATGCGCTTTCCGAGTCTGCTTTCGCGAGCGTGCTCGAGCAGGCGGAAGTCGCGACGAGGCCGGCGCGGCCGCGTTTCGTGCTGCTGCGCCCGACCGTGATGCGGGCCGCGGCTGCGGTGCTATTCGTCGTGACCGGTACCTGGGCGTGGGTTCAGCGCGGGCCGGGCGAGGCGGGCGATCAGCAGGTTGCCGTGGCGTCGAAGGCCGACAAGAACGTGGCCCTGGAGCAGAGAGCTGTACAGGCGCCTGGCCGGCGGGATCGTGGGCAGGCCAGCCTGGAGGCTCTCGGCTACGGCGGGGGCGAGACGGAGCATCAGGCCGAGCTGGAGCATCAGCGAGCCAACACGGTGGAGGGGATGAGGTCGATCGGCTACGGCGAGGGCGATAGGAAAATGGAGGCTCTCATGGGTCTGGCGTATGCGGGCGGGGATAGCTCGGCGAGCCCGAGCGCTTCAAGGCTCCGCGCAATCGGATACGCCCAGAGCGACGGAGATGGGGCCCGCAGTGCGACCGTTTCGCCACAGGAGATCGCGGCGCTGAAGGGCCTCGGTTATGCCGGAGACGAGCGCCCCGTCATGCAGGACGTGGACGTTGTGGCCAGTGCGCAGGAGGAGGTCCTCGAGACCGAGGGTGACCCGGACATGTTCGCGGACGCGCCGTTCGACGACAAGGCGTTCAACAATGCGATCGGCGTCGCGGGAGGCGCGGGTGGCAAGCACGGAGTGAGCTACCGGAAGAAACTGCAGGGGCGAGCCGCTGTGCAGCGATCACGGGCCCCTGAACCACAGCTCGAGGCGCTTGGATACGCCGGAGGCACGAGCGTTAGTTCCGCGGAGGTCGCGAGTGAGGACGCGCCCCAGCCGTTCGGAATCTATCGTGGCCCTGGCGATACCGTCCCTCCCGGCGGTGTCGTCGACGGCAATGCCCTCAAGAAACAGGTCGCGCTGCTGGACAGCATGAAGAGCCTGCAGGCACCGGACCCCTACTATCTCGGGGCAGGAAACGAGGCTGCGGCGAGAGGAACGCTTCGCCTCCGTGAGACGCAAGGTCGCGACTGGAGCGAGCGCATCATCCACGACTGTTACCCGCGCCCCAACGACATGCCGCGTGACATGTACTTTCGCTTCTGGGGCGACAACTCCTTCGAGCTGACCGAGCTCGACCACCTGTCGACCTTCAGCGTGGATGTGGACACGGCCAGCTACGCCCTGGCGCGGCGCTATCTCAACGAGGGGAAGATCCCGACCAAGGCGCAGATCCGCACCGAGGAGTTCCTGAACTCGTTCGAACCGGACGTTCCGGCGCCCAAGGAGGGTACCTTCGCGATCCAGGCCGAGCTGGCGCCGAGCCGCTTCGGCGGGGATGGGGCACGCAGCATGCTGCGTGTTGGCATCCGCGGGCGTGAGGTCGCGAAGAGCGAGCGCAAGCCGCTTTCGATCACCTTCGTGATCGATACGTCGGGCTCGATGCGTGAGAACGACCGACTCGAGCTCGTGAAGCACGCGGTCCGGCTTTTGGTCGGAGAGCTGAACGGAAACGACTCGATAGCGATCGTGTCGTATTCCAATGACGCGCGCATCGTGTTGCCCCTGACGTCCGCCGATCAAGGTGGCGCGATCGAGGCCGCCATCTATCCGCTCCAGCCGAACGGAAGCACCAACGCGGAGGCGGGCCTGATGCTCGGCTACCAGTTGGCACAGGCCGGGCTCGACCTGACTCACAACCACCGCGTCGTGTTCCTGTCCGACGGCGTTGCGAACGTGGGGCAGACCGACCAGAACCGGCTCGCCAAGAGCGTGCGTCAGAACGTAGATGCGGGCATCTACCTGAACACCATCGGCGTGGGTATGAACAACCACAACGACGTGTTCCTGGAGCAACTGGCGGACAAGGGCGATGGGGTCTGCGACTACATCGACTCCGCGAAAGCGGCCAAGCACGCCATCGTGGACCGTTTCACCGGCGCTTTCGAGA
>JBLHKW010000273.1:0-3502 GCA_047618565.1 Planctomycetota bacterium
CCACGGACGTCATTCCAGGAACCAGCAGGACGGTGAGCGAGTGCTTGCTCGACCTGGACCGGCGTCCAGCCATGGTCGAGCTGGCCAGCCCGGAACTTGCGCGCGCCTGGTGCGATCAGCAGCGCGCGGCCGGGCACTCGATCGGCTTCATCCCGACCATGGGCGCCCTGCACGAGGGGCACCTCGAGCTCGTGCGGCGTGCCGCTCGGGAGACCGACCGGGTCTGTGTGAGCATCTTCGTCAACCCGTTGCAGTTCAACAAGCCGGAGGATCTGGCCGCCTACGCGCGCGACTTCCAGGGCGACGCGCGTCAGGTGGAGGGCGCCGGTTGCGCGATGGTCTTCACGGGCACGCTGGCTCAGTTCTTCCCCGGCAGCTCGGACGACGGGGTCCTGCCCGACGACGCGCGCGTGGACCCCGGGGCGGGTGCGCGTGGACTCGAGGGAGAGCATCGGCCGGGGCACCTCGAGGGCGTGGCCACCATCGTCGACCGCCTGTTCGAGGTCGTACGCCCCGAGCGCGCCTATTTTGGGCGCAAGGACTACCAGCAGACCCTGGTCGTCTCCGACCTGGCGAGTCGCCACGCCGGTCTCTCCGTGGTCGTCTGTCCGACGACCCGTGAATCCAACGGCCTGGCCCTGTCCTCGCGCAACCGGCGCCTCTCGGACGCGGGCCGAACCCAGGCTCTGGCCATTCCGCGCGCTCTCGCCGCGGCACGGCTCGCATGGGAGAACGGCGAGCGTGAGCCCGGTGCCCTGCGGGGCAGCATGCTCGAGGTCCTGACGCCGTCCGGGCTGGAGATCGAGTACGCAGAGGTGCGCGACCCCGAATGCTGGACCGGCTCGCCGCCCACCGGCGCGCTCTCGCAGGCGGTGGCATTGATCGCGGCTGTGGCGGATGGCGTGCGCCTGATCGACAACCACAACCTGAGCGAGGACCTGCCCGTCGTCCCGTGACGGATGCCATGGGCAGGGTGGTCGAGGTGTTCGCGCCGGCGAAGGTCAACCTGCGCCTCGAGATTCTGGGACGCCGTGCGGACGGCTTTCACGACCTGGCCACGTGGATGATCGCGCTCGACTTCGGGGACACGCTGCGGCTCGAGGGCGCACCCCAGGGCGCTCCTGCGGACGCCATCGACCTCACCCTCAGCGGACCCTTCGCCAGCCCCGACATCCCGACCGACGAGCGCAATCTCGTGCTGCGCGCCCTGGACGCATGCCGGACGCGCGCGCGGGTCCTGGGGCAGGCGGCGGGGGACGCGCCGATGCGGGTCAGCCTCGCGAAGGAAATCCCGAGTCAATCCGGGCTGGGCGGGGCAAGTTCCGACGCTTTTGCGGCGCTCGAGGCCTTCGAATCTCTCTTCGATATCGACCTCGGCGCGGACTGGCGCAGGGCGCTGTTGGCCGAACTCGGTTCCGATTGCGTGTTCTTTGAAGCGTCCCGCAATGGCGCGGTTGGTTACTGCGAAGGTCGCGGAGAAGTCGTGTCTTCGACGGACGTACATACGCCCGATTGGGTCATCGCTGTGGTCACACCGGAGCTCCGTTGCGCGACCGCAACGGTCTTCGCGGGGCTCGATTTGCCCTTGAGCCCACCGTCGCAAACACCTATGGTTCAAGGCGATATGTTCGTTGCCCGAGCGCGTGAAGCTCGGCGCTGGATGTTCAATCACCTGGAGGCAGCGGCCGCGAAACAGTTTCCCGAGATCACCCGATGGCGCACGATCCTTGCCTCTGTGGCATGTGATCACTTCGCCCTCTCGGGCAGCGGATCCAGTTTCTACGGCCTATTCGACAGTGAACATGAAGCGCAGGTCGCACTCGAGGGCATCCGGATAGAGGCTCTGAGACAACACACAGCAGTTCGAGGTACATGGGTCGCGCGGGCCCATCGCCGAGACTGAATACAACACCAACAGGCAAACTCGCAACGTCCGGGGGGAGACCGAGCGCTGGAATGGAATCCGGCCCGTAAATCGGGCGAGACGGATCCGTTTCGACGATTCACAGGAAGGTTTTCCAGACGGATGAAGGTCACCGAGATTCGCGTCAAGCTACTGCCCGGCCAGAAGGACAAGCTGCGAGCGTTCGCAAGCATCACGGTCGATAGCAGCCTCGTCGTCCGCGACATCAAGATCATCGAGGGCAGCAAGGGGCTGTTCATCGCGATGCCCAGTCGCAAGATGTGCGACCGCTGCCCCCAGTGCGCTGCGAAGAACTCCGTACGCGCGCGTTACTGCAACGATTGTGGCAACAAGCTGGCGGAGAACCGCTCTGCCCTCGACGAGCGTGGGCGCCCGCGGCTGTACGCCGACATCGCCCATCCGATCAATCAGGAGTCCCGCGAGGCCGTCCAGAACTCGGTTCTGGCTGCCTACCACGAGGAGTTCCAGCGCTCGAAACAGACCGGCTACAAGGCCCAGAAGTTCGACGACATGGACTACGAGCTCAGCGCCGACTTGGGCTGACCGGGCAGCGCAGGCGTCGGATACGATGGGTCGATGTCGGAAGCGTCCACTAGTGTCTGCCTGCTCGGCGCCGGTGCCGTCGCCCACGCCCTTGCGCACGATCTGACGCAGGCCGGTTGGGATGTGCGCGCCTGGGCCCGCAGGCCCGAGCGTGCGCCCGCCCCGTGGATCGATCTGGACCAGCTCGAGGGCGTCCAGCTGATCCTGATCTGTGTCAGCGATGGGGCGATCGCGGAAGTCGCCCAGCGAGTCCATCGGGCCGTGGGCAGTCGCGGAGCTTCCGGGGTCGCGCTCCACACGAGCGGATATCACGATGCGCGCGTTCTGGACGTCATGGCCGATGACGGCTGGTCCACGGGGAGCTTCCACCCCCTGTGTGCCGTGCCCCCTCTGGGTGGGAGCGACGACAGTGAGCCGCGCACGGTGGCGGGCTCATGGTTTGCGTGCGAGGGGGACGAGCGCGCGCAGGCCAGCTGCGCGCGCCTCCTCACAGGACTCTCGGGTCAGCGCTTCCCCTTGCCGACCGACGCGGACGCCAAGGGGCGCTACCATGCCGCCGCGACCCTCGTGGCGGCCGGATCGGTCGCGCTGCTCGATGCGGCATTGAGCGCGATGGGCGCGGCCGAAGACGAAGCCGACCGGGACCTGCAACGACGCGCCTTCGCCGATCTCGCGCGCGGAGC
Source organism: Planctomycetota bacterium (assembly GCA_047618565.1). Lineage (GTDB taxonomy): Bacteria > Planctomycetota > UBA1135 > UBA1135 > JBLHKW01. Next base: position 3,151 of record JBLHKW010000273.1, read on the forward strand.
GCTCGAGAACGCCGCGCACGTGGGTGCCACCGCGGCCCTCACCGGACCCCATGCGCGCGGCGATGCATCGGTCGTGGCGGCGCATATCGAACTGCTACGATCGACGAAAGGTGCGCCCGCGGACCTCTATCGGGAGATCACCCGCCGCGTGGCGGAAATGGTCCGCAGGCGCGGAGCGCTCTCGCAGCAGCAGCTGGCCGAACTCGACAGGACCCTCGAATGAAACCTGGCCCATGGCAGTAGTCGTCTCTCACATCGCCGATGATTTCGATGCACTCGCGCGTGCTGCCCTGCAACGCGCGCAGGTGGCCGATCTGATCGAGATCCGTCTGGACCGCATCGGTAACCCGGG
>JBLHKW010000274.1:0-3480 GCA_047618565.1 Planctomycetota bacterium
GGCCGGCACGATCAAGAACGATTGGCGCTTCGCGCGCGCCTGGCTACAGGCGAGACTGTCCGAGTAGGCCGTGGGCACGCCCCATCACCAGCGGCTGGCCGAGATCTTCGGGAGGGTAGTGGACCTACCCGCTTCCGAGCGGGACGCGCTGCTCGTGAGCCTCTGCAAGGACTCGAACGAACGCGAGGAGGTCGAGGCCTTGCTCGGCGCCGACGCGCGCGACGGTCTCCTGCCGCGCGCCGACGAGGGACCCTCCGAGATCGTCGCGGATGCGCTGCGCGATGCGGGCGTGGGTGCACCCTCGTTAGACGGGCTACCGGATGAGATCGGGCGCTACGCAATCCAGCGCGAGCTGGGCAGCGGCGCGATGGGCCGCGTTCTGCTCGCGCGCCAGATGCGCACGGATCAGCTCGTCGCCCTGAAGCTCATCCGACCCGAAATCACGCTGACCACGCCAAAGGCGCTGGACCGATTCGAGCAAGAGACGAAGATCCTGGGGCGTCTGAGCCACCCCGGGATCGCTCGCATCCTCGACGCGGGGAGCGCTCGCATCGGCGGGCATGACCAGCCTTACCTCGCGATCGAGTACGTCCCGGGCCGGCACCTGATGGACTTTGCGCGTGAGGAAGAACTCGATCTCAACGCGCGCATCAACCTGCTCGCCCAGCTGTGCGACGCGGTGCAGCATGCCCACGATCACGGCGTGGTGCATCGCGACCTCAAACCCGACAACGTGATCGTCACAGCCGACGGACAGCCGAAGGTGCTCGACTTCGGTGTTGCGCGCATCACCGATGCCGAGTCCCACCTGACCACCATCCGCACCAGCGGCGGCCAGTTGATCGGCACCCTGGCCTACATGAGTCCGGAACAGGCATCCGGGGGCGCACTCGCCCTGGACGGCCGCAGTGACGTGTACGCCCTGGGCGTGCTTGGCTTCGAACTGCTGACTGGGCACCGCCCGCATGATCTTACGGGCCTGGATTTCGTCGCGGCCGCGCGCGTGATCTGTGAGAGCGACCCGGCCCGGCTGACGGTCATCGCACCCAGCGTTCCGCGCGACGTGGCGACGATCCTCTACAAGGCGCTCTCCAAGGAAGCCGACGGACGCTATCCCACGGCCAGTGCCCTGGCCCAGGATCTGCGCCGGTTCGTGCGCAACGAGCCGATCCTGGCGCGGCCCGCAAGCGGACTGTACGTCATGAAGAAGCTCGCCCGACGGCATCGGGGATTGACCGTCGGACTCCTGGTCGCGCTCGGGGCCCTCATCACCGGCACCGTCGTGAGCTCGGTACTGGCCGTGCGCGCCATGCATTCGGCCGAAGTCGCCCGCTGGCAGGCGTACCTGGCGACCTTGGCGGCAGCCAGCTCGGAGGTCCATGCTGGCTCGCACGAGAGCGCAAGCCGGCGCCTCGGACACTCCCCCATCGAACACCGTGGGATCGAATGGCGCATCCTGTCCAACCTCGCGCAGCAAAGCACGCTCACCTTGCTTGGGCATGGCTTCAACGTCTGGACCGTCGCGATCGCTCCCGACGGTTCGCGGGCCTACTCGGGTGCAGGCGATGGCACCGTACGCGTCTGGGATCTCGAGCTGGGCACGGAGATCGCGATCCTCGACGATCACGATGACCGGGTCTTTTGCGTGGCAGCCAGCAGGAACGGATCGCGCATGGCCTCGGGGTCCGCGGACATGACTGTACGGCTGCGCGACGCCGCCAGCCTGGAGACGATCGCCGTCCTCGAGGGGCATCAGGAGCGGGTGTTTGGACTCGCCTTCTCGGACGATGGCAGCTTGCTCGCGACGGGCGCAGGCAATGGCAGCGTCAGGCTATGGCGCTCCGAGGACGGGGGGTTAGTTCGAATCGTCGAAGACAACGGCCCCCAGGTCTGGTCGATCGCATTCAGTCCCGATGGAGCGCGCATGGTCACCGTGTACAACGGTGGCATGGCCCGGGTGCACGACGTCGCCAGCGGCGACAGGCTCGCCACGCTCAACACGGGCAGCAAGCCAGCTGTGGACGTCTCGTTCCATCCCGATGGAACCCGATTCGCCGTCGCCACAACTGCGGGAGAACTGCAACTGTGGGACATCGACACGCTACAGCGGGTCGCCTCGGTTCAGGCCAGCACCGAGATGCTCGGATGCGTCGAATTCGCACCGGACGGAACCTGCCTGGTAACCGGGGCACGTGATGGATCACTTTCGATCTGGGACAGCGACTCGCTGACAAGGATCGCAGAGAGAATCGGACACTCTGACTGGATCCAGGCTCTGGCCTTCTCGGCCGACGGCCGGCGTCTCGTCTCCGGCTCGTGGGATGACTCGGTGCGGGTCTGGGACGGGCCTGGATTGCATGAGCGCACGGCTCCCCTGGGCCGGACGGGCGTGCATTTCCTGAAGGTCAGCGACGCCTCTCCGACGGCTGCTTTCATCGCGCCCGCCGAGGGCTCCATCGAGCTCCGAGATCTGCTGACCGGGAGCGTCGAGCAGACCGCGACCCATGAGCCACTGGCACTTGACCACCCGAGCGATGCCAGTCTCTGCCGGATCTACGAGAGCGGGACACTGGAGCTACGTTGCGAGATCATGGCCTTCCAGCCCGTCGTCCATCCCGACGGCCTGTCTGTCGCGGCAACTCCGATGGGCTCCAGCGGATGCACGCTGTTTGACTCCCGGACTGGTGAAATCCGGGCCACGTTCGGGCCCACTGACATACGCACCAGGGCGCTAGCCTTCGACCCCTCCGGCCAGTTGCTCGCCGTCAGCGGCTTCGATGATTGCGCGGTGCGAATCTACGAAGTTCCCTCGGGACGCCTTCGAGCGGTCCTCGAGGGACACGTCGACGCGGTCACAGGTGCCGCCTTCAACACGGCGGGCACCCGATTGATCACCTGCGGGGACGACCGCACCGCCTACCTCTGGGACGCGCACACATTCGAGCGGCTCGGCGCGCTGTCGGGCCACGGTGCGAAGGTGACCTGTGCGTCGTTCAGCCCCGATGGCACCCGTGTTGCGACCGCAACGATGGATGGCAAGGTTCGCTTCTGGAGCCTCGAGCCCCTCGAGTTACTGGTCGTGCTTCCGGTGGATTCGGCCGCCATCCTGCAGCTCGAGTTCGCCCTCGACGGGACCGTCCTGCTCGCACGAACCGAGACGGACGTCCTGTTCGTGCTCGACGGCCGCTAGCAGGCCGTTGATAAAGTGCTTCGGCGCGAGGCCGCCAGGCCGCCAGCATCCGCTTCGGTGTGGAGCCTGGAAACGCAGGCGAATCCGTGGATTCGGCGAGGTTTTCAGGCGCCGCACCGGAGTGGAGGATGCCGGCCTGGCGCCGAATGACTTAGTCAGCGGTCTGCTAGTGGTGTGCTGCAAAAGTTCATCGGAGTTGTATTCGATGATTGCCTCCCTCCTGCGTATCGCATCCCATGGGAAGACAGATGGGGAGACCGAAGGCAGAGCTGAATCTCGAGGCGTGCGAA
>JBLHKW010000275.1:0-3458 GCA_047618565.1 Planctomycetota bacterium
AGACCCACGTTTGCGGTACCGAACCACAGGTGACCCCGGCGGTCCTTGTAGATGCTGTAGACGCCGGAGGGAGACAAATCGACATCGGGATACCTGGCGCGGTGCACGGCTTCCGCTGGGCTCTCGGAGAGCTTCAAGTGGTAAAGCCTCTCGCCGTCGTAGCGACAGATCCCGTCGTGACCCGGATCAAAGACGAGCCACACGTCGTCGGGGTCCAGCACCCAGCCTTCCTCGGTGGGAGGCGACTCGACGAGGTCGAGGGCAGTGAACTGCTTGCCGTCGAACTTGGTCACTCCGCTGTTCGTCGAGATGAACACGTTGCCTTCGGAGTCTTCCTCGATGTCACGCACCTGATGGCCGCTCAGACCGTCAGCCCGGGTGTAGTGCGTGACCTGCTGGCCGTCGTACCGGTAGGCGCCGTTCCCGTTGCTTCCGAACCAGTAGTCGCCATTGCGACCCTGGTGAATGCACCAGATGCGCGGGTCGATCTCGGCGACCACCTGACCTGGTGGAGAGGCGGCGCCTTGTGCGGCCGGAGGTGTTCCGCCGTAGACCGAACCTTGGGCCAAAGCGCTGGCGGACAGCGCCGCTATCAGGTGCAACATGAGGAAGGTGTGATGGAGTCGCATGGTTTGGTGATCCGGCCTGGTCGACGGGCGAAGTACGCGGCAAGACGCGTGTTGTTGGTGGCCTTGAGCACTCTTCGCACGCCGTCGATCGACGGCCTCCAAGGACCTGCCCTGTGCAGCCCGCGATGCGCCCCGCGCCTCCGACCTCCGATTATGCTGAGGATGCCTCCTCGCGGTGTCTTGGTGCCCCATGGCGGCCACCATGCGCACCTTACAACCGGCGGACACCTCCGTCTGATGACGAAGGCCGGGCCACTCAACGTTCTCGGGCAGGTCGCTGGGGAGGGCTCCGGTACGCGGACCCGACACAGCTTGCCAGGGTCGGCTCGGTGTGGGCCAGGTTTCGTTTGCCGGCTGGCTCGGTCTTGGCTTGCCGCGCGCACCCGTCAGCGCGGCTTCCACACGACCCCAGAGGTGCCGAGGCGACGACCACCGGTATGGACGAGGATCGGCCCGCCCTCCTCCCCCGGTCCGGTGCAGGGCTACCCCAAAAAAATCTGCCATCGCCGCGGTTCGTGGGGGATTCCCAGGGGGGCCGGGGCATGGTACTTGATGATCTCACCGTTGCCTCGCCAGACAGCGAGGGGTCCCCATGACCGCCCCGGAGCCCGGCCGGCTTCCGGACCTTCCCCATCCCCGGGCCACCTGGCTCCAACCACGCACCCACTTCACCGAGCGATTCCGTGCCTGGCTCTCCGTACTTATCCTCCAGTCTCGGGCTGGCGGGCGCGCTCGGGATCATCGCCTCAGTCGATCCCCACCGATCGGTAGTCGACCTGTGTAATGCGATGAAAGAACGATCCATGCGCGGCAGCAGCGAAGCCATCCGTGGCCGCCGAAACTTCAGCCTGCCTTCCTCCTCGCGGAGGATCGCGGTCGAGTACTGCGTCCCAAGTCAAGGGGTTCGGACCTCCTACATCCTCTTCGTTCTCCACGGCGTCCTACGCGATCCGAAGACTTACCTAGAGCCCTGGGTGCCCATCGTGGAAGCGACGGGCTGCGCCGTGTTCGCACCGCACTTCACGCGGGAAGACTACCCGGGCAGCTCGTCCTACAATCAGGGGAACGTCCTCACTCCCGACGGGCAGGTGCGTTCGAGGGAAGCGTGGAGCTTCCAGGCTATCGAGGACCTGTTCGATGAGGTGAAGGCGTGGCTCGGCTCAACGGCTTCCTCGTACGCCATGTATGGCCACTCCGCCGGTGCCCAGTTCGTGCACCGCATGCTGCTCCTGTGCCCCGACCTGCGCGCTTCGATCGCGATCGCCGCGAACGCCGGGTGGTACACGCTGCCGACCTTCGAGCAGAGCTACCCGCACGGGCTCTCCGGCCTGGACATGGTGGAGTCGCAGGCCAAGCAGGCCCTCGAGTCGAACCTCATCCTGCTGCTGGGAGAAGAGGACGCCGAGATCGACGACCCGAATCTACGCAAGTCATTCCGTGCCATGGAGCAAGGCGTTCACAGGCTCGAGCGAGGCTTGAACTTCTACGAGGCGGCGGTTTCCGCGGCCGCAATATTGAGGACCAGGCTCGGTTGGCGCAAGCAACTGGTGCCTGGTGTTGGACACGACCACTCGGCGATGGCAGCCCATGCCTCGTCAATCCTGATGGAACACTTCTCATGAACCACGAGCCCGAAGCTGAGCTGACGCGCATCCTCGAATCACGGCGCGTGCCGGGAGGGAAGAAGATCGCGCCTGGATTCATCCACCCCAGCGCGGCGTTTTCCGTCCGCAAGAACTTGATCCGCACCTACGCGCTGGCCGACTTCACGCCGAGGGCGGGCGATCTGGTCTACGGGCGGATCTCACGCCTGGGCTTCCACGGCGGTCTGGAGAACCGCTCCGGCCGACTCCACGTGTTGAACGACGGCAGCAAGGCCGTATTCGTCTACGGGAACAGGTATGCACCCGATCATTACGAGGGGCTCGTGCCGGACCGACCAAGTGCCGAGGTCGACCTCCTGTCACGCTCCGGGGTAATCGGTCAGGTCGCGAGCAAGAACTCGATCCTGAAGGATCCAACCCGTGTGCGGGTGTTGGGGTACGTCCTCGATCCGGAAGGAAACGTCCTGAACACGCGGGACTACTCCCTCATCAAACCCAGCGCGGAGAGCCAAAAGGGCAGCCAAAGGTCCAAGCTGATCCTCGTCGTCGGAAGCAGCATGAACTCGGGCAAGAGCATGACCGCTGCCGCCTGCTGCTGGGCCCTGTCCAGCATGGGGTACACGGTGCGAGCATCGAAGCTGACGGGAACGGCTTCGCTCAAGGACATCCTGCACATGAACGATGCCGGTGCGTCCGTCTACAACGACTTCACCCACTTCGGTCACCCCTCGACCTACATGCTCGAACAGGACGAGCTGATGCGAATGTTCCGTGATGTCGATTCCAAATACGCCAACAACGCCAAGAATTTCTGGGTCGTGGAGCTGGCCGACGGGATCCTCCAGCGCGAAACCGCGATGCTCCTTGCCACGGACGAAGTCCGTGACCGGCTCCACCGCCTCATTTTCTGCGCGGGCGATGCCCTTGGCTGCATTGGCGGCCTCAGCATCTTGAAGGAACGTTTCGGTCTCTCCCCGGACGCGATCTCGGGGATCGTCGGGAGCGCACCCCTGGCCGCACGCGAGCTGCAAGAACACTCTTCGATCCCCATGTTCGACAACCTGCACCGCAGCCTGGAGGTGATGTCGGAGGTCTTGCTCTAGCCCGGATAATTCATGAAGCGCGAGCCAAAACGCGTCGATTCGGCTTCTGGTGGTGCTTCTCGCGCGTTGGCCCCACGGGGCCGCGTTCGGGAATTGCGGAGGGCGCAGCCCGAGGCAAACCC
>JBLHKW010000276.1:0-3421 GCA_047618565.1 Planctomycetota bacterium
CGCTCGACTCCCCCGAACCGCCTGCCGGCGTTGCCGGAACCCGCACATGGAGGCAACCATGGGTGGAACCCGGCGCCTTGTCAGTCGGCCCGGGGAAGCCGAGCGTGAATCTGCGATCTGTGACGCAAACTCCTGGCCCGGATTATTGATGACCACGCGGACGAAATCCCGCGAACGGCCGGCTTCGCCTCGCGGCTCATGAATAACCCGGGCCAGCCCGTCAGAACGAGAAGCCGGCGCCGATGGTGGCGAGCAACCCCTGCATGTTCAGGTTGCGCGTCAGGCCTGCGTCGATGTCCTCGAGGACGCCCTCGTAGGTGATGCGCAGGTCGAGGAAGAAGCGGTCGGTCGAGTGGTGGCGCACGCCGACGCCGCCGGCCCAGCCGAAGAAGTCGGCCGAGGTGCTGGCTGGCGATGTGGGGAAGTCCAGGCCCTGGCTGTAGCGCAGGGTCCCGATCAGGTAGGGGATCCAGGTCCCTCTGGATCTCAGGTGCAGCATCGCGCCGCCGTTGATCTCGACGAAGTTGACGCCCTCTTCGAGCGTGCGGTCGCTGTACCCGACCAGCCAGTTGATGCGTTTCCCGATCGTCGCGGCCTCGACCGTGTAGCCCTGCAGGCCCGCATCCGTGCCGGCGACAGGAATGCTCGAGACGGACCCCGAGAGGTCCATCTGCGAGTTGGCGATACCGTGGATGCTCAGGGTGTACGTGCGTTCGACAACCCCGTTGTGGCCGACCCCGGGGGCCGGATTCTGGATCGTGGCGCTCGGAGCGCTGCAGCCGGCCAGGGCGATGCCCAGGCCCAGGAAAATTCGAACGCGCGTGCTCATCAACAGGGCTAGAGAATGTCGTCGCGATACACCCAGGGGCGGCGCTTCTCGAGGTCGCGCCGGTGGGTCACCAGGCGCCAGAGGTCCTGGGGGCCGACGACGGTAAGGTAGTTGCTGTCGCCCTCGCTGGAGGAGAGCGTGATATGTCCCGAGACGAGACCGATGAGGCGCTGCTTGTACGAATCGGTCGGGTCGACCCAGTAGACGCCGGCGCCAACCTGGTCGGGGTTGCCGTTGAGTTCCACGGGAACGTCGATCAGGATCCCGTACACGCGCGGGTCCGTGCGCACGGTGCTCTCGGCCGTCCAGCCGCCCTCGACGGTCCGGCCCAGGACGCGCACCTTGGCACCCGCGGCGGGCTCTTGAAAGGTCATCGTCACTTGCGGCAGTCGGATCTCTGTCTCGGCGGTGAAGATTCCGCCGCCGACCGGCTCGATCACGGACGGCTCGATGCTCGGCCCATCGCCGAACCAGCTCTGGACCTCGACGTATCCGGAGCGTGCAGTTTGGCCCAGGAAGACCACTCCATAATCGGTCGAGACGCCGAGTTCCCGGCCTCCCTGCGTCTGGAGGACGACGGTCGGGTCGGCCAGGTTGCGGTGTCCGGCGCAGCCGGTGGCGCAGAAAGCGAGTCCCATCAGCAGCCCCGGGAGCAGCCGAGTGGGCAAAGGGCGAGACCGTCGGTGTGAAGCTGGATGGTGCACTTGGTGGAGCGGCGGGTCGTAGGACGCTGGCGTCCGCGCGACGGCGGGTCGGCCCAGGTGCAGGCCAGACTGGACTTTTGCCAGGTCGATGTCGAACGTGTGGACCTCTAAAAAGGGTATCGGATGACGTGGCTCTTACGTGAACGGCCCATGGGGCGCGCCGTCTGCGTCGCGGACTGCATTCGAATTGCGTCAGAATAACTCGGCCTTCAGGCCAACCCGTCCTCTCGGGAGCGCGTACCCGGTACCGTCCACGCTATCCACACGACTCTGAGGTTCTCATTTCATGCGCGCATTCCCGCTCGTCGCTGTACTGGTCGTCGTCGGTCTCCTGGGTACAGGAGCATGGTTCATTACCCGCGATCCGGGTGTGCAGGCGCCGGCTGCCGAGCGATCGCCTGCGGCCACGGCCGAAACGCCAGCCCGCACCGGGGGGGCCAAACTGGTCGTGCCTGACGCCATTCCGGACGATGGGCCCGGACGCGCGGCGGTCGCCGCCGAGGCCGAGTCCCTGGAGGTCACCTCGCCGGCGGCTTCGAATGCCGAGCCCGCGCCCGCAATGCTGGTCGGCCGGGTCGTCGATCCTGCTGGCCGTCCGGTGGAGGGCGCGAGCGTGAGTTCAGGTGACCCACATGAGACGTGGGGCATGGGCCGCACATCGCGCGTGTCGGTCGAGACCCAGACGGACGCCAAGGGGCGTTTCGAACTCAAACCCGACGGCGGATCCCAGGAGCTGCGTGTCGAGGCGGACGGCTTCGTGCCCGCGACCATGCCGGTCACGGTCAAGGCCGGCGCGCGCAAGGACATCGGCGACTGGGGCGTTGACCCGGGCGTCATCCTGGAGGGCATCGTGCTCGATCCCCAGCGCCGGCCCGTGGCGGACGCGGAGATTCGCAGTCAGCTGTCCGTCGACCGGCCTGGCCTGACCGTCGTCACGAGCGAAGGTGGCCCGCTGGTGACCACCACGGACGAGAGCGGGCGCTTCCGCGTCGCGAGCCAGGCTGCTGGCGACTACCGATTCCTCGTGGCCACCGAGGCCTACCCGCACGCCCAGTTCGAGGGCACGACGGAGGCTCCGGGCGACCACGTGCGCGACATCGAAGTGGTTCTGGACCCCGGTGCCGAGATCACGGGTCGGGTCATGGACCTGCCTGAGGGCGAGGCCGAGGCCCTGATCGTGCGTGCACAGACAGACGCGGGTGGCGCGGACGGCTTCGACCTGCTGGGCGTGAATGGCGTGAGCGCGAGCCCCGAGTCGCGCGAGTCCGAGGTCGCCGCGGACGGGTCGTTCCGACTGCGCGGCCTGCGTGTGGATCACGACTACCGCCTCACGGCTCGCGTCTTCGATGGCCCCTGGTTCATGGCGTCCTCGCGTACACGACCGGTCGTGGTGCCCTCGGGCGAGCGCGATGTCGAACTCGAGTACTCGCCCGGAGCCACCCTGGTCTTCCAGGCCGTGGATGCCGCGACGGGTGAACCGATCACCGAATTCGACGTCGAGGCGGGGACGCAATGGTTGCAACCCCTCGTCGATGGGGCCGGAAAGCTGCAGCGCAAGCACGTCGACGGGCGCGCGCGTTACGGCGGTCTGCGGCCCGATTCGAGCTCGGATCGCGTTCAGCTTGTCGTCCACGCCGTCGGGTACAAGGACTATCGAGTCGAGGACCTGGCCATCACCCTGGGCAATGAGGAGGACCTGGGCACCCTGCGCATGACCCGCATCCCGATCGTGCGCGTGACCGTTCTCGGGCCGGGCGGAGGGCCGGTCGTTGGCGCGCGGGTCACCCTGGCACCGGCCGTCGAGGAGACAGGCGAGCGCAGGATGAGCTTCCGCATGCGGCGTGAGGTCACGACGGAGGGCGACGACGGAGAGGGAGGAAGCACGATC
>JBLHKW010000277.1:0-3415 GCA_047618565.1 Planctomycetota bacterium
CGTCGTAGGCGACGACGGCCTCCATGGCCCGGCGCTGCTCGATGGTCACCGCGCGCCCCGCGGCGACCGCGAAGGAGGCGTATCCGCCGCCGATCGGCTGGCGCCAGAGACAGGCGGGTCCCTGGTCCGGCCAGGAATCCAGCAGCGGCTGAGCACTGTAGACACCGTCTCCCCGATTGCCGCGGTAGGCGGTCCAGGTCGCGTCAGCTGCGGAGTCTCCCAGCAGGGCTCCGACGTCCTCGGCCGGGATGACAGCTCTCCCGCGGTGCTCTTCGAGTTCGTCGTAGTCCGGTCCCGTGCGCGTGAGTTTGGTCTTGAGGGCGTGCGCGGTCATCACGACCTGTGCGCAGCCACCCTCGTGCAAGCCAACCAGCAGCAGCGCGAGCAAGGCCAGCAGGGAGACGGTCTTGAGTAGCAGGGGGCGAGTCATCACGGGGATGGAAAATGGGTTGCTCAGCATAAGCCGTTGCGCGTTCACATGGTTGCGTCCATTCAGATCCGGCCGTCGCTTTGGCTGGTCAGAGCTTCCTGCCAAGCTCGCGGCCTGGACACCATTGCTGATGAAGTCGCAAGTCACGAGAGGGAGATGCGCCGTCGCGGAACCAGCGACCTGGTGCTGGTTCCGCGACGGCGGTGACTCGCTGGGTACGGGCTCTCGCCTGGCGACGGAGGGGGGGGGCCTACGGAGCGATTTGAGGGCTGCCCGCTCGCCCGGGGGCCTGGGCGCCCAGGCGGGCCGGGCGGGCCGAAAAAGGCGCGCCACGTGGCTGGCGAAGGACGCCGTTTCGGTGGACAGATGCCCGGTTCCGGAAGCGCAGATCCCGTGCTAGTGTCGGATCAGGGAATATGGAATTGAAGCTCGTCCGGATCCGGGCCCTTATGGCGTCCGATCCACTCAAATTGCAGGATCATTCAGAATGCGGACAACCATCACTAGTCTCCTAAGTTGGGCCGCGCTCGGCGGCATCGCGGTTGCCCAGAATGGTGCCGACGAATGCGCCAACGCGGACTTCATCCCCGCGGGCCCGGGGGCGATCGTGTTCGACACTGCCAATTGCAGTGACACCGGCGTCGCCGCCACGAACAGCCTGTTGACCCAGTGCCTCACCATCTCGGACGACGTCTGGTACGTGTGGGTTGCGCTTGAGAGCGGAAGGCACACATTCAGCACCTGCGGTGCCGCCAACTTCGACACCGAGATCGCGGTCTGGTTCAACGCGAGCCAGGACGGGACCTGCGACAATCTCATGCCGGTCGGCTGCAACGATGATGGACCGGGCTGTGCGGGCTTCACCAGCGAGCTGTCGGTTGCGGTGACCGCTGGCGGTCAGTACTTCATTCAGATCGGTGACTCCAACCTGCAGCAAGGTGACCACACCGGTCAGGGAACGCTCGAGATCACGCGCGATAATCCGCCGCCGGCCAACGATCTCTGTGATACGCCTCAGGTACTGGTCGGCACCGGAAACTTCCCCTACAACACGGCTGCGGCAACGACGAGCGGCTTCGCGGCTCCCGGTGGATGCGGAAATGGTATCGGCCATGACGTGTTCTTCACCTGGACTGCGCCGATGGCGGGCGATTTCCGTATCTCGACCTGCCTGACCTCCTACGACACGCGACTATCCGTGTACTCGGGCTCCGATTGCGGTGCGACTTGCCTGGTGAGCGATGACGACAGCTGTGGCTTTCAAAGCGCAGTGGACCTGCTCGGCCTGTCCGGTGGCGAGACCTTCCTGATCCAGGCCGGTGGCTTCGGGGCGCGCATGGGACCGAGTACGCTCACGATCGACGGCATCCTGCCGACCGGCGCCGAATGCACGGATCCGATCGATCTGGGCGATGTACCGGGGACCTTTGCGTACGACACGACGGGCGCCACCTCCAGCGGTTTCAACTCGGGCGGATGTGGCGTGGTGAATCGCGACATGTTCTTCATCTGGACCGCGCCCGCGACCAAGGAGTGGGCCTTCGACACCTGTGCAACCTCGTACCCGTCGACCCTCGCGGTGCACGACGGTGCTGGCTGTGGTGCGAGCTGCCTGGTCGGCGGCCATGGTGACTGTGGCGCGATGAGTTCGGTGCGGACACCCCTCAACGCGGGCCAGACCGTGCTGATCCAGGTCGGCGGAGTCGGCCCGAACCAGGGACCCGGGACGCTCGAGATTTCCGAGTACATCGATCCATGCTTGTTGCATCCGGACGATGCCTTCGAGGAGAACGACAACTGCGCCAGTGCGGTGCAGCTCTCGCGCGGCAAGAACGTGGCGCTCTTCGTCGTGCAGGCGGATGACGACTGGTACCGCATCAGCATCCCGGCCCTGACGACAATCTTTGCGCAGGCGCTCTTCACGCATGCCGAGGGTGATGTCGACATGCACCTCTTCGATGCTTGCGGCGGCAGTATGATCGACCAGTCGATCACCTCGACCAACGACGAACAGGTTTCGTTCCACAACGCTACTGCCGGGCCCATCGACATATTCCTGCGCGTGGAAATTTTCGTCAGCTCCCCTCAGCTGTGCAATGAATACGAGTTGGTGCTCTCCCACGAGGTCGGCCAGCCCGGATTGACCTATTGCCCGGCCCAGCCCAACTCGACGGGCCTCGTGGCCCAGATGACGGCCGCTGGATCCAGCAGCGTGTCCGCGGACGATCTGATCCTGATCGCCAACCCGATTCCGCCCAACGTGCACGGCGTGTTCATCAACAGCGGCACCCGGACCCAGGTCCCATTCGGCACCAAGTTTCGTTGCGTAGCCAATCCCTTTTTCCGGTCACGGGTAGTCCAGGCCCAGGGCACGGTCCTGTCGTTCCCGGTCGATAACCAGATCCTGGGCGGCATTTTCCCGGGCGCCAGCCGTTACTTCCAGGCCTGGTTCCGCGACACCTCCGACCCGGACACCTTCGGCCTGTCGAACGGCTACGCCGTGACGTTCACCCAGTAGGGGGGGCCCGCGGGCGCACCAGGCGCTCCAGGCCCACACGGACGGCGGGGGCCCCCTCGCCGCCTCCAAATGCGGTAGCCCGCCCCGGTTGCGGCCGGAGCGGGCTTGCGACTCTCTCTCCCGATGATTCTGTGTCCCCCAGGCCCGGCGGGGCCTGGGGGACGGCTCCCTTGAGCCAGGCAGCTGCTCCCTCGTGGTCTTGAGGGGGTGATGGCGCCTACCCAATCAGCGCAGGCTAGGTCCGGTAGGGGCAAAGAAATCCCGACGGAAACGGATTTACTGTCGTCCAGTCCGGTCAGGGCGCTTCTCCCGGCCCGCGCCCCGGTTCTGGATCAAGGCTCTAGTGGTGTGCGGCAAAAGTGGGATGATTAGTTAGCGTTTAGCGCGGCGGGCCTTCTCAGCACGAAGAGCGCCAGCCTTCGCGCAGTACCGAGCGAGAGCGTCGAGGATCTGGTCGGCGGTCTTCG
>JBLHKW010000278.1:0-3409 GCA_047618565.1 Planctomycetota bacterium
ACGACATCCACTACCTGCGCAAGGAAGACTGCGCCGCTCAGGACGTGCTGCTGTGCATCAACACAGGCGCCAAGCGCGCGGATGAGAAGCGCTTCCGCTTCGACACGGACACGCTCTTCTTCAAGACACGGGAGGAGATGGCGCACATGTTCCGCGACCTCCCGGACTCGATCACGGCCACCATGGACGTCGCCGAGCAGGTCAACCTGGAGGTCGAGTTCGGCAAGTACCACCTGCCCGTCTTCAACTCGGACACCGGTGAGGAGCCCGACATTCTCTTCGACCGGCTGCTCGAGAAGGGTCTGGTCAGCTACTACGGTGCGGAGAGCAGCGTCGCACGCAAGCGCCTCGAACACGAAAAGAAGGTCATCAAGGAACTCGGCTTCGTGTCGTACTTCCTGATCGTCTGGGACCTCCTGCGCTGGGCGCGCGACCACGACATCCCCGTGGGCCCGGGGCGCGGTTCGGCGGCCGGCTCGATCGTGTCGTTCCTGCTCGACATCACGCGTCTGGACCCGCTCAAGTACGACCTGCTGTTCGAGCGCTTCCTCAACTCGAGCCGCGTGTCGATGCCCGATATCGACATCGACTTCTGCAAGGAGGGCCGCGAACGGGTCATCCAGTACACGCGCGAGCGCTACGGCGCGGAGAACATCGCGCAGATCGTGACCTTCGGGACCATGGCCTCGAGGACGGTCGTGCGCGACGTCGGGCGCGTGCTCGATATCCCGCTCAAGGACATCGACAAGATCGCGAAGAAGATCCCCAGCGGCCCGGGTGCGCCGACCCTGGCGGAGGCGCTGGTCAAGGACAAGGAACTGGCCGAGATGCGCGACTCGTCCGACGAGTACCGCGAGCTGTTCGACCTGTCGCTCCCGCTCGAGGGCATCGCACGTCACGTCTCGACCCACGCGGCCGGCGTCGTCATCGCCGACAAGCCGATCGTCGAATACGTGCCCCTGGCCCGAAACGGCGAGGACATCACCACCCAGTGGCCGGCGCCCCAGCTCGAAGAGCTCGGCCTGCTGAAGATGGACTACCTGGGGCTGCGCACCCTGACCATCCTCGATCGCTGCCAGCGCAACATCGTCGCCGGCGGTGGGGTCGCACCGGACCTGGAGGACCTGCCCTCCCCCGACCCCAAGACCTACGACCTGTTGCGCAGCGGCGACACGCTGGGCGTCTTCCAGCTCGAATCCGAGGGCATGCGCAAGCTGATCGGTCGCCTGCGCCCCGACTGCTTCGAGGACATCATCGCCATCCTCGCGCTCTACCGGCCGGGTCCGCTCGAGTCCGGCATGGTCGACATGTTCGTGCGCCGCAAGCACGGCGAGGAGGAGATCGACTACCCGCACGAGACCCTGGAGGAGATCCTCAAGGACACCTACGGCTGCCTGGTCTACCAGGAGCAGGTCATGCTCACATCCGTGCGCCTGGCCGGCTTCTCGATGAACGACGCGGACAACTTGCGCAAGGCGATGGGCAAGAAGAAGCCCGAGATCATGCAGAAGTTCTCGGCTCAGTTCCTCGACGGCGCCGAGGCCGCGGGCTGCAAGCGCGACGTGGCCCAGGATGTCTGGGACAACATCATCAAGTTCGGGGGCTACGGCTTCAACAAGTCGCACTCGGCCGCCTACGCGCTGATCACGTACCAGACGGCCTACATGAAGGCCAACCACCGCAGCGAGTTCGTGGCCGCGAACTTCTCCTGCGAGATGGGCGACTCGGAGAAGGTCAAGGAGCTCGTCGACGACTGTCAGCGCTCGGGCATCGAGATCCACCCGCCCAGCGTCGAGCGCAGCGGCTGGGAGTTCGACCCCTACGAGGATGGCAGCATTCAGTTCGGCCTGGGCGCCATCAAGGGCACGGGCAAGAAGGCCATCGACTGCCTGGTGGCCGCGCGCGAACGGCTGCTCTCGCGCGACGAGAAGCTGACCCTGCACAGCCTGGCGGGTGAGGCCGACCCGGCGGCGGTCGGGCGCACGACCTGGGACGCGATCATCAAGGCCGGCGGCTTCGATTGCACCGAGCACCAGCGTGGCGCCGTCCTGGCTGCTCTCGACGGGGCTCTCGCGGACGGGACGCGGGCTGCCAAGGACAGGCGCGCCGGTCAGACCAGCCTCTTCGGCGCCGCCTCCCCCGCCGAGGACGAGGACGCGTTCGACGGCATCGATGAGAGCAAGGCATTCGACAAGCGCGAGACACTACGGGTCGAGTACGAGGTACTCGGCTTCTACCTGACCGGGCACCCCCTGGAGGAACGCGCGGGCCTGGTGTCCCTGCTCTCCTCCACGCGCAGCACCGACCTGCACAACTTCCCGGGCGGCAGCGAGATCACCCTGGCTGGCCTGATCCTCGCCAAGGCCGAGCTGATCGTCAAATCGGGCCGCATGGCGGGCCGCAAGATGGCGCGCTTCCGCCTCGAGGACCTGCACGGCAGCGTCAACGTGACCGTCTTCCCCAATACCTACGAGGAGATGCGTGAGCGCATCGAGGACGGCGCAACCATCCTGTGCCGCGCGAAGGTAGAGGACAGCCGCGAAGAGCCGGCCCTGATCTGCGAGGAGGTCTTCGAGCTCGATGAGGCCCTGCGGCGCTTCGCCGGCGGGGTATCCATCCAGCTCAGCGAGACCGACGTGGAGCGCCTCGCGCCACTCAAGGCCACGATCGCGAAGCACCGCGGCAAGCACCCGCTCTTCCTGCAGATCCTCGGCAGCGACGGCTGCTCACGCCGTGTACGCGCGAGCGCCGAGCACGGGGTCACCATCAGCGAAGAGCTTGCCCAGGACCTGGGCGCCATGTTCGGGCGCGATCGCGTGGGCCTGGTCAGACTCTAGCACGCTGTTGCGGCCCCGCTATCGGACCGTCGAGCGGGCTCCCCACGACCCCGGGCTCTCCTGGACGGAAGAAAGCTCCCGGGCCCGCAAAGCGGGTCCGGGAGCTTTCCTGGAACAGGGGCCGGAGCCCGTGAAACGCTGTTACTCGGCTGCGTCGTCGCCGCCCGTGGTAACGACGCTCTTCTCCACGAACTCAAGAATCGCACGCTGGCCGTTATCTCCGAGACGCGGCTTGGCGAGCTTCAAGATGCGGCAGTAGCCACCGGGACGATCCTTGAAGCGCGGACCGAGCACGTCGAACAGCTTGCCGACGGCTTCCTTGTCACGCAGCTTCGCGAACGCACGGCGACGGTTGTGCTGGGACGCCTCCTTGGAGAGCGTCACCATCTTCTCGATGAACGGCTTGACTGCCTTCGCCTTCTGCACGGTCGTGATGATCCGCTCATGCTCGATGACGGAGGCCGCCATGTTCCTCGTCATCGCGATCCTGTGGCTGGTCGTCCGACCGAGCTTGTATCCTGCTACGCGGTGTCGCATCTGGGCACCTTCTCTACTTCTGCCCCTCTGGGGCT
>JBLHKW010000279.1:0-3390 GCA_047618565.1 Planctomycetota bacterium
CGCAGCGTGCGGGTCCTGGAACCGTGCACGCGGGACGACGTGACGTGCAGCCCGAGCGCGTTGTGCAGCACGGTCAGCTGATCGTCGAACAGGACCTTGGCGAGCGGCGGCGCGGTCTTCATGTAGCGCGCCTTCAGCTCCTGGACGTAGGTGTACAGCGCCTTGTTGGAGTGCACCTCGTGCCGATCCGGATAGCGCTCGGCCACACGAGCCCCGAGCGTACCGGCTGCCAGCGAGGACCGGGCATGCTCGATGATCTCCGGCGAATAGCCCGTGAGGTAGGGCAACGTGTGCATCAGCGGGAGAGTAACAGGCATACGGTGTCAGGATCATTCGTCCATGAAACGAAGGTCTACGCGCAGCTCGGCTTGCCCGCTGTGGACGGAGTCAGCGGCGCGCGACTAGCATGCCTCGATGCCGAAACACGCACTGACGAGCTTGGCTCTGTCAGACACGACCGTCACGCTGATTGCGGGAGTCGTGCCGCTTTCGTCACTTCCGCTTGTGGCTCTTGGAACCGCGTCGACGACGGTTGCGTTCAGGCCGCACTGTCGCGCGGACCCTCAGCGCGTCGATGGGTCTTGCAGGTCCACGACCCAGATGTCGCCTTCGTCGCGGCGTGCTAGCACCGCGAGCTTGCGTCCGTCGGGGGAGAGCGACATGCCCCTGCCCCACACTCCGGCGGTGTCCTGCTCGATGTCGAGCACGAGCTGTTGGTCTCCGCTCTCGAGATCGATGAGCATGACCCGGCGGCCCTGCTTGAAGAGGAGCTTCGTTCCGTCCGGGACGAAATCCGTCGTTGAGAACCGGTTGACGGCATCCAAGAACTTGCGCGCCGACCCACTCTCCAGATCGTAGAGGAACAGACCCGGGTTGCGGTCCGTTCCCGAAGCCACCGCGCTGTCGGTCGCCGAGTTCCAGGCCTCAAGCCCGTTGAGCAAGCGCTCGGTCACAGCGGGACCCTCCCAATCGAGGCGACGGAATCCTCCGTCGGTCTCGATCTCGTACTTGACGAAGCCCTGGACCTCCCAGTCCTCATCCACGTCGTTCGTCAAAACCTGGCGACCCTCCGCGGACCAGCAACCGCCGAAGGAGCGGACCCCGTCTTCAACGAACTCGAGGCGACTGCCGTCACTCTGCACGGTCATCAGGTTGGCGTTCGAGTAGAACAGGATCCGCTCGCTCCCCGCGACCGACTGCCAGGCAACACCCCGGTGCTGGATCGAGGCGTCGGTGATGCGCGTGTAGCCCGAGCCGTCCGCGCCAATGATCGCCAGGCTCTCCCAGGGTTCGCCCGTCTGCGCGAGTACGAGGCGATCCCCTTCGGGAGACCAGTCGAGGTCGTTGATTCCACGCCCGCCGAAGATCTGCTTCGGTGTGCCCACGATCCCTCCGGCCTTCGGGTCGAAGTCGACAGTGAGGACGTCGGTCTGCTCGTCACGCGTGGCGTAGGCCAGACGGCTGCCGTCGGCCGAGATCGAGAAGCCTCCGCTCCACGTCGCCGCGATCGTCACGGGGAAGGGAGCCGAGGTCGGGCGCCCCGTCCCCGCATCGACATCGATGCGCCACAAGTTCATCGTCCCGCCGCGATTGCTGCCGAAGTACAGACTGCGCCCGTCCGGCGACCAGGCGGGACTCCAATCCACTGGAGAATCGTCGGTCACGAGGAGGCCAGCCGCTTCGCTGCCATCGGCCGCGATCGTGAAGATGTCCCTCTGCCAGTCCGGCTCACGCCAACCCCAATAAGCGATCCGCCTGCCGTCCGGCGACCAGCTCGCGCCCACCGCGTCCCCCTCCGTCAGCCGCCGTGGCTCGCCGCCGTCCGCAGAGACGATCCAGAGCTCGCTGGCGTACTGGCGATCGAGCGGATCGATGATCGGTTCGGTGGTCACGGCGAGCTGCGTGCCGTCCGGCGACCAGGCGGGGTCGTAGCCGAAGTCCGTAACGCGCCGGACCGACTCCCCGGTGGCTCCCATAACGAAGATGCCGCCGCCGCTCCGCTCGGAACGAAAGGCTATGAGCTCGCCGTCGGGAGAGCACGCCGGCGCGCTGTCGTCGGTCACGGAGTCCGGCGTCAGGTTGATCGGTGTGCGCCCTTCCACCCGCTGGAGGTAGATGTCGGAGTTGCCGTCGCCGCTGTTGTAGACGTAGAGGAGGCTCTTGCCGTCCGGAAAGAGACTCGGCTGACGCTCGGGGCCCGGGAGGTCGGAGACCTGTCGAAAATCCCGGGACACGACGCCCGAGGGCGAGGACGGCTCGCTCTCGGTGCCCCGCAACAGGAACGCACTCGCAGCGATCCCGACAGCGAGTCCCGCCACGGCGCCGACCAGAAGCGCAGGGCGCCGGGACCGCGTCGGCGCTTGGCTCTCCCCGCCTCGCTGCGGATCGAGTGCGACGCGCGCTTCGCCGATGTCCCGCAAGCGCTCGCGCGGATCCTTGACCAGGCAGCGAGTGATCAGATGCCGCACGTGCTCCGGCGTCGACGCAGGCAGCGCGCCGAGGTCCACCTCGTGCTCGAGGATCGCCACGATCAGGTCGCCGAAGGCCTCGCCCTGGAACGCACGCTTGCCCGACAAGCACTCGTACAGCACGCAGCCGAAAGCCCAGATGTCCGTGCGCTTGTCGACCGGCTTGCCGCGCGCTTGCTCGGGCGACATGTACGTCGGCGTGCCGAGGATCATGCCCTCGGTCGTGACGAGAAAGCTGTCCGACTCCGCCGTGGAAGTCCCCTCTTCGCTGAACTTCGCGAGGATCGGCTTCGCGAGACCGAAGTCGAGCATCTTGACCACGCCCTCGGGAGTGACCCGCACGTTCGCGGGCTTGAGATCGCGATGCACGACACCGGCTTCGTGCGCCGCCTCGAGCCCCTCCGCGATCTGCCGGCACACGTCCAGCGCTTCGTCCACGGGAAGCCTGCCGCGGGACAGCCGCACGGCAAGATCCTCCCCAGGCACGAGCTCCAGCGCGAGGAAGCAAACGTCTCCCACCTTGTCGACGCCGTGGATGCCGGCGACGTTCGGGTGGTTCAGGGACGCGAGCGTCTTGGCCTCGCGCTCGAATCGCCTGAGCCGCTCATCGTCGTCCGCCAGCTCCTCGGGCAGCACCTTGATCGCAACCTCGCGCTCGAGCCGCGTGTCCTTGGCGCGATAGACCTCGCCCATTCCTCCGGCCCCGAGGGGACCGAGGATTTCATAGAAGGAGAGAGTCTGGCCGGTAGAGAGGGGCATGCGCCGGAGAGTCTAGCCATCGTGCCCCGGCTCCTCTCGCATCAAAGGCGGGTCGCGTCCCCAGAATGCCCCCAGATGTCGTTGGGGCGATACAATGCGGCCTCGCTCCGGCGGGTACAGAGCCACGCCCATCCTCAACGGATTCGCGTTTCTCGGGGCCTCG
>JBLHKW010000280.1:0-3371 GCA_047618565.1 Planctomycetota bacterium
CCGAGACTTCGTCATCGCGGGACAGCCCCTTCCAGGCCTCGGGGCGAAACCCGGCCTGCGGACCCCAAGGTCTCCTGCGCAGATTTCAAGACGCGACGGGCCCTGCGGTGCTCCGAGCTCTGGCTCTCAAGCTCCATCGCGAAGGCCGATCCCTGCTGATGTGCGGCGGGCATGCGAGGAGATTCGCCCGCCAACCGGTTCCGGATGCCAACGTGGCCAAAAATCTCTGGCCCCTGCATCCGACCAGGCTCGAGCGCCGAATGCATTGCTGAGGCGGTCAGGCGTCGTCCCACAAACTCCACTCCTCAATTGAAGATCGAAGACGGCGCCGACCGACCCTCGCTCTCCAGCTGGCGCTGTGCGCACCAGCGATAGGAAAGCGACGGCGCGACGGTCTCGAATCCAGACCATCCGCCCAACCCGGACCTGCCACGTGCCCTCATGGAGCACATCTGACGGGCTCGGCCATGCGGCCTACCTGGACGAGATCGACCCCCTCGCCCGCTTCCGAGGCGAGTTCCTCATCGCCGACCCCGACCTCGTCTACCTCGACGGCAACTCTCTCGGTCGGCTCTCCCACCGAGCGGCTGCAGCTGCGGAAGCGGCTGTCGCACAGCAGTGGGGTGAAGGGCTCGTCCGGAGCTGGAACGACTGGATCGAACTCCCTGAGGCGATCGGCGACCAGCTGGCACCGCTGATCGGAGCCTCTCGCGGCGAAGTGGTGCTGAACGACCAGACGTCGGTCAACCTGTTCAAGCTCGCCTGGGCAGGCCTCGCCCGTTCAGGTCGTTCGGTGATCCTCGGCGACGACTCGAACTTCCCCTCAGATCGCTACGTCCTCGCCTCGGTGGCTTCGGCTCTCGGAGGCGAGTACCGCGAGGTTGCCGTCAACGCAGTCGACGGCCCCACCGTCGCCGACTTCGCAGCAGCCATCGACGACAGTGTGGGCCTGAGCAGTCTGTCGCTCGTGGCCTTCAAATCGGGTGCAATCGCCGACCTGCGCTCGATCACCGACCTGGGCACGAACACGGTGCGTACGTTCTTTGGGATCTGAGCCACGCTCCCGGAGCCATCCCGGTCGAGCTGGACGCGGCCGGTGTGGACCTCGCGGTGGGCTGCACCTACAAGCATCTGAACGGAGGGCCGGGCGCGCCGGCCTTTCTGTATGTGCGGCGCGACCTTCAGAGCGAGTTGGAGCAACCCATCCCGGGCTGGTTCGGCCACGACGACATGTTCGCGTTCGAAGGCGCCTACCGCCCCTCTTCGGGCATTCGTCGTTTCATGGTCGGCACGCCGCCGATTCCGTCGTTGCGTTGTGTGCAAGCCAGCATTGCGCTGACGGCCGCGGTTGGCATCGAGGCGATTCGAGAGAAGAGCGTCGGCCTCACGGAACTCATCGTCCAGGGCGCGGTGACGAGGTTGAGACCGCTGGGCTTCACGCTGGCATCCCCTCGAAACCCGGCCCAGCGTGGAGGCCACGTCAGCTTGAAGCCCCCGGACGGCTACCGGGTGACCCAGGCCCTGATCGAGCGCTGTGTCGTCCCGGACTTCCGCGCTCCGGATCTGATCCGCCTTGGGGTCGCGCCTCTGCACAACAACTACACCGAGATCTGGAACGCGATCGAAAGCCTGGCGAGCGTCGTCGAACGAAGAGAGCACGAAAGATTCGGACTGCCGGCAAAGGGCGACGTTACCTGAAAGCCCGCCGTCGAGGCCTGCGCCCCGTCCTCAATCGATGCTTCGCAGCGTCCACGCCACGACCTCGAGATCTCGT
Organism: Planctomycetota bacterium; assembly: GCA_047618565.1. Classification (GTDB taxonomy): domain Bacteria; phylum Planctomycetota; class UBA1135; order UBA1135; genus JBLHKW01. The sequence goes on from JBLHKW010000280.1 coordinate 1,775, forward strand.
GAGAAATGAACCAGAGGTTTCGCGGAGTCTGTCTGTATTCCGAGGCCGTCGGCGAGGGTGTTCTTGGTGACTTCGAAGTCGGCGTGCTGGAGTGACCAGGGTGCATGGTGGATCTCACCGCGGAACACCCGGCCCTTACGATCCGCAGAGTAGAGGCAATAGCGCTCGGTGAGCCAGGCATCGATTGAGCCCGGCTCTGAATGGAAGACGCGGCCTCGACCCTGGTACGTTGCTTCGAACTCGGCTGTCGTCTCGCCATCGATCCGCTTGCTCGAGTAGCGGATCTGACCACCCTCCTGCTGCATGTCCATGCGCGCCCGATAGTAGGGAAGGTGGAAGGCACTGCGTGCGATCAGAACGGCCAAACGACTCGTCACGTCCAGGCTGAAGAACCACACTCCCGCCTTGTCACCCGCAGTCACGTACGTGCGGATGTTCAGCTCTGGAAATGCGGACAAGACCGGTAAGGCTGGAGTGAGACGCGGTCGGATCCCACTCATTCGAAACGGAACCACGCCAAGCCAGGCGGTGCCGTCGAACGTATCGAGCGTGAGCCCTTCCGGTATATGGGGACGCAAAAGGGCCGCATCGACGGGCCAATGCAAGAAGAGCAGGTCGTGCCAGCGCATCTTGATAGCCCATGGCCGTTGTGGCAGCGGCCAGGGACGATGCTCAGTGTGCTTCGAATCGAGGGCGACAGGCATGGGACACCGCAAGGTCGTTGCGAACCGCTGGAGCTCAGCGATGCGGAACGAACAGAGACTAGACCAGAGTCCGGGACGATTCCCAATCTCGTCTTCCGAATAGCGGGTCTGTGCGCAGGGCCGCCAGCCGATTCGAACCTCCGGTGCCCACAACGGGTCGAATCAACCATGGTCCATGAGCAGTGCAGGCCAGCCTCAAGCGGCTCACGGTCGGTCGTCGGCAAGACCCCCGCTAGCCTCCGTCAACGCCCGGCCGGCGTCGCGCCCGGACTTTAAAAGCAGAGTTCTTGCATCCACAAGGGCGAGGCACGCGAAGAACCCTGTGACTGTTTTGAACGTTTGCTTCCAAGGAAATCCAGACATGAAGTTCCTCGACATTCTCGCCGCCGTCATCCTGGTCGTCGGCCTCCACTGGGGCCTCTACGGCCTCTTCGAAATGGACGTCGTCGCGTCCTCCACGAGCGAAGCTCCCCGACTGGCGCTGTTCGCGTACAGCGCGTTCGGCCTGGCAGCTCTGTACCAGATCGTCAGCCTCCGTTCTATCCAACGGCGTTGGAACGTCACGACGGCTGAGGTGCGTTAGATGCAGACCGCCGATACCTACCAACAAGAGCGATACGCCGACAGCGAAGCGATCCCCTCCCCCGGATCCGGCACCCGCGCCGGGAATCAACGCATGGCACTCTCAAGAACCAACAAATCAAAGGCACTGTTCGTCCTGGCCGCAGGCGGGTCCTTTCTCTTCTCCGTTTATCTGTGGTTCCTCGTGGACCGCGAGCAGGGTCTCTTCGTCGGACTCTGGGTCCCGTCGATCCTCGCTCTTGGCGCTTTGCTGCTGAGCGATAGAGGAGACAAGCGATGAGCCACGTCATTATCTTCGGTATGGGCTGCTT
>JBLHKW010000281.1:0-3370 GCA_047618565.1 Planctomycetota bacterium
GGCTGCGCGGCGACGCGCAGCCGCCCCCTTCTATTTCAGAGCACGGCCAGACCACGCCGCTCCGGCCGTTCCCTCGACCATGGCCGATGGGGTAGAGTGGAACCCATGCCCAAGCACGGCGTCTCCGCCAGCAGGGCCTTCTGGCTCATCGCTCTGGGCTTGTCGGCACTGGTGGCCCTCACGCAAGCCCTTGCCCTGCGATCCGGATGGGAGTCCAACCCGCTCGCGCAGACGCCGCTCATGGACGCCGAGGTCTACTGGCGCTGGGCGGGAGCCATCGCCCGTGGCGAGCTGCAGGCAGAGACGCCCTTCGTCTCCGCGCCGCTCTATCCGTACCTGCTCGGCGCTCTGCGCTTCCTCGGCGCGGATGTGTTCTCGGTCTGCGCGCTCCAGATTGCCCTGCACGCCGCGACCGGCCTGCTGCTCGCGATCGCCGGACGGCGCGCCTTCGGCCCGGGCGTCGGACTGCTGGCCGCGTGCCTCTACTTCGGCACGTCCGACCCGGCCTACTACACGGCGCGTATCCTGAGCAGCTCGACCGTCGCCCTGCTGTCCACGCTGACCCTCGTCGCCGCCCAGGCCGTCGCGCAGCGCGCCAGCGTCGCGCGTGCCGCCGGCCTCGGCATCGCAGTCGGCGCGCTGTGCCTCGGCCACCCGCCCATGCTGGTGAGCGTGCCGCTCTTCGCCCTCTGGGCCGGCTGGCAGGCGGAGGACGCCCGCTGGCGCCCTTGCGTTGCCACGCTTATCGTGGCGCTCGCCACCATCGCGCCCGCGACGATCCACAACTTCCGCGCCACGGGCGAGGTCATCCCCATCAGCGCCCAGGCCGGGATCACCTTCTACCACGGCAACCAACCCGGCGCGGATGGCACGTACTCGGTCGCACAGGGGGTCTCCACCGATCGCGGCCAGCAGAACATCGACGCCCTCGACCGTGCGCGTCAGGCGACTGGAGACGGTAGCTGGAAGTCCGCAAGCCAGCATTTCTTCGGCCTGGGCCTCGACTACTGGCGCGACTCCCCGATCGAAGCCGCGCGCCTGTTCATGCGCAAGGCCTACTGGTTCCTGAGCGGCCGCGTGTACGGCGACATCTACATGCCCGTGCTCGAGCGTGAACATGACCTGCCGGTCCAGTCGCGCTGGGCTCCGATCCCGCTCGCACTGCTCACCTGGTCGGGAATCCTGGCGACATGGATGCTATTGCGCGACCCGCGCCGCCACCTGCCGATAGCGCTACTGACGGGCGTACCCTTGCTGGTAGTCTGCGTGTTCTGGTACTCGCCACGCTACCGGCTTCCCGCCGCACCGACCCTCGCCCTCGCCGCGGCCTATGCCCTGGTCGAGATCCGACACTGGCGTGAGCGACCGCGCGCCGCACTCGCTTTGACCCTGGGCTTCGTCGCAGCGGGCACGGCCCTGCTCGTCAACCCGAGCATGGGGTTTGACTCTAGCTCTCGCTACCAGGCCCAGTTCGACTACGCGCTCGGCAACCTGTACCTGGAAACCGAGCGGCCCGAGCAGGCGCGCGCGTGCTTCCTGCGTGGACGGGAGGCGGGCCACGCACATTCCGCCGTCGCGCTGGCCGACCTGAAACGACGCGCCGGGGATCCAGCCGGCGCGGTGGCCGAGCTGGAGCGAGCCGTCGAAGTCAACCCCAGCGACGCCTACGCCCGTCGCAGCTTGGCCACGGCGCTCGCAGAGTCCAGTCGATGGGCCGAGGCGCGTAAACAGTTCGAAGCCTCCCTGGCCCTGGATCCCAACAACTGGACCGCGGTGACGGGACTCGGGAACGTTTTCCTGAACGACGGCCAGATCGAGCTCGCCATCCGTCAGTACGAGCAGGCGCTCGCCTTGAATCCGGACTTCGGCGACGCGCGTTTCAACCTGGCCATGGCCTACGCCAATCACTCGCGCCCGAAGCGCATCGATCTGGCGCTGGCCCAGGTGCGCGAGGCCCTGCGGCGCGACCCACAGCACGCCCGCTGCCAGGAGGCCCTCGAGTGGCTCCTGGAGCAGGCGAACGCCGGGGCTGAATAGCGCCAGCCTGGCCTTCTGGCCGGATAATCGGCCATGGAGGCCCCTCAGAGGGGGTGCCGGGCCCCAAGAAGTCCCGATCTGGTTCGAATACGGCGCCCGCCGCCCCGTATCATAGCGATATCACTTCGCAATCACGCAAGAGACAGGAATGCCGATGACCACAACGAACAAGACCCCCTCCAAGGAACTGCCCTTTGACCCCATCAGCGGATGGCCCGTCCTGATCGGCTGGGTCGTGGGGCTACTGGCCCTGGTGCTCGCCGTGCGCATGAGCCCCTTCTTCGTGATCGGGCTTCCGTTCATGGTCGTGCTCCTGCCCGGCTTCTTCATCATCAATCCGAACATGTCGCGCGTGCTGGTCCTCTTCGGGCGCTACCGCGGGACCGCCCGCAAGAACGGCTTCTTCTGGACCAACCCGTTCACGATCAAGAGCCGCATGTCCTTGCGCGCCCACAACCTGGATGGCGACCACCTCAAGGTGAACGACCTGCTCGGCAACCCGATCGAGATCTCGGCCGTGGTCGTCTGGCGTGTGAGTGACACGGCGCGCGCGATGTTCGACGTCGAGGACTACGAACACTACGTGCGCGTCCAGAGCGAAGCCGCCGTGCGCCAGATGGCCAGTTCCCACCCCTACGACGAGGGACAGGCCGAGGGCATCCAGACCACCCTTCGAGGCAGCTCGGATGAGGTCGTCCAGGAGCTACAGGAAGCCCTGGAGAGCCGCTTCGACGATGCCGGCGTCGAGGTCATCGAGGCGCGCCTGAACCACCTCGCCTACGCTCCCGAAATCGCGGGCGCCATGCTGCAGCGCCAGCAGGCCAAGGCCGTGGTGGCCGCGCGCGAACAGATCGTGGACGGTGCCATCGGGATGGTCGAGATGGCGCTCACCCGACTCCAGAACGAGAACGTGCTGGAACTGGATGACGAGCGTCGAGCGACCCTGGTCGGAAACCTGCTCGTGGTCCTGTGTGGACAGCACGCGCCGACTCCGGTCCTGAATACGGGCGGGCTCTACAACTAACCTGGCGATGAGTGCCAAGCAGACAGGGGCGTCGCAAGGCGACGAAAACAAGCGCAAGGGCTTCCTCCTGCGCCTGCCCCCCGCATTGCTGTCGGAACTGAAGTCCTGGGCCGCGAACGACCTGCGCAGCCTCAACGGCCAGATCGAGTTTCTGCTACGGGAAGCGCTGAAGAAGCGTAAGGGCTAGCAGCCCGTGGTGAAAGTCACGGCGGGCTCGAAGCCGTCAGGATTCGATCTGGCAAGGCGCGCTGACGACGCGTATTCGTGGATACTCGGAGGAAGCGCAACGCCGCCAGGGCGGAGCCTGGC
>JBLHKW010000282.1:0-3361 GCA_047618565.1 Planctomycetota bacterium
GCCGGTGTGGACTACCTGGACAAGACGGCGCTGACCTACCGCATCTTCGAGGACCTGTGGGCCACGCGCACCCTGCTGGTGCGCCCGGTCGCGGCGCCGAAACTGGAGAACGAGGCCTTCTACGGCTTCAGGACCGAGCTGTAGGCGCCTGCCGCGCGCTCACTCCGTGTCGTTCAGCTTCCACGAGTAGTCCAGGTGGCGGATCTTCACCTTGTCGGTGGAGGCCAGCCAGGTGGCGTCTTCCCCGGTCGTGTAGCGCTGCACCCATGCGCGCACGCTGCCCGCGTCGCGCTTGAAGTCCTCTCCAAACCAGTCGAAGATCTTGGAGAGTTCCAGCCGTCCGCCCTCGCGGTCGAAGCGGGTGCGCGCCGGGTCCGCCAGCCATGCGTGTACCTGCGCCGTCAGCTGCTGGTCCAGGTGCTCGGCGTCGAACGCGGCTCCCGCTATCGGCGGGCAACCGATCGATGCGCAGTTCACGGCGGCGTGGACGCGCGCATCCGAGAACTCCTTGCGCAGGATCTCGTGCTCGATGTGGTTGAGGGAGATGTTCTCCTTCGAGCTGGTCACGGATAGACCGCCGAGCTTGATGAACTTGATGTCCCAGACGCCGGTGAAGCCCTTGCGGATGTCGCGGATGCTGTCCACCGGGTAGTGGTCGATGACGGTCTGTAGCGTGTACGCGTTGTAGGCGTTGACCCAGAACGCGAAGCGTTGATCTTCTGACCATCGATCGAAATCCGCGCGCGGGACCTGCTCCAGCGTGGCCGTGTACTGGTCGAGCCCGTCGCGTTCCTTCAGCAAGGCCGCGTAGTCCACGCGATCCCCGTGGACATGGTGTGCAAGCACGTGGCTGAACGTGGTGTGGTGCTGGTCGAACTCCACGGCCTGAACCTCGGCGTCCTGCGCGGCGCCAGGTTGGAAGTCGGCGTCCGCGGCCGCGGTCGGTCTGGCGCAGGCGACCAGTGCCAGCGCGGATGTCAGGATCATGTTTTGCATCGTGTCTCCCTGTCGGTGTGCCGGTCCGTACTGTCGGTCTGCGCGGGTCGTGACCGGCTATCGCTGAATGATCGCGTGGAATTCCGGTCAGGCCTCAGAAGGTGAGCTGGAAGCGCATGTAGAACTGGTCCTCGTCCCCGTCGATGCCCTCGCCCGTGCTGTGGATCCAGTTGAACATGATCCGCGTGCTCGGGTTCAGGTACCAGTTGGTGCCGAACGTCACGTTCTCGAGCGTGGTGCCGTCGGCCATGAGGTCGGTCAGGTCGGCCCGGGACCAGCGTGCCGCAAGCTCCCAGGCCCCGTTGCCGCTCCCGGCCCGGCTGAAGTTCCGGTCGGGCTTGACGGGCCCGAAGGCGTGTCTCGAGTGGTTGTAGGGGCGGTGTTCCCCGGTCACGAACCAGCTCATCTGGGCGTAGGTGCCCCACAGGCGCGCGTCGTCCGATCCGGAACCGTCGGTATCGAGGCCCAGCAGCTCGCCCTGGAAGGACAGCGGCCCCGAGACCCAGGCGAACTCCGCGGCCGCGCTGTGCGCCTGGTCAGCGACCAGCACCGCATCGACCACCGGACCGGCCGTGAAGCCCTCGAGCCGTGCGCTGATCGGCACGCCCTCGTCGCGAGTCTCGCGGTGGCTGGCCGCGAGGCCCACGTGCATGAGCCGGCTGTCATGCTCCTCCATGTAGGGCAGCCACGTGAGCCTGGCCGTGAGCGAGCCATCCCCGCCGCCGGCTGCGCCTGCCATGTCGGTGGCTCGGAACGCACCGATGGCCAGCTGTGCCCGCTTCTCGGCGAAGTGGCTGCGGTACATCACTCCCGAGTTACGGCCCGGCGTGAGCGCGATCGAGGCGACCGAGCGCTCGAGGAAGGTCAGTGCGTTGCTGCTGGTGTTCGCCTCGAGGCCCATGGGCTCGCGGAAGTAGCCGATGCGCAGCGGGACTTCGGTCCACTCCGCCCACAGGTCCCGGAAGGAGACCCTGGCTCCGGCGAACTCGTAGTGGGCGCGGAAACGAACCGTGCCGTGCACCAGCCCATCGAATTGCAGGCGCGCGCGGCGGAAGATGACACCGTCCTCGAGGGGATCGCCGTCTGGTGTCACCAATCTCGTCGACCCGAACGTGCCCCAATCCTGGTGGATGCGCCCGCCGATCTGGAACCAGAAGTCCCCGTCCGCGCTCTCGGCACGCAGGCCGTCCTTCCAGAAGACCTTCCACGGGGCCGGCTCCGGAAGATCGGTGGTCGTGTCGGCCTCCTGCCCGAGGGCGGAGACGGCAAGCATGCAGGTGCATGCGATACGGATGCTCAGCATTGCGAAAACCGTACTGCCTGCGATGGGGCGGAGCCAGAAGGGCGCTGGAACAAACGCTGCGCGCGCGAAACCGGCGACCCGCCGCGCCTCAGTCCAGGTGTCCCCGGTCCGAGTCGCCCATCTCGACCTTGGCGCTCGGGAAGTACTCTTTCCAGCGCCTGTCGACGGTGCGGGCCGTGTCCGGATCGCAGAACAGCTCCTCCGGGTAGCCCGGTTTCATGCGCGCATCGATGAGGATCGGGGCTTCGAAGGCCGGATGATGGTGGACCAGCTGCACCTGGCTTGCGTGCAGGTCGGTCGCCGGGTCGAAACGCGTGAAGGTCGTCCACAGGAAGTTCATCGAGCTGCGGGCGGCGCGCTCGGCGTCGTCGGTCAGGACGAGCAGGGGCCAGTCCGCAAAGGCCGGGTCCGTGACGATGCGCGCCGCCGCTTGCGGGTCGTCGGCGAAGCTCGGGCCCTGGACGACCAGGCAACCGGCCGTGAAGACGACCGCCGCCTCGACATCCCGGCGCGGGCTGCCGACGAAGGTGTCCGGGAGCGTGCGGCGCGGCTCGCCGACCCCGAGCAGAACGCCTTTGCTGCCCTGGTTGATGCGCGGCCCGGCGTAGTCGAGCGAGTCCATCGAGAGGTTGGAGAAGACGAACAGGTCGGTGCGGAAGTCCACCCGTGCGAGGACGTGGCGCAGGGTCGCGGGGAAGTCGCGCAGGTCGACGGGTGTATCGGTCAACAGCAGGAACTTGGTGAGCGAGAGCTGCCCCTCACCGAGGATGCGGAAGGCCGAGACCATGGACTCGCGCTCGTAGCGTTCCTCGACCACCGCTGCCGACAGGGAATGGTAGCCGGTCTCGCCGTAGCTCCAGAGGTCGCGCACCGCCGGCATCGCGATCGGGAACAGGGGCGAGAGCAGGTCCTGAAGGTAGTCGCCCAGGAAGAAGTCCTCCTGCTGCGGCTTGCCGACGACGGTGGCAGGGAAGATCGCGTCGCGCCGGCGCAGCAGCGCCTTGCAGGTCGCCACGGGGTAGTCGTGCACTTCCGAGTAATAGCCATAGTGGTCGCCGAAAG
>JBLHKW010000283.1:0-3356 GCA_047618565.1 Planctomycetota bacterium
CCGGCCTACAAGCTCAGCCTCGTCGCCTACGTGACGCCGGCCGTCGCCCTGGGACTGGGCGCCTGGCTGAACGACGAACCGGTTACCGGTGCCACGGGCCTGGGCGCCCTCGGCATCCTCGCGGGTGTGGCTCTGGTGGTCGCTGGCAAGCGCAGGCGACCCGCCGACGGTTAGATGGCCGGAGGCGCGTGCATCGATCAGCGCGGTGTCGCGGCCCGCGGAGACGCCAGCGTGAGCTTGAGCTCACTCCAGTGACCGGCACTACCGCGGTGGGCGGCCAGGCCCCAGGCGCCGCGCGGATCGAAGGCAACCCGCGTCTCGATGGCCAGTCCGCCATCGATCCACAAGCTGACGCCATCCGGGCTGAGCGCGAGCTCGAATTCGAGCGGCTGGCCGGCGGGCACGCTTTCGCCGCCGCTGGCCAGAGCGTGCCACGAGTCGTCCAGCCCGACGTAGCGATAGAGGGTCGGGGCCTGACCGACCACGAAGGTGATGGTGAGGAATCCGGCGCTCGATCGCGCGAAGCGCGGGTTCAGCTGGGGCGCCTCGCCCGCCAGCAACTGCATGACGCCGGTCAAGCTGTAGGCGTCGCCGGTCGGAGGCGCGGTCGACCAGGCGGTCGCGTCGGCGTCCGGAAAGCCGACCTGCAGCCAGCCGTCGCCACGCCTGCTGAGCGACCGATGGGCCTCTTCCCACAGAGGCTGGAAGTCGGCGATGTAACGCCGAAATGGCGCGTCGAGGGCCTCCATTCCTCCCACGGGCGCGAGGATGCTGTGGATCGCCTTGGCCAGGATCACCGGGGTGTCCGGCCTCAGCTCGAGATTGGCGAACGTGTCGCGGATGCTCACGAGCGCCTTGCGGTGCCCTTCGTCTCACAGGTACCGGAAAAAGAAAGGCCGCACGGCATAGCGCTCGTAGAACGACAGCGTCTGCAAGGTGTTCCGAAACACCTTGCAGACGCCGTGGGAAGACGGTTTGTCTCCAGCATACGCTGCAAGGACACGATCTCCTGGGAAGTCCACGGGTCGCGTTCGAGCCCGGGACTGCGCCCGATGGCCTCCATGACCTCCTGATCCACAAAGCCCGCGTTGCCGTCCAGGAACCAGCCCGGATGAAGCGCATTGTTCGGCATGCGTTCGAAGCGCGCCAGGTGCGCAGCCTCGTGGGCGATCAACCGCAGGGTCTGTTCGGGGAGACCCAGCTGCTCCAGCGCATGGTTACCGACGGCTGGCTTCACGGCCACGTGCGCCGTCCGGCTCGTCCGGTGTGCGAACGCCTGGCTGCGCCGGTAGAGGCGGCCCGTGAGCAAGTTCTCGGCCATGCCGTAGGCCGCCTCATCGCGAAAGAGGTGCACGACGAGCGGAGTCCGGGTCGGGCCAGCATGCTGAGCGCCGGTCTCGTCGGGATAGAGCGCGACCGCGATCGGCCAGACCGCCTCGGCCACATCGAGCGCCTGCCGGGCGCACGCGGGGTGGTCGAAGTGGCATTCGATCCGGAAATGCGGGCCCGCTGCCACGGACGGGACGGAGGTCAATGTCGACGACAGTACCGACAATCCGAGCAGCATGCGGGCAGGAGAAGCATGGTTGGACGGCGGGTATCCCGTGGCCAACCCCGCCCTCGGGCCCGCGCACCAGTACGTAGTTGACCTGTTCGCGACGTAGTTGACCTGTTCGCGATGGTTTCACCCCCTATGAAGCACCCCCTGAGTGACTCCGATCTCAGCCTCAGCTACACCGCGGAACATCGCATCGGGCGTGTGCGCTTCCTGATGTACCTGAGCGCTGCATGCATCCTGCTGGCCACGCTGCCGTACCTGCAGCTGCTCGAGATGCTCAAGACCGGGACCGAGCCCAACGGAGATCCGATCGCCGCGGCGGAAGCTCTGGCGCTGCTGGCAATCTGTCAGCCAGCCGGGTGGTCGTTTCTCATCGGCATGCATCGGTACGGACGGTGTTAGGTGGTGCGGATCTTCGCAGCTCCCGACGGGCCGGAGCAAATCTACGAGACCGTCGGCTGGCTCGGCCGGGTGCCCTGGTTCCTTGGTGAAGACGAACGACTGTCCTGTCGCTTCCAGCGCGGAAAGACCCGCGGTTTCTACTCGGCGAACACGGAGATCACCGTGATGTCCGTCGACGGGCCGTACTACACGCAGCGCGTCAGGTCACGCAGGCTGCCCTTCATCATCGACGGGAACGGAACGTTCCGTCAGGCGCGTAGTGGCGCCGCGCATGAGCCAGAAGCTGGCGAGTACGCAATCTGAATGCCCAAGGTCCTACACGGGGTCCTCTACGGCGTAGTCGTCGCCGTAGAACTTGGCCGTCGTGCGCGTGTGGAAGGTGATCACGCGTACCGGCTCGTACCTGGGCGCGCCCAATCCAGGTAGGACCTCGAGCAACTCGTCAGGCCTGAGGTACGCCGCCAGGGGCAAACTGACCCGCGCCCCGCAAGCCTGAGTTGCATCCCTTGGTGGACTCACGCGGTGGGTCGTCGACGGCAGAATGTCATTGGAGAGCCGCTGCATGTAGTCGCCTGTGTTGAGCACGATGGAGCCCGCCGGAGCGTTCAAGCGCACCCACTTGCCGTCGGATTTCAACACCTGCAGGCCCTCGACCGAGGGTGCCGGCAAGAGGGTGAACAGATCCACGTCCTCGTGGCCGAGCAGGCGTCCGGCTCCGCTGCTTGACTCGGTCGCGTTCAGGGGCGGGTAGTAGTTGAGGCGCTGCCCGAAGTTGGGGCGCTCAAGGCGCGCGTCAAACGAATGCGGCTCGCACCCGAGGTGGCCGAGGATGGACTGCATGATGGGCTGGAAGAGCTGCTGCCCGGCGAGCACCAGGCGTCGAAAGCGAGGCTCCAGCTCGGGCCTGGGCCAGTGCGCTCCGACGTCGAAACCGGCGGCCTCACCCAGGTCGAATGCGCGCCGCCCGAAAACCCAGCCCTCGACCAGATCAGGATGGATGTCGCTGGTCTCCTTGATGGGGAAGTAACCCTCGCTGACCGCACCGTGGCGTGCGGCACGGTAGCGCATCCTCTCGGCGAGCGTCGTCTCGGTGAAGAGCTCTTCAATCCAGCCCTGCGCGTCCTCGAAGAGCTGTGCATCGATCCCGTGCCCCTGCAGGATCGCGAAGCCGATGTCCTCCATGGCCGCGCCCAGCTCGCGCGCGAACAGCTTGCGGTCGCCCGCGTCTCCGTGCAGAAAACGTCCGAGATCGCAGGTCGCGAACTCGAAGCTCTCGTCGAATGCATCGGGGCTGTCGGCCGCCTCGGCAAGGTGATAATCCTGCTTGCCGACCTGGTCGTGGTGCGCGAACTCGGCGCTCGATGCCTTGATTCCGTGCTCGCGCCTGGCGTCCCTG
>JBLHKW010000284.1:0-3341 GCA_047618565.1 Planctomycetota bacterium
GTGGTCGCCATGGGCGAGATGCAGCGCTCGAACAGGATCGATTCGTCTGCGAGCTCGTCGATGCGCGGTGACGTGTCACGGAAGTAGCCGTAGCAGCCCAGGTGATCCGCGCGCAGCGTGTCGATGGTCACGATCACGATGTTCTCGCTCGCCTTGCCCGAACCTGCGGGGGCGGCTCGATCGCTGTCAGCGCAGCTGCCGCAGGCCGCAGCGAGCACGATGCTGGCGACGCAACCGGGGCCGGAAAGGCGCGGGACAAGGGGGGCGGACTTCTCGATCAGGGCACTCGGACGCATGCCAGAGAGTGTACGCCGAAGGGGCGCCGCGGGCGATCAGTGCTCTTCGACGTCGACGTAACCGAGAGCCTTGAGCTGCTCGAGCACCTCGTCGGTCGGAGCGCTGCTGCTCGAGTGGATGCTCTCCGCCCGCGCCGTGCGCCACCACTCGCCCAGGCGGCACCAGAGCGCCTGCGCCCGGATCGGGTGGGCCAGGCTCACGTCATTTCGCTCCTTGTGATCCCGCTCCATGTCATACAGGGCCGCGTTGCCGCGCTTGACGACCAGCTTGTAGCCGTCCGAGCGCACCGCGAACTGAACCCGGTCGAGCTCGTCTTTGTAGCGCGACGAGTAGAACAGCGTGCGCTCGGGCCGGTGGGGCGGGTCGGCCCCCAGGAAGGGCGCGAGCGAGGTCCCGTCGAGCTTCTTCTCCAGCGGCGCCAGACCGACCAGGTCGATCAGGGTCGGCATGATGTCGAGCAGGGAGACCGGCGTCTGGACGGTCCCGCCAGCGAAGAGCGTGCTGCCGGGCGCCGAGAAGATCATCGGTACGTGGACCATCTCCTCGAAGACATGCGCGTTGTGTCCCTGGGCTCCGTGCTGGAAGAAGGCCTCTCCGTGATCCGAGGTCAGGATGACCAGAGAGTCCTCCAGCTCGGCCTTGTCCTGGGCCGTGTCGAGAACGCGTCCGATCTGATCGTCGACGAAACGGATGTTCCCGTCGTAGAGGTTCAGCAGGTGCCGCACATCGGGCCCGTCGACCGGCGGCTTCTCATGATTGAGCACCGCGCAGGATCGGATCGATCCATCGACCGGGCCGTCGTAATCCGCATCGACGAAGGCGTCGCTGTAGACCGTCGGCGGCTGGTAGGGCTGGTGTGGCGGCGTGAAGTGGACGTACAGGAAGAGCGGCCTGTCGGACACCTCCTGCAGCACTTCTTGCGCGCGCGTCACGATGCGCTCGACCCCGTCTCCGTCGTAGGGAAACGTGGTGTACTCGTCGAATCCCTGGCCGAGCCCGGTTTCCTTCCACAGGATGCCGTTCTGGATCAGCCCGACCGTGCGATAGCCCTTGGCGGAGAAGAGCTCCGCCAGGGTGTCGAAACGCTCGTCCAGGCGCTGGTTCAGCTCGAGCACCCCGTGGCGTTCCTGCTGCTGCGAGGTGAACAGGGACGAGATCGAGGAAAGCGTCCAGGATGTCTGGGAGTAGGCCTTGTCGAAGCGCACGCCATTCTGGGCCAGGCGGTCGATGGCCGGGCTCGTCTCGCGCTCGTATCCGTAGGTGCTGAGGTGCTTGGCGTGCAACGAGTCCGCGACGATCAGGATCACGTTGCGCCCGTCGAGCGGCGCAGCGCGGTCCGTCTCCTTTCCCGCGATCTCTTCATCGGTCAGCGCGCTGGGCGCCTCGATCAGCGTGATCTCGCTCCAGACCACGTCCGGTCCACCGTCGAGCACCAGTTCCAGCTCGCGCGGGCCGAAGTCGGGCAGGTCGAACACGCGCGTCGAGCCGCGCTTCTTGGCGAGCTGGAAGCGGCCGATCTCGATCGGCTCCCGCCCGTCGCGTCGAGTCGTGGCCACGACGGTCCCCGTGCCGCTCGCCTCGACAAGCACCTGGGCAGGTCCGTCGACCCAGAGAGCGCGCACGACGCGCTCCTGTTGCTCGTCGAACCGTTGCGGGACGAAATCCGGATCCAGCATGCTGGACAGATCCGTCCAGGCCCTCAGGTCGGTGCGCTGGAGTCCGGCGGGAGCTGCGGCCTCGCCAGTACTGCAGCCGGGAGCGAGCAGGATTCCGGCGAACAGGGCAATGATGAGACGCATGGGCAGTTTGGGGGCGTTGCGGCCCGGTCTCTGGACGATGATCGACCGGCGCCGGGAGCCCCAAAGCGTACCCCAGGCAGGGGATTGCGCCAGTATTGGCAGGGCACCCTGGGGCCGTTCCTCGACAAAGCCAGGGATGTGCCTGCGCGGCGGCGTCGTACGCCTTTTGTGGACCTCCACGAGCGAGGCTCGGGCGTCAGTGGCCCGGGACAGGGGGCTGTGCCCCGTCGCGGGTGCGCGGCACACGGATGTCCTCGACCAGCTGCTGGATCTCGATCGGCGGCGGCGGGGCCAGGCGCCGGGCGATCAGGGCCACGGTGAAGTTGAGCAGCATGCCCACGCCGCCGATGCCTTCCGGCGAGATGCCAAGCAGCCAGTGCTCGGGCGTGTTGTTCTCGGGCGCGATGAACTTGAAGTAGACGATGTAGCTGGCGGTGAACAGGATGCCCGTCAGCATGCCGGCGATCGCGCCCTCGCGGTTCATGCGCCGGGAGAAGATGCCCAGAACGATGACCGGGAAGAAGGACGACGCGGCCAGGCCGAAGGCGAAGGCCACGACCTGCGCCACGAAGCCGGGCGGGTGGATGCCCAGGTAGCCGGCGCACATGACCGCGACTGCGGCGCTGACCCGCGCGACCATCAACTCCTGCTTGTCCGTGATTCCTGGCGCTATGGATCGCTTCAGGAGGTCGTGGCTGATGGCGGAGGAGACCACCAGCAGCAGTCCCGCGGCCGTCGAGAGGGCCGCCGCCAGGCCCCCGGCAGCAACCAGCCCGACGACCCAGTTGGGCAGGCGCGCGATCTCCGGGTTGGCGAGCACCATGATGTCGCGGCTGACCGTCAGCTCGTTGCTCTCATCGCCGCTGAAGTGAATCACCCCGTCAGCGTTGAGGTCGTCGAACTGGATCAGGCCGGTGGCCTCCCACTTGCTGAACCAGTCGGGCATGGCGCGGTAGGGCTGGTCCGCGACGGTACTGATCAGGTTGACGCGCGCGAAGGCCGCGACCGCCGGTGCCGTGGTGTACAGCAGTGCGATGAACAGCAGCGCCCAGCCGACCGACGAGCGCGCGGCGCGTACCTTCTTCACCGTGTAGAAGCGCACGAGCACATGCGGCAGTCCGGCCGTGCCCACCATCAGCGCCAGCACGATGAAGAACATGTCGGTCGTCGAGCGTGAGCCTTCGGTGTAGGACGCGAAGCCGAGCTGTTCGTGGAGTCCGTCGAGGCGGTCGAGCAGGAACTCGC
>JBLHKW010000285.1:0-3244 GCA_047618565.1 Planctomycetota bacterium
CGAGCTTCGAACGCTCATCGAAGGCAACCAGGGACTTCTCGAACCATGCCTTCGCCCGTGTGATCGATGACCGACGCGCTGCGGCGGAGCCGTTCGGACTCTCGGCCATTGAAAGAAAGACGCGGCCGAGAGTTCCGTAGCACGTCCAGAGCATCTGCGCCGCCGAGTGGCGCTCTTCTCTTCGCCCGGCGGCGCTCTCGACCAGGATGCGCGCCTCCGTCGCCAGGTCTTGTGCCTGAATCAAGTCGCCCGCACGGCGTTCCGCCTCGGTTCCTTGCAACAACGCGCCCGCCAGGAGGAAGCGCGCAGTGGAGTCTTCAGCGTTGGCCTGCAGCTCACGCCGGGCCCAATCGGCCGCCGCAGTCGCAGCCTCGCGTGCTCTCGCCAGGTCACCGGCCTCGACGTGCAACGACGAGATGCGGTGCAGGGCGGTCATCAGGTCGAAGCGTGACTGGAGGTTGGCGGGATCGGCTGCGATCGCCCCTTCGAAGTATTGCTGCGCACCGAGTGCGACTTCGATCTGCGCCTGCGCGTCTTCCGTGCTCCCCTGTGCCGCTATCTGATCGAGCCGCATCTTCCAGAGGATGCGCCACTCGGCCGGATGGGGCCGGTCGCGGACGTAGGCTTCCTGGAGGTCGACGGCCCGTTGCGCGTGATCGAGTCCCAGCTGCGAATCGCCTCGCTGCAATTCGATCCTCGACTGCCACCGGGCAAAGCTCACCGCGGCGGACCTCACCGCCGGGAACTCCGGCCAGCGCGCTTGCATCTTTTCAAGGACGATGCCAGCGGGGTCCACGAGCTCGTCCGCCTCATCGAATCGCAGCTGGAACTCGAGGTTGCGGGAGAGGCGTTCGAGCGCATCCCACCAGCAGAACACGTGACCGATCAACGGGGACTCGACAGGGCCTATCACGGCTTCACATACCTCGACCGCCTCGCGGAAGCACCCTTCGGCTTCGTCCGACCGCCAAAGGCCTTCCATCACCAGGCCCTTGGTATTCAGGCAAGTCGAGTATGCGAATGCGTTGCGTGGATCCTCGACGTCGATCTCGCATGCCTGTGCCGCAAGATCGAGGCCCTTGTCGAGCGAGACCAGCGCGCCGTTGTTGCCCGAGCGTGCTTGTGTGCCCCAGCTCTGAACCTGACCTAGCCTCGAGTACGCAACGGCCAGCTCCCGCAGGAGTTCGGTATCGTCGCCCACGTCGCGGTGCAGCTTGTCGAGGAACTGGATTCCTGTCTGACACAGGGCCTTGACGGCCGGGGCTGCTCCCTCCAGGTGGACGATCTTCTGCGCGACGTCGAAGATCAGCGAGGTCGAGAACGACCGAATATCCTCGAGGCGCCGCTGGGCGATGCCCTTCTCCTGTTCCAACTCCTGCGCCAGTATGCGCATGCGCTCCGCGCGGTCCTCCGCCACGGTTTTCTCGCGCTCGAGATCCTCTGCCAGGACGCTCAACCGTTGAGCGTGTTCCTCCGCGAGACTTCGCTGTGCGCTCTCGGCCACCTGGGCCTTCCGAGCCACCACCAGGCCGCCCGTCAAGGAGCCGACCACAACCAGCGCGGTCGCGACCATGAACTTGTTGCGGCGCACGAACTTGACGCCGCGGTACACGGCGGTATCGGGCTGGGCCACGACCGGAAGGTGTCCCAGGAATCGACGCAGGTCCTGTGACAGTTCCGCCACGGATCCGTAGCGCCGGTGCAGTTCCTTGCGCATCGCCATCATGATGATGCTGTCGAGATCACCGGAGAGGGCGCGCACCAGACCACGGGGCGTTGTGAGACGCTGACCGGAGACGAACTCGGGCGTGATGCGCGTCGTCGTCGGGCGGTGACTCGTGGACGATGCCTCGCGCGTGCGCGTGACGACGGTGCTCGGTTTGGGCGGATCCACCTCGCACACGACGCGCTCGATCTCCGCGGGCGTACCCGTACCCAGGTCGAGCGGAAGGTGTCCCGTCAACAACCGGTAGAGGACCACCCCCAGCGAGTAGACGTCGCTGGCAGTCGTCACGGTTCGGTTGCGGATCTGCTCGGGACTGGCGTAGGCCGGTGTCATGAAGTGCATGACCCCCTGTGTCATCTCGACGCCCGCCGCCTTTTCGGGGTCGAGGATTTTGGCGATGCCAAAGTCGAGCAGCTTCGGTTCGCCGCTCGACGTGACCAGAATGTTGTTGGGCTTGAGGTCGCGGTGCACGACCAGGTTCTGGTGCGCGTGCTGCACGGCATCACAGACCTGCCGGAAGAGTTCGACGCGCTCTTCGGGCGAGAGCCTGTTCTCGTCGCAATACCGATCGATCGGTATGCCCTCCACGAACTCCATCACGAGGTAGGGCCGGCCATCCGCGCTGAGGCCCGCGTCGAGCATGCGTGCGATGCCGGGGTGGTCGAGGTTTGCCAGGACCTGCCGCTCACGGTGGAACCGCGCGATCATCTCGCCGTGGTCCATGCCCGTCCGGATCAGCTTGATCGCCACCTGGCGCTGAAACTGACCGTCGGCGCGCACGGCCAGGTAGACGCTGCCCATGCCGCCCGTACCGAGCTCGCGCCGAAGCTCCCACGGCCCGAGTCGCCGCGGCAGTCCCTGGTTATTGCCTTGCTGCGGCGGGTCAGCGGCACCGAAGATCATCCCGCCAGGCGGCGCCATGTAGTCGTCGTCGGCGTCATCCTGCGCGAGCAGCGCCAGCACCCGCACGCGCAGAGCCTCGTCGGCGCCACATTCCGATTCGACAAAGGCCGCGCGTTCGGTGGTCGGATGTGAGAGTGCGTCCTCGACGAGTTTCCGGACACGCTGCCAGTCGGAGGTCATGGGAGTGATCTGATTTCAACGGGCAACGGCAGGGCAATAACAGATGCGGGCGGTGATCCGGCGGATTGGGAATCCAACGGCTCTACGATTGTACCGATTTCGAGCGGTACGGTGCCGGGACACGATCGAACTGCTCGAGCGCAAGGTCTTCAACCGACACAACCTGGCCGAGAACATGCGCTTGGCCCTGCGCTTCCCACCGAAGATCCAGCTCTAAAAGCGAACGTACCGAGCCAGAGCAAAATCCGACGGGTACCTGCCTCAACGGCAGGCAACACCAGTCGGACCATCGCACGCCCCTTGGAATACCTTCCATGAGAAGGCCCTCCTCGGTCAAGGTTTCGATTCGTGTTTTGTTGAGTGTCGTTGTGATCTGCCGTGAGGGATCGATCCGCGTCGTCCGCCTTGCTTCCATGCGCACTCTTGAGTGAGCTC
>JBLHKW010000286.1:0-3187 GCA_047618565.1 Planctomycetota bacterium
GTGGACCGCGAGCAGGGTCTCTTCGTCGGACTCTGGGTCCCGTCGATCCTCGCTCTTGGCGCTTTGCTGCTGAGCGATAGAGGAGACAAGCGATGAGCCACGTCATTATCTTCGGTATGGGCTGCTTCGTCAGCCTGATCGTGGCCAGTGCTGTAAGCCTGCTCCTCTGGGGCGCGGCACACGAACCGCACGGGGAGACCCTGCCTTCCAAGGGAAATCGCAAGCCGGAACCACAGCCTCGCCCTGACCAGAACGCAACCGCATCTGCCAAGGGACTTGAATCCCAGAGCATTGCATGAGTGCGCCTGTCTACCTTGTACTGGGTGCAGCCGGCGGCATCGGTTCGGCGCTTTGCCGTCAACTTTCTCGCACGGAAGTTCGGCTTGCGCTCGCCGGGCGCAACGCCGACAGGCTTCAAGACTTGGCAGCTGAGCTAGGTGGGTCCACCCATGTGCTCGATGCAACCTCGGCTCAGGAAGTCAGCGACGCGGTGTCTATTGTTGTCGCCGAACACGGCCGGATCGACGGTATCGTGAACTGTGTCGGCTCGATCTTACTGAAGCCCGCACACCGCACCTCCCCTGAGGAGTGGCGAGCTACCCTGGCGGCCAATCTCGACACGGCCTTTGCCACCGTGCGCGCGGGGGCCTCGGCCATGATGAAAACCGGCGGATCGATCGTCCTTCTCTCGTCTGCAGCGGCGCGGACCGGACTCGCGAACCATGAAGCCATCGCTGCCGCGAAGGCGGGAGTGGTCGGGCTGGCCCTATCCGCCGCCGCCTCTTATGCAGCTCGAGGTATTCGGGTAAATGTCGTGTCACCTGGTCTGGTACGCACGCCTCTTTCTGATCCACTCACGCAGAACCCAGCCTCGGAGAAAGCCTCGCTGGCCATGCATCCCCTTGGACGCCTGGGCGAACCCGGTGATGTGGCACGCGCAATCGCCTGGTTCCTCGATCCCGAGCAGTCCTGGGTAACCGGGCAGGTGCTGGGCGTCGATGGCGGACTCGGTTCGATTCGCTAACGTGTGATGATCTCCAGCCTCGTAAACGACAGGACCCTGTCACCGCGAGAACTCGCGCGCGCGCTCGGTGTGAGCGAATCCTCCGTCAAGCGCTGGATCGACGCGGGGCGCGTCCAGGCCAGGCTCACGGCGGGCGGGCATCGCCGGGTCGAGTTGCTGCCCGCACTGCGGTTCTTTAGAGACTCGGGCCGAGAGCTTGCTGATCCGAGCGTGCTGGGGCTGGAGTATTTTTCGAGGCAAGCACTCGACGATGACGACGCACTCAGCGAGCGAATCTTCGAACTCTTGCGAGCTGGGCACGACGGCGAGGTAGCCGAGGCGATACTGACGGCCCTCGTGTTCCGCCCCATGCAGCCTGCCGATCTATTTGATGGGCCGGTACGTACTGCCATGGCCCGCATCGGAAGCCTCTGGGCCGACGGGCAGCAGGGCATATACGTCGAACATCGTGCAACTCAGATCCTGCTCCGGATCATGGACCAGATAGACGCACTATTCGAACCGCCGGCTGATGGGCTGATCGCCATGGGCGGCAGCATCGACGGTGACCCGAGCGTGTTGCCCAGTCGGATGGCCTCCACCGTGCTCGCCTCGGAAGGTTTTTGTTCCGTCAACCTCGGAGGCGATATCCCGGCAGCCGCCTTTCTCGAGGCCGCCGACAAGCTCGGGGCACAGATCGTCTGGGTCAGCGTGAGTTACGTCAGCGATGTACGCAGACAAAGCCATGCCGTGACCCGACTGGTTGACCAGCTCGCGGAACGGGGCCTCTCCTGTATTCTAGGTGGAC
This sequence comes from Planctomycetota bacterium, assembly GCA_047618565.1. Taxonomy (GTDB): domain Bacteria; phylum Planctomycetota; class UBA1135; order UBA1135; genus JBLHKW01. The sequence continues at coordinate 1,812 of JBLHKW010000286.1, forward strand.
GCGAGATTCACCGCCTTCAACTCTCTCCCGCGGGCAAGGCCCGAGTTGGGCTCGGCATGCAGGAGCTCGCTACTCTGGCGCGCCAGGTCCAGCCCGCAGCCGTACGGCGTGTTCGGGAAGGATGACGAAGTGCAGCCCACCCAAACTCAACGGAGACGCACTCCGGATCGGAAATTCACATGAGACGGAAGTCCGTGACCCTCATTGGACTCATTGTGCTCCCCTTGATTGCGCTCAGCCTGGGCCTTGGCGCAGCCTGCATATCGCGCCGACCCGTCGAGGTCGGAATCGTCGAGGGCAGCTTGCGACCCTGTCCCTCTTCCACGAACTGCGTGTGCAGCGAATCTGGAAGCGGCAAGGCGTCCATCGCGCCCCTCACCTTCGTGGGCGATCCAGCGCCAGCCTTCGCCTCGTTGGTAGATCTCTTGGAAGCCGAATCGAGTGTGGAGATCCTCGAAAGCACCGACGGCTACGTGCACGCGGTCTACTACACGCCGCTCCTGAAGTTCGCAGACGACGTAGAGTTCCGGCTCGATCCAGAGGCGCACGTCATACACGTACGCTCCGAGTCCAGAATCGGCCGCTCCGACCTGGGCACGAATCGGGCTCGCATCGAGGACCTACGAAGTCGCTGGATACCGGCAGCCGAAGCTCGCGGGCAATAAGGTTGTTGCGGTTCCGTACGCGCGCGATCGGACACTACGAGAGTCAGCGGTCGTGCCCCAGGAAACCGAGCTGGAAGCGTACCGGATGCAGAAATCGAAACCCATGCCCCTGATCGTGATCGCCGTAAGCGTTCTCGTCGCGGCATTCGTCGCATGGGCCGGCGGCCCAGGCAGCGTGGAGGCGCTGGGTTTCCTGTTTCCCGGGCTGTGCGCAGCGGTCGCGTTCGCCGTCAACTGGGGGGGGGCCTTCTTCCCGTCCTTCGCGGCGAGGACCGAGCGCTACTACGACCTCGTCGGTAGCCTGACGTACCTGAGCCTGATCGCCTGTGGCGTGCCGCTCGCGGACCCCGACCCGCCACTTCGTTTTCGACCCGCTCACGTCCGTGCGGGATCAGGGCTGCGAGACGCTCGATAAAAGTCAGCGGGTCGAAGAGGAAGTCGTAGGTCCACAAGTGGTCCTTTGACTCCGCGTGGTGATGAATGCAAGAGTTGGCTGAATCACCCAGGGAACGCCGCGCGATACGTTTCCGAGGCACTTGCATCCCATCCCTGCGCCAAAGCCGGTGAACGCGCTTACGGTTGATCCGCCAGCCTTCCCGGAGGAGCATCCGGTGAGTGCTGCGGTACCCAAATCGAGGATAACGAAGCGAGAGGCGTCCCATGTCTTTCCGGAGCTGTAGTTCGTCCTCGGCGATCGAGATACTGGGACGT